>CAZROA010000001.1:0-16006 GCA_964601575.1 uncultured Thermodesulfobacteriota bacterium
TATGGTTCTCGAGAGAAGGTCTATGAGGGACGAGCCATCCTGCTTCATGCCCATAAGATCATCCTCCCCCACCCTACCCAACGAAAAGAGCTGACCTTTGAAGCGCCTCTGCCAGGCTATTGGCCTCAGGTTTTCCGAAAGTTTTTGGAAGATTATCCAATTTCATAGTAAAAATTTTAGGACAAAATGTAGAGTAAGCTTTTGAGAGCAATAAATTATGTCCAAGAAACTCCCTATCGGTATCCAAAGCTTTGAAAAAATAAGATCCGAACCCTTCTATTACGTGGACAAGACCCCTTTCGTAAGAAAACTCCTTGATGAAGGAGGGGGTTACTATTTTCTCTCCCGACCTCGACGTTTCGGCAAGAGCCTCTTCCTCGACACCTTACGCCAGGCCTTTTTAGGCAAGAAAGAGCTCTTTGAAGGCCTTTTTCTCGAAAAGAACTGGGATTGGTCTCAAAAGTATCCAGTCATATACATCAGCTTCGGCGCTGGCGTCATACACTCTTCGGAAGAGCTGGTGGAGACCTGCTTTTCCATCCTACGTCGCCACGCCGAAGGCTACAAAATCGCCCTCACCGAAAAACTCTACAACAAGCGCTTTGAGGAATTGATCATCCGTCTGAGCCAGAAATTTGGTCGGAAGGTAGTGGTGCTGATCGACGAATACGACAAGCCTATCCTCGACAACATAGACCGCCGGGAGGTGGCTCTTGAAATCCGCGAAGCCCTGAAAAATCTTTATTCTGTAATTAAAGACGCCGACCCCTATCTCAAATTCGTCTTTATCACTGGAGTAACGAAATTTTCCAAGGTTTCTCTCTTCAGCGGGCTAAACAACCTTAGAGACATAACCCTAGACCGGGACTACGCCACCATTTGTGGTTATACTCAGACAGAGTTTGAAGAAGTCTTTGCTGACCGACTCAAAAGCATCGATCTAGAAGAGGTCAAACGTTGGTATAACGGCTACGACTTTTTAGGGGAGCCGGTCTATAATCCTTTTGATATCCTTCTTTATTTGCAAACCAAAGAGATTCGCGCTTACTGGTTTGAGACCGGTACTCCGACCTTTCTTATCAAGCTCCTGCAGGAAGGGCGGTATTACATCCCACAACTCGAAAATTTAGAGGTCGGTGAGGAACTCATCGGGAGTTTTGACGTAGATTACATCTTCGCCGAGACTCTCCTTTTTCAAACCGGCTATTTGACCATCAAGGACTGTAAGAGACGAGCCGGTCTCTGGCGCTATACCCTTACCTATCCAAACCTCGAGGTAAAGTACAGTCTCACCAACTACATTCTGAATTATTACGTCAAAGATATCCGGGCCAAAGAAAAAAATCGGGATGCAGTCTATGACGCCCTGGAGGCCAGAGATTTCGAAGGGTTAAAAAAGGCCTTTTATAGCTTCTTCGCCTCTATTCCAGCGGACTGGTATCGCAAAAATGACCTCGCTGGCTACGAAGGCTACTACGCCAGTATCTTTTACTGCTACTTCACAGCACTCGGACTCGAGGTCCGGGTGGAGGACGCCACCAATCACGGACGCCTTGATATGGCCGTGATCTTCGAAGACCGAGTCTATCTCTTCGAGTTCAAGGTAGTCGAGCTTGAACCGGAAGGAAAAGCCCTGGACCAACTAAAGGCCAAGAAATATCACGAAAAATATCTGACAAACTTCGCGGAAGTCTATCTTGTTGGAGTGGAATTCAGCAAAGACAAACGAAACATCGTGGGTTTTGAAGTGATACGAATTTCAACTAATTCAAAATAATTCAAAAATGGGATCGAATCCCGTTTTTGCAGGAGGGGACATGAAGCACTCTCTGGCCTTGGTCCTTTTTCTCATCTTGGGCTTGGCTCTGGCCACTTGTACGCATCGAAAAGAGGACGCCCAGCAGGAAGTGGTGATCTATACCTCCACGGACCAGGTCTTTTCCGAACCAGTGCTTAAAGAATTCGAAAAACGCGCGGGGATCAAGGTGCGTATGGTCTTTGACACCGAAGAGACCAAGTCCACCGGCCTGGTCAACCGCCTCATCGCCGAAAAAGATGCGCCCAAGTGCGACGTCTTTTGGTCAAACGATCCTCTACGCGTGGAGATTCTTAAGCAAAAGGGCGTACTGGCGCCCTATCGTTCTCCACAAGCCCGGGACATCCCCTCCCGATTCAAAGATCCAGAAGGCTATTGGACGGGGTTTTCTGGAAGGATCCGGGTCATCCTAGTCAACAAAGACTTAGTGAAACCTCTGGATTACCCGCACAGTATTTACGACCTTCTCGATCCGCGCTGGAAAGGCCAATTTGCCCTGGCCAACCCCCTGTTTGGTACCACTTCTTTTCATCTGGCTTCCCTCTTTGTGGTCTGGGGAGACGCAAAGGCCCAGGCCTTTTTAGAAGGTCTAAAACAAAATGGCCTTCGTCTGGCCTCTTCCAACGGAGAAGTAGCCCGCTGGGTGGCCTTGGGCAAAGTCAAGTTTGGTTTTGTGGACAATGACGACGCCTTTGCCATGCTGGCCGAAGGCTATCCTGTAAAGATGATCATCCCGGACCAAAAGGACCTAGGGACCCTTTTTATGCCCAACGCC
The DNA here is from genome assembly GCA_964601575.1 of uncultured Thermodesulfobacteriota bacterium. GTDB lineage: Bacteria > Desulfobacterota > Thermodesulfobacteria > Thermodesulfobacteriales > Thermodesulfatatoraceae > CAZKEG01. The sequence goes on from CAZROA010000001.1 coordinate 2,592, forward strand.
GTGGCCTTGATCAAAGGGGCGCCGCACCCTGAAACGGCCAAAAAACTCATCGACTTCCTCTTGTCTCCAGAGGCGGAGGAGATGTTGGCCAAGGCCACCTGTCGCCAGATCCCTTTACACCCAAAAGTAGCCCCACCTGAAGGGCTACCCCGGCTCTCAGAACTCAAGCTCATGAAAGTACACTATGCCGCCGTGGCCCGTAAAATGGAAGAGATTCTCCCCTACCTGCGCCAATGGACGGCCCTATAAGGCTGCTTCGTCCCTTTCTCTGGGGATATTTTTTCTTGGTCCTTGTCCTGCCGGGGGCCCTAGTCCTCTGGGTCACTTTGACCCACTTTTCTCCGCAGGTCCTAAATGACAAACTTTATTTTTCGGCCTTCATGAATAGCCTGGGTATAGCCTCCTCTACCGCGCTCTTGGCCACTCTGGTGGGAGGAACTTGTGCCGTGCTGGTCGCTAAATTCAAGCTCCCAGGGCAAAAACTCTGGAAATTACTCCTCACCTTGCCTATTTTCTTTGTCCCCTACCAATTTGCCCTGGCCTGGTCTGGGCTTTTGCCCCCCGGAAAACTCTCGCTACTCTTCTTCTCACCATGGGGTGTGGTCTTCGTCTTGACCGGCTCCTTTTACCCCGTGGCCTTCTGGTTCTCCTTGGTAGCCTTAGGCCACCTCCCCCCAGAGGAAGAAGAAAGTGCCCTTCTGGTCGCTCCCCCACTCAAGGTCTTCCTCAAGATTACCTTACCCCGCACCGGGCCTTACGTGCTGAGCGCAGCACTTATCATCTTTCTCCTGGCCTTCTCTGAAATTGGTGTACCTACTTATCTGGGAGTCCGAGTGCTACCAGGAGAAATCCTCACCCGCTTTGCCGCCTTCTACGACATCCCCGGGGCCCTTAATGCGGCCTTCCCCCTGGTCCTTTTGGGCCTGGGGCTCTTTGCCCTGGAAGCCCGCCTCCTAGGTCAAGGCCTCTGCTTCCAGCAACGCATGTCTGAAAGGGGACTTTGTCTCCCTCCGGGAAAATTCAAGCTCCCTTTTCTCTTCTTCTTGGGCTTTGTAGTCTTTCTCTTCCTCCTCCTCCCCTTTGGGAGCCTGATCCGCAAAGCCCTACACCTAAATAAACACGCTCTGGCCTTGGCCTTAAGACACGGAGGCCCAAGTCTTTTACGCAGTTTAGTTTACGCCCTTTTGGGGGCCTATTTGGCTGGCCTCTGGAGCCTTATCACCATCTATCTCTTGAAACATAAGCGCAGGCCCTTTTCTTTGGTTACACTGCTTAATTTCTTTCTTCCCCCGGTGGTCTTGGCCGTAGGGCTCATCTATCTTTGGAAAAATGTCTCTTTGGTCTATGGATCGGCCATGCTATTAGTTCTAGGGCTCCTGGCTCGGTTTACCTTTTTCCCGTACCAAATCCTTGCTTCAGCATACGCATATCTGGACCCTGCCGCAGAAGAAGCGGCTCTACTTTGCGGTGCAGACCCCCTCAAAATCCTCCGCAAGATCCTCTACCCTCAATTACGCAGGTGGTTTTACCTGGGGACCATGCTCTTTTTCGTCTTTTCCATGAACGAACTAGGCTTAAGCACCATGCTCTATCCACCCGGAGGAGAACCCCTGGTGGTCAAGCTCTACACCCTTTCGGTAAACAACCCTGTAGGGGTTTCGGCCTCGTTGGCCCTGATGAATTCTTTGGGCACCCTGGCCCTGGCTACACTTCTCTACGGAAAACAAAGGGGCGACTAATGAAGGAGTGGGGGATCAAGGTCTCGGGCATAAAAAAGGCCTTTGGACAGGAACAAGTCTTGGAAGGCGTAGATCTGACGGTCTCACCCGGTGAGATCTTGGCCATCATCGGGGTCTCAGGCACGGGCAAGACCACTCTCTTGCGCTTGATCGCTGGCCTGGATGCCCCTCACGCAGGAGAGATTTATCTATTTGGGAAATTGGCCACCAAGGGGCCCGAAATACTTATTCCTCCTCACCAGAGACAAGTGGGTTTTATCTTCCAAAACCTGGGACTTTGGGAACACATGAGCGTAGAAGAACATCTCCGCTTTGTTACCTCAGCCCAAGAAGAGATCGAAAAGTGGCTTACCTTCTTTGGCCTTTCGGCTTACCGCAACAAAAGGCCCTACCACCTCTCTGGAGGCCAAAGGCAACGCCTGGCCATTGCCCGGGCCTTGGCCCAGGGGACTGAAATATTGCTCCTTGACGAACCCTTTAGCAATCTGGATGTCCCTCGCAAGAAACAATTGCGCCAGGAGCTCCTCCGCCTCAAACGCGAACGCAACTTAACCCTGATTTACGTAACCCACGACAACCTAGACGTACATCTACTCTCCGACCGCGTGGCCGTACTCCACCAGGGACGCATCATCCAAACCGGCCCTTACGAAGAACTAGTCAAGAACCCCCTCCACCCCATCGTAAGGGAACTGCTGGAAATATAAAATTTTTAAAAACAATGAAACACCTAAAGTTAGAAAGAAAAACGTCTATGAGGCCTCAGGTCTTTCGAGAAGTTTGAAGACCGTTTCTACGGCTTCTTGAGGGCTCTCTACATAATGAACCCCTTCTATATTGGGCCAGGTACGCAGGCCGACCACTGGTTTCCACATCTTGAGGGCTAAGGCGATCTCCGAAAGGGTCCCATAACCACCGGCGATGGCAATTACTCCGTCGGCCGAACGCACCAAAACCACATTTCGGGCATGCCCCATGTCAGTGACCACTGGGATCTGGATGTAAGGATTCGCATCTTCGGCCCTGTTCCCCGGAAGGATCCCCACAGTCATTCCACCGGCCTCTAGGGCTCCCTTGGCCGCGGCCTCCATCACGCCTCCAAGACCACCGGAATAGACCACGGCCTTATCCGCCAACAGCTTCCCAACCTCATAGGCCAACTGATAGATCTCTTCTTCACAGATTCCGGCCCCGATGATGGCGATACGACGTCTATGCCTTAAATCCATACTCACCCACCAACTTTACAAAACGGACTGCCCCAAGATTTTCTTTAAGGAACTTACCGCCTTTTTTGGTCACCTTGATCAAAAATTGAGACCATTCATCCCCCACGGGCATAACCAAGCGCCCGCCTTCGGCCAGTTGCTCAAGAAGGGGTTCTGGGATCTTTGGCCCAGCAGCAGTAACGATGATGGCGTCAAAGGGGGCTACCTCCGGCCAACCCTTAGTGCCATCTCCCACCTTAATGATCACGTTTCGATAGCCGAGTCTTTCAAGGATCCTCTTCGCCCGTTCGGCAAGGGAAGGATAACGCTCGATGGAATAGACCCATTTGGCCAACTCAGCCAAAATAGCGGCTTGATACCCAGAGCCTGTCCCCACCTCTAAGACCTTCTCCGGGCCCTTCAATTCTAAGGCCTCGGTCATCAGAGCGACGATATAGGGTTGGGAAATAGTCTGCCCTTCGCCGATGGGCAAAGGGTAGTCACCATAGGCTTGGTCTTTAAGGGCCTCTTCGACAAAGAGATGTCGCGGGACTTTCAACATAGCGGCTAGCACTCGCGGATCTTTGATCCCCCGAGAGGCAATTTGCGTGCGAACCATACGTTCGCGGGCCTTCTGATAGATATCAGGTTCTTTCATGCTCAGACCTCATCTCTTCTTCACATAATACACACAATCTATAGCCCGGTCTCCTCGGAAGGTAATGCGCAGGATCTCTATCTCTTCCTCCGCAAGTCTGCTCAACAAAGGGAACTTTTTAAGAGTGCTTTCCCTAACCTGATAATAATACCAATCTTCGGTGCCATCGGGGTGGCGAATGACTCGATCCGGCGGGCCTAGGAATTTATAGATCTCATCCCGGGTAGAGAGACCCTTGTGGACCAGGCAGGCCTCAGAGGCCAAATAGCGCGTTGGCGAGCCTGAGCAAGAAATCAAGCTCAGAACCAGGAAGACGATAGATAATACCAGAGACTTTTTCATGGAAGTGCATTATAAAAATTTAAGTCAGGTATGGCTAGGAGGAAAAATGCGTTGCCCCAAGTGTCACCTAATTATCGCTGAATATCAAGTCACTTGTCCGGAGTGCGGCGAAGATCTCTCTTCCCTAGCCGAGGCCTTAGGGCCTTTTTACGAGCCCCATCCAGAGGCCTTTTCTGACTTACTTTCCCTGGAAGAAGATCTGAACCAAGTCGATCTTTTAGAAGAAGACCTAGACCTCGGGCTCCCTAAAACAGATGACTTATTGGCTCCTGAGGAAGATAAAGTCAAAGAGGAAGAAACTCCTAGTGAAGAAATTAGCCTGGAAAAGGTCTTTGGAGACGAAGTCTTGGATGAGGAAGATACTAAACCTTTAGAGGCAAGCCAAGAAGGCTCGACCACAAAAGGGGTAGAAGTAGAGCCCCTTGAAGAGATAGAAGAAATAGACCTGAATCATCTTTTTGAAGAGGGAGATACTTCGGAAGATACAGAAATCCTCGAAGAGATACCTGACCTTGAAGAACTCCTCCCCCCGGAATTACAGGAAGCCCAGGGTAAAGATTAATTACCTAACTGGTCGCCCCCAGTAGTCCTTTAGAGTCCCTTCGGCCAAGGCCTTAGTCTCTTCAAGGGCCTTGTGATAGTATCTTTGAGACAAGGGACGGGCCCTTTGCGCCGTCCTTGTCTCTGGATAGGTCTGCAGGAGATAGAGAAGGCGGGCGTAGGCCGCTCGGTAACGTTTGGTTCGATAGTAAAACTTGGCCACGTAAAATTCATGCTCCGCTAGTCTTTCTCGACATTTTTGGATCCGTCTTTTGGCCACCAATTTGTAAGGAGAATCGGGATAATTCCTCAGGAGGCGCTCGTAGTTTTCCAAGGCCTTTTTGGTGTAAGTCTGATCTCGATCCGGAGAAAGCATACGTTTGTAATAACAGGTGGCTATTTGGTAAATCACGTAAGGAATGGCCTCGTTAGTGGGATGAAGCTTCTCAAACTCCTGATAAAGGACTACGGCTTCTAGATATTCTTTAGCAAAAAATTTACAATCAGCCATCTTAAGTTCGGCCCAAAGGGCATAAGGGGAATCTGGATAACGATCACGGATCTCTCGAAAGGCTTCTTCGGCCAAATCCCACTGCCCAGAGCGAAAGTGTTTCACCGCCCGATCGACCAGTTTCATTAATTCTTTGTTACTGCGGGCCTGTGGGGTGGACAGACCTTCAGTCGGCCCTTTATGGTGCCAAAAACCCCAACAACCCGAGAGACAAAAGAGGGACAAGACCAAACAGACAATGCGCTTCATAGGACAAGATTAGCGATATAATGTTCTGCCATGTAGGCGGCCACCGCTCCGTCTCCAGCAGCGGTAATAATCTGGCGGCAGGCCTTAGACCGCACGTCTCCAGCGGCAAAGACTCCAGGGACATTGGTCCTCATCTCGGCATCGGTAATGATAAATCCTCTTTCATCAAGCTCAAGAAAACCCTCCAGAAAAGACGTTTGCGGAGCAAGGCCAACGAAGATAAAGAGCCCATCTACCGGAAGAATCTTTTCTTCTTCAGTCACCCTATTCACCAGACGAACAGCCTCTACGTAATCCTTACCGATGACTTCTTTGACCACAGTATTCCAGATAAACTCGATCTTTTTATTAGCCAAGGCCCGTTCTTGAAGTATTTTCTGGGCTCGGAGTTGATCACGGCGATGGATGAGATAGACCTTTTTGGCAAACTTGGTCAAAAAGATGGCCTCTTGCACGGCGGTATTCCCGCCACCCACTACAGCCACCACCTGATCGGTGAAGAAGGGACCGTCGCAAGTAGCACAATAAGAGACCCCTTTGCCCACCAGCTCTTGCTCCCCGGGAACACCGAGGCGCCGGGGGCTGGCCCCGGTGGCCACGATGACTGCCTTGGTCCTCAAAGATTGCCCATCGGCCAAGGTGACCATCTTCCAGTTATCTTTTAAGGTGAGGGAGATTACCTCTGCATTAAGTCTCTCTAGTCCCAATTTCTCAACCTGGGCCACCATTTTTTCTATAAGCTCCCAACCCCGGATACCATCGGGAAACCCAGGATAGTTTTCGATGAAATCTATAGTTAAGACCTGACCACCAGGGGAAAGCTTTTCTAAAAGGAGGGTCTTAAGCCGGGCCCGAGCAGCATAAAGATAGGCGGTAAGCCCGGCTGGCCCACCACCGATGATGACCAGGTCATAGGTCTTGACCATTTCCGTTATCCGACCATGCGCTTGAGCACGCTTTCGATGGTGGCTTTAGCCACCGCACCGGTGATCTGATCCACCACCTGGCCATTTTTGAAAAAGATCAGGGTGGGGATGGCTCGAATACCAAAACGCCCGGGAGTAATCGGATTTTCGTCTACGTTCAGCTTACAGACCTTTATCTTCCCAGTGTATTCCTCGGCCAGCTCTTCGATGACCGGGGCAATGGCTCGACAAGGCCCACACCAAGCCGCCCAAAAATCGACCAGGACCGGAACTTCAGATTTAAGGACCTCGTTTTCGAAGTTTTGATCCGTCACGTGAACCACACCCATAAGAGCCTCCTGTGCGCTTAATTTTTCTTGCTAATTTGATGGATCTTAATCTGAGAGCCCAATAGGTGCAAGAAAAGTTAATCTCTTTAAAAGATCATCTCCAGTATTTCTTGAAGATTAGAAACCCCCCTCAGCCTTAGGGAGAGTTTATTTTTAAAGCCTTCCAAATTTCCTTTCGGAAGATAGGCTTGCTGAAAGCCAAGTTTGGCCGCTTCTTTTAGTCGCATCTCCACCTGAGAGACCGGCCTTACCTCACCGGTAAGCCCCACTTCGCCAAAGACTACCGTCTGAGGGGGAAGGGCCTTATCCAATCGGCTAGAGGCCAGGGCCAAAACTACGGCCAGGTCCGCCCCTGGCTCGGCCAACTTGAGTCCGCCGACCACGTTTAGATAAATGTCGCGGTCATAGAAGTTAAGCCCAACTCTCTTCTCCAAGATAGCGGCTAACATGGCCAAACGCTGAACATCAAAGCCAACACTTGTCCTTCGGGGTACGGCCAAAGGGGTATTAGTCACCAAGGCCTGTACTTCAACCAGCACCGGCCTGGTCCCCTCCACCGTGGCCACCACCACCGAACCAGGGATCTCAGAGGTGGTCTGGGAGAGAAAAAGCTCCGAAGGATTGGTTACCGGAGACAACCCCAGAGTGGTCATCTCAAAAACGCCGATCTCATTAGTCGAGCCAAATCGGTTTTTGACCGCACGCAGGATACGAAAACTCGCCCCTCGATCACCCTCAAAATAGAGTACCGTATCCACCAGATGTTCCAAAACCCTTGGGCCAGCCAGGGCCCCTTCTTTGGTCACGTGGCCCACCAAAAAGACGGCGATCTCCCTGGCCTTGGCCAAACGAAGCAATCTGGCCGCACACTCCCTTACCTGGGCCACGCTCCCCGGGGCCGAAGATAGATCAGGGAGATAGACGGTCTGGATAGAATCGACCACCAAGACCGAGGGAGAGAGCTCATCCAGGGCCTCTAAAGCAAGGTCAAGATTGGTCTCAGAAAGGATAAACAGGCCCTCGGCCTCGATCTTCAAACGGGAGGCCCTGAGTTTGATCTGTTGGATGGATTCCTCGGCGGAGAGATAAAGAACTTTGTATCCGCCTAGGGCTAAATGATGCATCACCTGTAAAAGGAGGGTAGATTTACCTATCCCCGGATCCCCTCCAAGAAGGACTAAGGAACCCGGGACCAAGCCCCCGCCTAGGACCTGGTCAAGCTCCTTAAGCCCAGTAGAGATCCTTTGACCCTCTTCGTAAGGAAGCTCACTCAAGGGTAGAGGTTTGGGGATCTCCACCGTGACCCGAGTCTCTTTAGGCCTTTCTTCGACCAGGGTCTCCCACTGGCCACAGCCTGGACAACGACCAAGCCACTTGGGCGAACGATACCCGCACTGCTGGCAGACGTAAATGGTGCGAGCCTTGGTCATAATCAAAAAATAACGCAAAACAATCTACGACCAAAATAGGCTTGGGATCCGTGCCCATTTTTCGTTTCGGAAACAGAAACGGATCCCAAGCAGTAACCGATGGGGGCACAAACTAGAAGAATTGCTGGAACATAACGCGAAAGCGCCAATCGTTTTCAAACTGGCTCTCGAATTGATCAGGGTTCATACCCACCAGGCTTGCTTGAGAGGCATCGGCATCATCGATCTTGCGTTGCAACAGGGAAACATCGAAGGTGATGTATTGGTTGAAACCATGGAAATAGTAATTAAGCCCAAGGATAAATTGCTGCATATATTTTTCAACACCGTATTTACCGTCTGCCAGGTTTACCAACCCCAAACCGCTGGCCAAAGAATTATAGGGGTCGTTGCCAATCAAGCGCACAAAATAGGCATACTTAAAGACCGCCTCCCACTTTCGGGGGACAAAGAAATAACCGAGATTTAGACGCATGGCCCAACGATCCCAAGTCTCTTGCGGTACACTAGCTACAGTGTGATCGGGATTCTGAATGAATTCCTCCCAGGCCCACTCAGCATCCACCGAAAAGCCTAGGTAACGAAAGAGCACCGTAAAATCGAAACCGTAATTTTCGATATCATGGGGAGCGTCTTCTTGTTCTGTTCCAGTGGCCTCATAGTAAACCGTACGCCGATCCTTGGTCCAAAAACCAGAGAAGATGGTAGCCAAGGCCGGGGTGGTGTTATACCCATAGTCCCCTTGCATGGTGTAATTGTGAAAGGTCATCGGCCCCATCGGACCGCGGGGATCAGAGCCAGGGAGCCAATTTATTCCGATCCGGAAGCTGTAAAGCATGTCGTCACTGTGGGTATTCTTGCTCCCCTGAGTGTCACGGCCATTATAGAGCCCAAACCAGTAGCAGAGAAACTGCTTCTTCTGAAACAGATCAAGGTAGCCATTTAACAGGACCCCTTGAGAACGATAATTGAGCATGCCACCGATAGGAAAACCGTTATCCCTTAAATGACCGCCGGTAGTCAAATAATGAGTCCCTCCGTCATAGGGCCAATAATTCTCGCCATCGCTGGTGAAGATGGTCCGGTCTGTACCATTTTGCATGAATCCACTCTGCCAATATTCCATATCAAGCCCGGGAATCTTCATCCGCCCAAATTGAACCCGAAATTCCTTATATTTTTGCCAAATAACAAAGGCATCGTGGACGTTGACCGCGCTTTTTGGCTCAAGCTGAACGTGAACGTAATATTTCCAATCCCTATTTGGAGCAGTACCGTCCACGTAAAACCTCAAACGACGCATAGTAAAACTACTATAGTTTTCGTTGCCATTTTTAATGTCTTCATCCCGGGACAAATAGGTGTAACGTAATTGGATACCGGTGCGAAAACGAAAACGATATTCGCGATTTTTCTCTGGTTCTTTGTATTCGATACGGAAGCCATTTTTCCAATAGGCCCTACACTGCGGGTGCCCTGATTTAAGGGCCTTTTCTTGGGCCTGTTTTTTTTCTAATTCCTCGATGCGTTTTAAGAGCATCTGGACCTGCGCCTTTAGGGCCTTGATCTCTTCTTCGGTAGAGGTTGCTTGTGAGGGACTAGCCACCAGAGTCAGGAAAAAAAGAGACAAAAACAACACCCCTATCCACCGCTTCATAGGTCTCCCCCTTTGGCGGTCTTTAGGATATTCATAGCTATTTCTTATAGGTTTATCTGTCAACCACAAATTAGTCTCAAAACGGGGTTTAAGACGTTATATAATTAAAAATATAACGTTAAGCGGGCTTTCCTTTGGATAAGCTCAACAAAATGAAAAGAGATTAATTTAAGGAAGACGAAATTGATCTTTTTTGGGGCCAATCAAGGGACAGGGCCTCAAGCCCTTTCCCCACAAGACTTCTACTTTCCGTACCCGTCCACCAATGAGTTTCTCTTCCCAGCTTCCCAAGGGCTTAACTTTTTCAAAACAGGCAGACAAGGCCTTGAGCGAGGGCCATCCCCTTTTGACGATCACCGCCTCTTGACCGAGGTGTCTTGATAAACCGTCCCAAAGGTCATACTGACTGGTGATCTGTCCTCCCCAAAAGGTATAGGTCTGTGGGTGGTCCGGAAGGTAGAAGGCGAGCTCGGAGGCAAAGTCCCGTCGGTTGGTAATGACCAGGGCCCCTTTGGGGCGCAAGGCCTCTACTTTAGAGGCCATCTCCTTCCAGCCATAAAATTTGTAGAGGATGGCCGCTATCTTGGGCGGAAATTTTTGAGGCATCACCGGCAACCGGTAGGCCACAATATTGACCACCATGCCCAAGAGCACACCAAGTAAAAAGAGACGCCGAATAAGGCGCTCTCTTCCTCCAGGCCACTTGGCCCGTAAGCATAAGGCTGTCACCAAGATAAAGGCGCTGGTGTAGAAGGGGGCTGGCCAGTTGGCATTGACTTTTCTCAGGAAAGAAAGCGGGAGCACTAAGAGCAAAGGGATGGCGGAAAAGACAAAGAGATAAAGCAAGGAACTTTGTTCTCTGAGCCGTGGCCTAGTAGCCACCAGGAAGAAGACAATGAGCATCAAAGCAAAGATAATGGGTGTGATCACCCCGGCCTGTTCAGCCAGGAATCGAAGGGGCCCGGTCAAACGAAAGGCTTGTTCCTGAAAGTGAGTCGAGGTGTGTTTAAACATGATCCAGTCATGCTTGGCATTCCAGAGAAGATTAGGCAAAAACAGAATTAGGGCCAAGAGGACCATGAGATAAGGCCCCGGAGTTCTTAAGAGCTCTTGTTTAGACTTGTCCCAGGCAAGCCATACAAAATAAAGGACCGGAAAGGCGATCATGGTCTGTTTGGCAAGGAGACCTAGACCAACAGCCACCCCGGTGAACAAAAATCCTTTGAGGCTTTGGTTTTCCGCGGCCAACCAGCCAAGACATAAGGCCATGGCCCAAAGGGCAAGAAGCGGAGGATCAATGGTCATGACAAAGCTGTAGACCGCCGAGAATAAGCTCACTGCCGCGGCTAAGACCGCCCAGATGGCCATTTGGGCGTCAAACAGACGCCTGGCCAGGTAATAGATGAAGACCAGATAAAGTCCTCCCAAGAGCACCGCCGGGATACGGACGGCGTATTCGCTGACACCCAATTTGGCGGTGGAAAGGGCGATCAACCAGGCCACTAAGGGGGGTTTACTATAATAACCCCAGGCCAAATGGCGGGACCAATCCCAATAATAGGCCTCATCCGGGGTGAGTTGGAGGCCTATCTGTTGCATAAAGGTGAGTCTCGCGGCCACGATGGTCAGGATGAATAAACCACCCGTGGAAAAAAGCGAGTTAAAAAAATCCCTCATCGCTCCCTAAAGAAATAAAGGCTTCCCAAAAAACCGATGATACTTCCCACCAAATAACCGGCCAAGACATCAAAGGGATAATGCGCCCCTAAGTAGATGCGCGAGTACCCTACCAAAAGGGCAAAACCCCAAAAAACCGGGGTAAGGCCAGGGGCCAGACGCGAAAAGACAGTAGCCGCACAGGCCACGTTGCTAGCGTGACAGGAAGGAAAAGAAAGACATCTCCTTTGGGGAAGGGGTTTTTTTAGAAGGAGATATCTTTCCCCTTGGCGAATATATACCTCTCCCTGGGCACAATAGGGGCGCTTCCGACCGAAAGCCGGTTTGGCAACCCTTCCGCAGACAAAGTCACTAATAAGGACCAAGAGGAGGGCCATCACGGAGATGAGCAAGACCTTTGGACCCTTTTGCCAGCAAAGCACCAGAGAAAAGAGAATAAAGAAGGCATAAATGGCCTTTTCATTACTAAAAAAGGGCATCACCAGATCCAAGAGCGGATATCGAAGGTGATTAAGGCTTAAAAATATCTTCTGATCGAGATGGGCCAATGTCTCCAGCACGCCTGCAAACTAGCATCATCCAAAGGCTCAGGCAACAGTCTTGGCTCAAAACCTCCGGCCAAAGCCTCGCCAAAAGACAAAGAGGGTGGCCGTGACCCCGATAATCGAGCCTAAAAGAAAGACCTTCACCGTCCCCAGATGCTGGGCCAAGAGACCGGAAAGAAAGCTGCCTAAAGGGAAGAGCCCTAGGAAACTCAGGCTAAAGAGGCTCAAGATACGGCCACGGATCTCATCTGGGGTATTGAGTTGGAGATGGGCATTGGCCGAGGTGAAGGTGCAAACCATGTGAAACCCGGCGGCCAGGAGAAAAAAGGCGGCTATTTCCAGGGATTTAGAAAGGGCCGTAAGTCCTAAATAAAGGGAAAGGGCCGAAAGGTTGACCAAGATATTCCGATCCTTGCGCAGGCAAGGGCCGATGCTGGCCATAAACATGGCCCCGAAAAGGGCCCCAAGGCCGTTGGCCGCCATCAAAAAGCTAAAACCTTTGGCCCCAGCCCCAAAAGACTCCTTGGCCAAGACCGGCAAGAGTACGGCATAGGGCAGGAGAAAGATACTGGTCACGGCAATGAGGAGCAAAGTGGTCCGAATGGTTCGATGTCGCCAGGCGTAAACAAACCCCTCTCTAATTCCCTCCAAGGGGTTTTGGGCCGAGGCTAAGGCCTTCTGATCGGAAATGACAATGAAATTCAAGGCCAAGATCACCGGGAGATAGGAAAAGGCGTTGAAAAAGAAACACCAGGCCAGACCAAGGGTGGTCATCAAGAGACCGGCGAGAGCCGGTCCCACAAACCGGGCCAGATTAAAGGCCGTAGAGTGGAGAGAAAGGGCGGCTACCAGCGGTTCTTTTCCTACAAGCTCGTAAATAAATGAGTGCCTCACGGGAAATTCCAAGGCCACGGTAGATCCCAAGACAAAGGCCAAGGCCAAGACATGCCAGGCCTTGACCTGATGAAAATAGACCAATAGGGCCAGAATAAGGGCCTGAAAGGCGGCTACCATCTGCGAAAGGAGGAGGAGTCTCTTTTTGGGCAGACGGTCCGCCAAACAGCCAGCCGGCAGGGAAAAAAGGAGTACCGGAAGCGATCCCACCGCCCCAAGGATACCCAACATAGAGGCCGAATGGGTAAGCTCGAACATGAGCCACCGCTGGGCGGTGGTATGGACCCAGCTACCGATAAGCGATAGACTCTGGCCCATAAAGAAGAGTCTAAAGTTGCGGTTCCGTAGGGGGAGCAAGGCGGTATGGGCAATTTCTTCTAACCAAAGAGGCATAATTTATGAAAAATATCGGCGGAATAAGGCCAAAGTCTCTTCTATTTCGGAAAGGCTCGTCCCCCGACCAAGGGAAAACCGAATGGTCCCTTGGGCCACCACCGGAGGGACCTTCATGGCCGAAAGGACATGCGAGATGGCTACCGAACGATCATGACAAGCCGCTCCGGTAGAGGCGCAGATCTCCGGAATGGCCTTAAGGATCTCTTCTCCTCGATGGCCGGGGAAGGCCACGCTCAAGGTGTTGGGCAAGGTCTCCTCCGCCGGCCCGTGACGAACGAGGGCCGGAAAGATCTCTTTCAGACCTTGATATAGAC
>CAZROA010000002.1:0-5130 GCA_964601575.1 uncultured Thermodesulfobacteriota bacterium
CTTTCGGAAAACCTGAGGCCAATAGCCTGGCAGAGGCGCTTCAAAGGTCAGCTCTTTTCGTTGGGTAGGGTGGGGGAGGATGATCTTATGGGCATGAAGCAGGATGGCTCGTCCCTCATAGACCTTCTCTCGAGAACCATACTTGAGGTCTCCGACAATGGGGTGCCTCAGGGCGGCAAGCTGGGCCCGAATCTGGTGCTTGCGCCCGGTGAGAGGATAAACACCAAGCAGGGCTTTTCCCTCAAAAGTGTGTAAAACTTTATAGGTGAGAAGGACCTCTTGCGCGCCTGGGCAGGGCTTTTTCAGGGCCTTTGCCTTGCGGCTCTTCTTGTTCCAGATCAGGTAATGACAAATCTTGCCTTCGCTTTTCCTAGGCACGCCGTGGACCACAGCAAGATAGACCTTTTGCACGCGCTTTTCCCGAAAGGCCTCAGAGAGCCTAGCCGCGGCCTTGGAAGTGCGGGCCAAGACCACTACCCCTGAGGTCACCCGATCCAGGCGGTGTACCAGACCGAGATAGACATTTCCGGGTTTGTGATATTTTTCTTTGAGATAGCGCTTGGCCCATTCCAGGAGGGTGGGGTCCCCGGTGCGGTCGCCTTGGACCAAAAGCCCCCCGGGTTTGTTGACCGCCAGGAGGTGGCTGTCTTCGTAGAGGATTTCTAAAAAATTATCTTTTAAGGCCGATGGTGCCTTCAAAGAGAGCTCCCCGAAAACGGGTCCCCTCTAAATGGGCCCTGGTGAAATTGGCCCCTCGAAGAAAGGCCTCGATTAAATCGGCCCCGGAAAGATCGGCTCCTTCCAGACTAGCCCCGGTGAGGTCTACCTGGATCATATTGGCCCCTTTTAGGTTGGCTTGGCGAAAATCAGCCAATTGGAAACTGCTTCCTCGGAGATTGGCCCCCTCCAAATTGGCCTTTTCAAAACAGGCCATTTGTCCATCGACGGCCTCGATCCGACTACGTGAGAGATCAGCTCCGCGGAAACAGGCCAGACTAAGGTCTGTAGCCGCCAGATCGGTCTCTCTCAAATCCGCCTCGGAAAAGTCAGCCCCTTTGAGACAGGCATTTCCCAGATCGGCTTGATAAAAGTTGGCCTTACAGACTTTGGCTCCTAAAAAATTGACCACCGCCACCCGGGCCCCTTCAAAGTTGGCCCCGGTAAGGTCTGCTCCGATGAAGTTTACGCCGTAAAGGTTGGCGCCGGCAAAGTTCGTCCCCCGGCAATTAAGTAGACTCAGATTAAAGTTTTCCAGCTTGTAACCGGATAGATCAAGCTCCGAGAGGTCGGCCATCTCTCTGATCAAACGTAACAGTTCTTCATAACTAGGTCTTTTCATAAAGGCCTCCCGTTTGTAGATTGACTCTCTTGAGACTAAAATTCCAGAATAAAAATTATTTTGTTCTGCTCCGCCTAAGATGCGGGCCAAGTAACTACAAAATATAAGGAGTATCTCATGGAAGTGTATCTTATTTTGGCGGCGGTGTTGGGGATTTTTGTCGCCCTTTTTGCCATTCAGAATGCGGCTTCGGTCACGGTGAAATTTATGTTTTGGCAATTTCAAAGTTCTCTAGCGGTAGTCATTATCCTGGCTATGTTGGCCGGGATGCTTCTGGTCTTTTTACTTTCTATCCCGGGCCGTTTAAAACGGCGAAAAGAACTCTATGACAAACAGAAAAAGATCAAAGAATTAGAGAAAAGACTCCAAGAACGGAAGGAAAGCCAAGGCCCGGAGGTATCTGAGGAGGCCGAGATATGATCGGTTTTATGCCTGTCCGGCTAGATTACGCCCTTGAGAAAAAGGCCCTCTTGGTTCGTGCCCTTTACGAAATATTTGAAGAGGAGGCCCAGAAATTTGGCTTTATATGCCAGCCTGGTTGTGCGGATTGCTGTACGGTAAATCTTCTAGCCACCAGCGCCGAGGCCCACTTTTTATTACAGGCCCTTTCCGAAGGAACACGCCAAGAATTACGGGAGAGACTTAAGGCCCTTCGGGGGCATCCGCGTCTGCGTCCCAAGATCACCCCGAACGAAATGGCCACCCTTTGCCTTTCTGGCAAGGAGCCCCCGGAGGAGGAGGGCTATACCCCGGAGTCTTGCCCCTTTCTAGACGAACAGGCCCTCTGTCGTTTTTATCCATGGCGCCCCTTTGCCTGCCGGTCCTTCTTTTCCTTGAAGCGCTGCCGCGAGGTTGGAGAGGCCGTTATTCCCCCGGAGTTTTTGAGCCTTACCACCACTTTTATGCAACTTCTAGAGGAAGCAGACCTCGCCGGGCTTTATGGCAACTTCTTTGACCTTCTCGATTATCTCTTGGAAAGGGAGGAGCGCTTGAAACAAGGAGGAGAAGATCCAGCGGTTCCAGATTATTTACTTTCTAACCGGGAGGCCCCGGATTTTGCCATTCCCCCGGAGCATGAAAGGTACGTGAGGGGGGTCTTGGCCAAACTCTACCGAAGACCGATAGGCGAGACGACCTTTAAAGGCCTTTTAGACGAAGTAAAAGAGGGGGCTCAAGTGAAGGAAGCCCTTAGTTTTCTTGGCGAAGCCCTATGAGAAGACCAATCAGGGTCCTTCTCCTCCGTCACGGGGAGACGGCTGGCAGACCTGGTATCCTTTACAGCCAGCGTGAGGTTCCTCTTTCAGAATATGGTCTGAAACAGACCAAGATTTTAGTGGAAGGCCTAAAGAAGGTACCTATTACGGCTATTTACAGCAGCGACCTTGAAAGGGCACGACTTGGGGCCGAATGGTTGGCCGAAGCCACCAAGGCCCCGCTTTTCATCACCCCTTTGCTCCGTGAAATTGACTTCGGGGAGTGGACCGGGAAACATTTTAGCGAGCTTTGGGAGCTTCCAGAATTTCAGGCTCGGTTAAAAGACCCGGAAAACCTGGCCCCTCCCAAGGGAGAGAGCTTACGAGACCTTCAGGCTCGTGCCCTCAAGGTAATGGAAGAGATCAAGGAGAGATTTTCAGAGGGCTTGGTGGCGGTCTTTAGCCATGGAGGGCTAATTCGTACGGTGGTCGCTCATGCCCTGGGGACTTCTCTTCGTCATTTTTTTCGGATTCAACAAGATTTTGCCGCGGTAAACCTCATTGATTATTTTGAAGACACCACGGTCGTCCATCTTGTAAACGGCCCCTTTGACCTTAACTTTTCTACACTCCTCTCCCGAAAAAGTTCGGTGTAATTAAGTCCAAACAGGGAGGTGGGTAGCGGTGACCAAAGGGCCTTTCCTTCGGTGGTATGATCGCTTGGAACAGGGGCTCTATCTCCTTTTGCTCCTTTCGCTTATTTTAGCGGCCCTTTGTGTCTTCTTTGAGATCTTTACTTCTTGGAAATACTATTGGAACACGGAAAACGGCCTTTTGAGTTTTGTCTTCTTTGTCCTTGATCGTTCCCTCCTGGCCCTAATGCTCCTTGAGATCCTTCACACCATTAAGATTTCGGTGGAGGGACCGGTTAAGCTCGCCATCGAACCCTTTCTAATGATCGGGATTATCGCTTCGGTAAGGCGTATTTTGATCATCTCGGTAGAGATTGCCCATCCGCCGGAGGGCTGTATGGCCACCGAAGGGCTCTTTAAACAATATATGATTGAGACGGCCCTTTTGATGGTATTGGTCCTTTCCTTTGTGGTCGGGATCGTCCTCCTTCGGAAGACCCGGTCCAAAAGAGTTAACCCTTGACATCTTGATTCCGATCATTATAGTGCTGGCGTTGGTTTTGGTTCTTTGATGTTTGCGGGTGTTCAAATTCTCTTGACAAGGATTTGAAGCTCATTATATTAGCGACGCTGTTGCTCTTTGATCGGTTTTCTTAAAAACTTGACAGATCCGAGTAAGTTGTTATTTTATTTTTGCTTTAAAAGCGGCTCTTTGAATACTTTTGGAAGACCTTTCCCACCAAGGTCTTGACAACTTTCCTTGTGTGGTTACAATAAAAATTGCTCTCTGAAACAAGGTGCTGATCTTTGAAAACTGAATAGTGGCGACGGGCAGGTCTCCGTTAAAGTTTTCAGCCTGCTGGCCTGGAATCCCCTTTTGGGTGATTCCGAGCCGGGTTTCCAGTTTAACATGAGGGTTTGATCCTGGCTCAGGGCGAACGCTGGCGGCGTGCCTAACACATGCAAGTCGCGCGGGAAACCAGGGCTTCGGCCCTGGGAGTACAGCGGCAGACGGGTGAGTAACGCGTGGGTAACCTGCCTTCGGGTCCGGGATAACCTCTCGAAAGGGGGGCTAATACCGGATACGTTCTGCGGGCGCAAGCTCGTAGAAGAAAGGGGGCCTCTGCATAGCAAGCTCCTGCCCGAAGAGGGGCCCGCGTCCCATCAGCTAGTTGGTGAGGTAACGGCTCACCAAGGCTACGACGGGTAGCCGGCCTGAGAGGGTGGCCGGCCACACTGGCACTGAGACACGGGCCAGACTCCTACGGGAGGCAGCAGTGGGGAATCTTGGGCAATGGGCGCAAGCCTGACCCAGCGACGCCGCGTGGGGGAAGAAGGCCTTCGGGTCGTAAACCCCTGTCAGGGGGGAAGAACCCCGGGCTGGTGAATAGCCAGTTCCGGGCTGACGGTACCCCCAGAGGAAGCCACGGCTAACTCCGTGCCAGCAGCCGCGGTAATACGGAGGTGGCGAGCGTTGCCCGGAATCACTGGGCGTAAAGGGGGCGTAGGCGGCCGGACAAGTCGGACGTGAAAGCCCGGAGCTCAACTCCGGAATGGCGTCCGATACTGTCTGGCTTGAGGTCCGGAGAGGCCGGCGGAATTCCCGGTGTAGGGGTGAAATCCGTAGATATCGGGAGGAACACCGGTGGCGAAGGCGGCCGGCTGGACGGCACCTGACGCTGAGGCCCGAAAGCGTGGGGAGCAAACCGGATTAGATACCCGGGTAGTCCACGCCGTAAACGATGGGTGCTAGGTGTGGGGGGTTAATCCCTCCGTGCCGAAGCTAACGCATTAAGCACCCCGCCTGGGGAGTACGGCCGCAAGGCTGAAACTCAAAGGAATTGACGGGGGCCCGCACAAGCGGTGGAGCACGTGGTTTAATTCGATGCAAAGCGAAGAACCTTACCCGGGTTTGACATGCTAGGGAACCCGGAAGAGATTCCGGGGTGCCCGGGCTTAGCCCGGG
>CAZROA010000003.1:0-5301 GCA_964601575.1 uncultured Thermodesulfobacteriota bacterium
GCTGGTCTTCGTGAGACCACCGATGTAGTAGAAGAAATCGGTGTCCGTCGGGCTAAGGAGAAGATTACCCAGGCCGACATTGTTATCTTTGTCGTTGATGGGGCAGAAGAACCAACTGCCGAAGATTTTCGACTTTATGATGAGATCCGTAGTCTGCCCCATGTGGTAGCGGTGAATAAGATCGACATTGCCTCCGAAGAGACCCTAAATCAATGGCGGGAATCTTTTCCTAAAGAAAAGAAAGTCTTTATTTCCGCTAAGGAAGAGCTTGGGCTTGAGGCCTTGACCCAGGCCATCTTTGAGATTGTCATTGGTCAAAAGGAAATCTCTCCTCCGGCCGTAGCCCCTAATCTGCGTCAAAAGATCGCCCTAGAAAAGACCTTACAAGCTACCAAACGGGCTATCAGCGCCCTCAAGAGCCCCGAAGTCTTCCCGGAATTAGTGGCTGTTGATCTAAGGGAGGCCTTGCAAGCCTTAGGCGAGGTCACTGGGGAGACCACCACCGAAGACCTTTTAGACCAAATCTTTAGCCATTTTTGCATTGGCAAATAATTTTTGCTTCAAATTGGGCGATTTTCGAGGTCGGGAACCCGTTGATCCCAAAGAATCGTTTGATTTAGGTTTACCTTTCCTTCAAAAAGGAGTTTAATCAAGTCTATGAGTCGTCTTTCGGTTGCGACCATTGCTGGATCTGACCCCAGTGGAGGGGCCGGTCTTCAGGCCGACCTTCGGGTCTTCACTCTGCTTGGTGCCTTTGGCCAAACAGTGATCACCGGGCTTACGGTCCAAAACTCGCTAGGGGTGAAGTATTGGGAGGCGGTCTCCCCCACCTTGGTCGCTGACCAATTGGAGGCCCTGTTTGAGGACTTTACCCCGGTAGCGGTTAAGACCGGGATGCTGGGTAAGGCAGAAATCATCATCGCCGTGGCCGAGGTCTTGGCCAAATATCGTCCCCTTCTGGTGGTTGATCCGGTGATGTTGGCTAAAGGGGGAGAGGCCCTCCTTTTGCCGGAGGCTGTTTCCGCCCTGAAGGAAAAGCTCTTTCCCTTGGCCAGAGTGATCACACCCAATCTTCCAGAGACCGAAGCCCTTTTAGGGGAGAAGGTCCTTCCTGGGGAAGAGGAAAAGGCCTGTAAGGAATTGCTCTCCCTTGGTCCAAGGGCGGTGGTGCTTAAAGGAGGTCATGCCGAAGGAGAGGTGGTGCGAGATTTTGTCTTTGATGGCCAAGAACTAATTGAGCTTTCAGCCCCAAGGGTCTTAGCGGAAAAGATCGGTCATGGGACGGGTTGTACTTTTTCCGCGGCCCTTACCGTTTATCTGGCCAAAGGGCTTTCCTTGGCTGAGGCCTGTGCCAAGGCCAAACAATTTGTGACCTTGGCCCTGCTCTCGGCGCAGAAAAACCGCTTAGGGCGAGGTATTTCGCCCACAGACCACCTTATCCACCTCGATCGCCTAGAAGCCCGGGGCCAGATTCTTGAAGAACTGGAAAAGGCGGTGGCCTTCTTTTGTCAGCATCCGGTGAGGCCGCTTATTCCAGAAGTACAGAGCAATCTGGCTTATGCCTTACCCTACGCCCAAACACGTCAAGAGATAGCGGCCTTTCCTGGTCGCATTGTGGCCATCGGCGAACGGGCCCAACCAGTAGGCTGTCCTCAATTCGGGGCCTCTCGACACGTGGCCAATGTTATCCTGGCGGCCATGAAACATGATCCCTCCTTTAGGGCGGCGATGAATATCCGCTTTGAGGAAAGCTTTTTGAGAAAGGCGGCTGATCTGGGCCTTAAAATAGGGGAGTTTTCCCGTACCGAAGAACCACCAGAGATCAAGGCCCAAGAAGGAGCCACCTTACCCTGGGGAGTGGATCTGGTCTGCCGTCGCCTGGGTTATGTGCCGGACTTAATCGCCGATCGGGGTGAGGTGGGTAAGGAACCCATGCTTCGACTCCTGGGAAAAGAACCCATGGATGTGGTCAAAAAGGCCTTGAGTCTGTTAGATTTTTAGCTCAATCCAGGGTCAGCAGGTTTAAGATGGCCTTTCCCATCAGGGTCATTCCACCGCAAGAAGGTCTTCTCTTCCGTGTGGCTGAAGAGATCTTATCGAATGAAGGTAAACAACTGAGCAAGGCCACGGTGGTCTTTCCTACGCGGCGGGCTGGTCTATATTTTCGATATTATCTCCATCGCTTAAGGCCGGAGACCAAGGTTCTCCCCCGTCTCTTTGGCATCGCTGATCTCCTAAATGAACTGGCGGTGAAGCTCGACCCCCGTCCACTTATTCCGCGAGCGGATCAAGCCTGGCTCCTTTGGGAAATGGTAAGAGAAAGGCGCCCTTTTCTTAGGGTAGCCGAAAGCTTTGATCGGTTTTTCCCCTGGGGCCTTAGACTTTCTGAAATCTTGGATCAGCTTGAACAAGAACTGGTAGAGGCCCAAAATGTGGTCTACCCCCCAGAAGAAGATCTGCCTCCTGAGGCCAGGGAACTATTGGAGGTTCTGGGCGATATCCAACAGGCCTTTCGACAGCGTCTCCTCTCCCTTGGGGTGATCACCTCTGGGCAGCGTTGGCGTCTCTTGGCTGAACATATCGAGGAACTCTCTTTCCCAGAAGGGCCCCTTTACTTAGTGGGTTTCTTTATGCTCACCCGGGCGGAACTGAAGATCTTTAAGGCCTGGCTTGAGCGGGGGGCAAGGCTTTTTTGGGAAGCGGACCCAGAGAATCTTCCTGAGGTCTTTGAGAGACAGCGACGCTATTTTGGCGCAGACCTAGAAGGTCTATCCTCATTGAGGCCCAGGCCTCGGGTTTCCTTTTACGAGGCCCCGGATGTGCACCACGAACTAAGCACCCTTAAAAATCTCCTCCCCCATGAGATCAATGCCCCAGACGAGGCCTTAATTTTACTTTGTGTGGCCGGGCATTTGATCCCCCTTCTTTATGAACTACCTGATGAGCTCCCGGTCAACGTCACCCTGGGGTATCCTTTGAGACGTACTGCGTTGGCCCATCTCCTTGAACTCTTTCTCACCCTTGAGGAATCTCGCCAAGGGGAGCGATATCATGTCCCGGCCTATCTTCGACTCTTAAAGCATCCCTATCTCAAAGGTCTTAAAGGGCCAGAAGGGACAGAGGCCCGATTTGTCTTTCATTTCCTTGAAGAACGCCTAAGAGATCGAGGAAGCCCGTATCTATCCTTGCTTGAAATAGAAAATCTCTTAGAAGATGAGTCTGATCTCCCCTTTGAGGATATCTCTGGTCGAAAGACCTTTCTTTCCTGGTTCCACCAAAGATTGATCTCTCCTTGGGCCGAGATAAAGACTTCCCGTCAGTTGGCGGAGATCATTCGTCAAACTATTCACCGCTTGCTCCTTCCTCGGCTTTCTTTTCTCAGAGGGGTTGACTCGCCGGAAGTCTTACTTGAGAGGGCCTTTCTCTATACCCTTGAGGCCGAGCTTTTGCCAAGTCTTGAACAGGTCTCCTTTGCCGATTTTGAGCTACGTCCTTTGACCCTTTTCAATTTTTTGCGCGAGCTTATGCGTAATCTAAGGGCTCCCTTTGAAGGCGAACCCTTGGAGGGCCTTCAGGTCATGGGGCTCCTGGAGACACGGCTTTTGCGTTTTAAGAAGGTCTTTGTCTTGGATGCTAATGAAGGAGATCTCCCCTCCATCGAAGAAGTAAACCCTTTATTGCCCGAGGCGGTGAAACCCCTCCTTGGTCTCCCACCGCGGGAACGGGAGGAAGTGATCGAAAGATACCACTTTTTCCGCTTGGTAGAAGGGGCAGAGGAGGTGCATCTCTTTTACCAGAGTGCGGTGAGCGGGAAGGGTGAGACCTTAGGCAAGAAGATGCGCAGCCGTTATATAGAACGGCTCCTTTGGGAGGAAGAAAAAAGGGCGGGAAGACTCCTTCCAGAAAAGATCAAACATATCGAATTAAAGCTTTCTCCGGAGTCCTTTGCCCGAAAAGAGGCCATTCCCAAGGGCGAGTCTGAAAGACGATATCTATCTGAATTGATTTTTGCCAGAAATCCAGGGCTTTCGGCCTCTTTGATAAACACTTACCTCTTTTGTCCAGCCAAGTTCTATCATCAATATCTCCTCGGGCTTTCTCCGACCAAGACCGTGGCTGAATTTGATGCCGCTGAACTCGGTAATATTGTCCACCAGACCTTGGAGGAATATTTCAAACCCTATGTCGGTAGGCACTATCTTCCCCTTAGAGATAACCAACCAGAAAGGTTAACAACCATTTTTGAGAGACTTTTTCGGGCCTCGGCCCTTTATCACCGCCTCGGGCCAGAAAGGCGCTTTTTTATCGAGGAAACGGCCCGTTTTAGACTCACCCGGTACCTAAACCATCTTAAAAAAAAGCCAGAAGGGTTTCTCATTTTGGCCTTGGAGGTCCCGCGCCATAAGGATTGGAAAGACCTTCGGCTCTTTGGTCGAATCGACCGGGTTGAAGTCCGGGAAGAGACGGTCTTTATCCTTGATTACAAGACCGGTGGTTCGGTGAAGACCTTGGGCCCTACGGCCTTTAGAGAACGGCTCAAACCTTATGAACCACCGGCGACCTTTGGCCCTGAAGAACTCTTCGAACTGGCCGAGATCCTTCCTGATCTACAGCTCTTTTTCTATCTCTTACTCTGGGAGGACGAGCGCCCTAAAGACGCAGCCTTTATCCAATTAGCCGCCGGTCAAGAAGATCACTTGGAAAAGTGCGTCTTTTATGGTCTTACCTGGGAAGAGGCCCAGGAGTTTCTGGAAAGGCGTTTTCCCCTTATCATGGAATATATTCTGGAACATATGCTTCGTTCTGAGGCCTTTTTTGCCACTAAAGACAGTGGCAAGTGTCGTTTTTGTGACTACCGCCTGGCCTGCCCTTGTGCTAGATAAGTATGGGTTATGAGTGATATCCTGGCCAAGATAATCGATTACAAGGAAGAAGAAGTTGCTCGACGCAAGAGACGAGGGCTCTTTTTTCGGCCCTTTTGGGAAAGAACACCTCTTTCCCTCAAAGAAAGACTCCTTTCTCCTGGGTTTCACATCATAGCCGAGGTAAAGAGGGCCTCGCCATCCAAAGGCCTTATTGCGCAAGAATTTGACCCGGTAAGCATTGCCCGAGAATATGAGGTCGGTGGGGCCAGCGCTATCTCCTGCCTTACTGATGAAAAATTCTTCATGGGGCACCTTGAGTATCTAGCCGCCATACGCCAGGCGGTGGATCTTCCCCTCCTGCGCAAGGATTTCATCATCGACGAGATCCAGCTTGAGGAGGCCCGGGCCTTTGGGGCTGATCTCGTTCTCCTCATCG
>CAZROA010000004.1:0-3693 GCA_964601575.1 uncultured Thermodesulfobacteriota bacterium
CCAGGGTCTTTTTGTTTTCTTTTTCCTGGAGACATCAATAAAGTGCGCGAAAGACGCCTTTTAGAGGAAGAGAGACGGCTTGCCTCAGGGGTCCTGATCCTGCCCCATCACGGCTCAAGCACTTCCGGGAGTAAGGCCTTCCTCCAGGCGGTGAATCCTTGTTTGGCTATTTCTTCCTCTCGCTATGTCAAACATCCTTCCAAGGCTATTTTGAAACGCTTGGAGAATTTAGGCATCCCGCATCTGGGGACCAAGGATTTCGGGGCGATTTCCTTTGTTTTTTATGGAGAAAAGGGTTGGGTGTGTACTGAGTCTTCCCGAAGAGAAAAGAATTTGATCCTTCGTGCCCTTTGGCCCTTTATTCCCACAGGATGTAGGCCTTTTAATCATACATCCACCACACACTGAGCTACCCAAAGATCGTTTATTTTTTCTACTTTAAGCATGCTATAGGTGGCGCCTTTTACCTCTTCACCGAGTTCGTGACGGTCAGGATCTATCTTTTCCCCGGCAGCCCAACCGGAGAGTCTGTATTGGCCTTTAATTTGGCACCCAAATTCGCTAAAGACCAGGTTTTCGATACTGGCAGCAGAAAGGAGATTGTTGAGCCAATCTAGTAACAACTCTTCCAGGGCCTCGGCTTGGGCAGAAATCTCTACCCGTCTTTCTGGATGGACCTCTTCGAGATTGATGACCATAAGAGAAAAAAGCGCCTTGGCGGCGTTGATCAAGGCCTCTTCCAGCGTCCGCCCAATCCCTCGGATGCCGATATCCGCTCCGTGTTCAAAGGTCTCATAGCCGGGCTCCATATTCCCCTCCTGCAAAATAGGATCAGAGCCTGCTTTTCTGGAAAAGATGGGGTCTTATTTTCAAAGAGCAAGGGCAGGAATGAATCAAGATCCCGTTTTTTTAAACCCTAGACGTAGACCGGGGCTTGGAATAGCATTAGCTGCATGTCTCAAGAGTTAGCACCGGTGGTCCAGGAATTTGAGCTTTTTTTGCCTAGGCCTTCGCTTGACGACCAACGGGCCGACGAAGACCGCCTGCGCCAGGCCCTCACGGAAAAGATTGGAAGCCGCCCTTACCTTCCCCTTTCGGTCCTGCGCAAGCTCACCAAGGTCTTGCGGGAGGGCGACTTTCGCCTGAGGGTCCTGCTTGCCTATGACGGAGAGGGCTGGCAAGTACTTGATCTCTATCCAGCGGAGGAAGTGCGTTCTCTTCTTGGTCTGGGTATTGACCTGGGAAGCACCGGGGTGGTGTTCTATCTCCTTGATTTTCGAAGCGGAGAGGTCCTCCGTAGACACTCCTTTAAGAACCCGCAAATCCCTTATGGTGAAGACATCCTAACAAGGCTCCATTACGCCAATCGACCGGAGAGACGCCAGGAGCTTCACCAACTGACCATAAAGGCCATCGGTCAGGAGATAAAGACCGTCCTTGCCGAATACTCAGAAGAAGCGCTCTACTACATTGCCCTTTGTGGCAACACCACTATGGAACACTTTTTCCTGAATCTTGAGACATATTATCTCTATCGTGAGCCGTATATCCCGGCGGTAAGCTGGGTGGATACGCTCAAGGCGCGTACCCTTGGGCTCCCGGCCCATGAGGAGGCCCTGCTCTTTGTCTTTCCCAATGCCGGGAGCTATTTCGGCGGTGACCTCTTGGCCGGCATTTTGGCTTCGGGGCTTCATCGGCAAGAGGAAATTTCTATTCTGATCGATGTGGGGACTAACGCCGAAGTGGTTCTGGGTAATAAAGACTTTCTTTTGGCCTGTGCCGGGGCAGCAGGGCCGGCACTTGAAGGCGGCATCCTTTCCTGCGGTATGCAGGCCGCTCCCGGAGCTATCGAAAGGGTGCGTATTGATCCTGAGACCTTGGAGGTACGTTATCAGACTATCGAAGGTGAAAAGCCACAAGGAATTTGCGGTTCAGGGGTGATTGATCTCCTGGCCCAGATGTTCTTAGCCGGACTTATCGATCAAAGAGGAAAATTTGTCCCTTCGAGGTTCCCTGAACGCTTTCGGAAAATAGACGGCGAGTCTGCCTTTGTCCTGGCCTTTGAGGAAGAGACCGCCCACGGTGAGCCGATCTACGTCACCGAGGGGGAGATGAAAAGCGTCATCCGTTCCAAAGGGGCCATGTACACCATCCTTACCGTGCTTTGTGGTAGCGTAGGCTTAACCTTAGACCAAATCAGTCGTTTTTATATCGCTGGTAGTTTTGGCAATTACATTGATCCAGAGATGGCGGTAACTATCGGGATGTTACCGGATGTGCCACGGGAACGCTTCGTGCCCTTAGGCAATGCCGCCGGGAAGGGCACGGTGACCTTTTTGCAAAACAAAGAGGCCTTTCAGGAACTTAGGGACATTTTGGCCAACCTTACTTATTTAGAGATGAATGTCCGCGGGGAATTTATGAATCTCCTTACCGGAGCTCTGTTTTTGCCTCATACAGATTTAAATCTCTTTCCTTCGGTCAAACGGAAATTAGGTCTTGAGTAAAGAACATCCCTTGACTTCCCTTTAACCTGCTCTAGCTTAAAACAGGCCTTTCCAAATGAGATCGGGTCTTCTCAGAGTCCTTGAATTTAGGAGAAATCATGGCCAAGCCCTTTAAGATAGCCATTGTGGGTCGGCCCAATGTGGGGAAATCGACCCTTTTCAATACCCTTTCCGGCACTAGGAAGGCCTTGGTAGAACGATCTGCTGGGGTCACGCGGGATCGGCAGTACGCCAAAGCCGAAATCGCTGGTCGCATAGTTACTCTTATTGATACTGGGGGGCTTTTACCTGGGGTAGAGGACTTTTTTGCCCAAGCTATTTTTGATCAGGCCAAGGCTGCTGTCGCCGAGGCCGATTTGGTCCTCTTGGTGGTCGATGGGCAGGCCGGTTTGACCCCGGTAGATGAAGAGCTGGCTACCTTACTTCGTCGTGAGGAAAAGCCTATCATCTTGGTGGTCAATAAAATTGATAGCAAGCGCTATGAAGCCGCTTTACCGGAATTTTATGCCTTGGGCTTTGATCAGGTAGTAGGTATTTCCGCTAAGCATAAACGCCATCTGGATGAGCTTGAAAAGGTCATCGCTGAATTTTTACCGGAAGAGACCGCCGAAGAAGAGCCCCTTGAGAGAGAACCCATCAAGGTGGCTATCTTGGGGCGGCCCAATGTGGGTAAGAGTTCTTTGGTCAATAAGCTCCTTGGTCAAGAACGCATGATTGTCTCTGACATTCCGGGGACAACACGGGATAGTGTGGATACCCTACTTGAGCTCCCGGACGGGCGTCGGTATCTGCTTATTGACACCGCCGGAATCAGACGCCGGCCTAGAATTAAGCAACGGGTGGAAAAATTTAGCGTGAGCAAGGCCCTGGAGGCCTTACGGGCCTGTGATATAGCGGTGGTCCTGATCACCGCGGAAGAAGGAATCACGGATCAGGATCAGAAGATCCTCTCTCAGGTGGAGAAAAATTACAAAGGCTGCCTCATCGTCATCAATAAATGGGACCTCCTGGATGAAAAACGCGAAGAGGCCAACATTTTACTCCAACAAGTGCGTTACGGAGCGCGATTTATTCCTTGGGCCCCGATCATTACTATTTCGGCCCTGACTGGCCGGCGGGTAAAGGAAATTCTCCCTTTGGTGGATGAGATTTATGAACAGTATTCTAGGCGGGTACCTACCTGGAT
>CAZROA010000005.1:0-55256 GCA_964601575.1 uncultured Thermodesulfobacteriota bacterium
GAGGATGGCGGAGACTTTGTCCGGCTCTAGTTTGACCTCTTTCTCTGAACCCACGACCTCGATCGGGAGATCCTTGATCTCACGCTCGACCACCTTTTCTACGATTTTTATTTGGACCTTTACCATTCGGGGGAGACCGAACTTGATCTCCTTCGGTAGATCTACCTCTACGATCTTGACCACTTCTCCAGTCAGTCCATTTATGTTGATGGGCTTGGTCTTTACCCGGCGTAGTTCAAACAGGAGGGATTCCGGACCACAGAGACGGATCTTGGCCGGGGTCACTTTTACCTCGGCAATCTTCCACCCCGGTGGGGGGGAACCTTCTAAGACCGCTTCCACCGGTAGTTTACGGGTGACAATCCTCTCAAGGACCACCTCAATCTTTTCCGGTTCGATATCAACCACCTCTAAACCCGCGGGTAAAGAGAGATCCTTGGCCCCAATCGTGATGAGGTGCTTGCCGGCCCTCAAACTCTTTAGATCAAGGCTAAGAGACAAGGGCCGCCTGGTCAGGTTTCGCAGGATACTACGGGGGCCTACCACTTTGACCAAGATCTTTTGGGGTGCTTTTACCAACATCAGCCCTTTGGGTATGTTTTGATAATGGACGGTGATTTGGATATCTTGTTCTACCTTGTCTTCAAGGACGACAAAGAACCAGAGGACGATGGCAAAGAGGAGGGAGATGATCTTTAAAAAGATATTTTGTCTGAAAAAATTTAAGGGATTCACTTAAAGATCTTCCTCCGCCACCAGCGATTTTCCTCACGCTCAAACCCTAAAAGATTATAAAGCAATTGTCTCAAGACGCTGGGTTGGATATCACGGGTAATCTTACCGCCCACAGCCAAAGAAATACCTCCGGTCTCTTCGGAGACGACGATGGCCACAGCGTCACTTACCTCCGAGATACCAATGGCTGCCCTGTGTCTGGTGCCCAGACGTCGGCTGATTTGGGGATTGGTACTCAAGGGGAGGATAGCACCAGCCACGGCAATTCGTCCCTCACGGATGATCACTGCCCCGTCATGAAGGGGTGAGGCTGGTTCAAAGATGGACCATAAGAGGTCTCTACTTACCCGGGCATCAAGGGGGACGCCGCTTTCGATAAATTCCCTGAGTCCGGTGGTTCGTTCGATCACGATCAGGGCCCCGATCTTCCTTTCTGAAAAGACGGTCACCGCCTTGATCACTTCTTCGATGACGTGGCTGTATTCGGTTTTGGCCTTGATAAAGGGCGTTTGGCCCATCTGGATCAAGGCCCGTCTGATATCGTCCTGAAAGACGATAATGACCAACAAGAAGATAGAGGAAAGGAAGGTACCCAGGAGCCAATACAAGGTAAGGAGCTGAAACTGGCCGGCCAGGAAGTAGATCAAGACCACTATTCCTAGACCGGCGGCCATTTGGACGGCCCGGGTGCCGCGGATCAAGAGGAGAAGACGATAGATAAGATAGGCCACAATGAGGATGTCCAGGATGTCTTGCCAGCGAATGAGGTCCAGATAGGAATGTAATAGCTGTTTCACTGGACCTCCTTGAGTGCTTGGATCACCTTAATGGTATCAACGGCCATCTCTACATTATGAACCCTTATCAAATGGACTCCCTGATAAGCGGCCAGGGCCACCACGGCCATGGTGCCGGTATCTCGTTCGCGCGCCTCTTTATCTAATATCTGTCCGAGAAAGGATTTTCGTGAAGGCCCGAGCATGATTGGATAACCTAGGTCAAAGAAGGCCTTGATCTCTTTGATGATCTTCAGATTGTCTTCAAAGCGTTTACCAAACCCGATCCCTGGATCTAGGATGATCTTTTCTTTCTTGATCCCGGCCCTTTGGGCCTCTTCTGCCCTACGAACAAGGAAGTCCTTTATCTCACCGATGACATCTTCGTAAGAGGGATCAATCTGCATGGTCTGAGGCGTCCCCTTCATGTGCATCAGGATCACCGGGGCTTGATATTCCGCCACTACCTGGCTCATTTGTGGGTCAAATCGGAGGGCACTGATGTCATTTATTAATTGGGCCCCGGCCTCAAGGGCTTCTTTGGCCACTTTGGCTTTGTAAGTATCGATAGAGATGGGAATATCGAATCGTTTCCGGATGGCCTCAATCACCGGGATGACCCGCGAGAGTTCTTCTTCCGCCGGGACGGGTTTGGAGAAGGGGCGGGTAGATTCTCCTCCAATATCGATGATATCAGCCCCGGCCTCGATCAGGCGTTCGGCCTGTTTAAGGGCAGCTTCCAAGCGATAATAAAGACCGCCGTCGGAAAAAGAATCCGGCGTTACGTTTAAGACGCCGACGATGTAGGTGCGTTTGCCCCATTCAAGCCAATAATTTCCCACTTTCAGGGGTTTAAGCATCGCTTCTTGGGCAAATTAGGCCGAAGCCGGTTGAGCCCCTTTGTTCGTCAGCCCCAAAATTCGGTCGATCGTTGGACCGTCCAGGGTCTCCTCTTCTAAAAGGGCATTGGCCAGTTTGTGCAATAACTCGAGGTTGTCTTCCAGGAGTTTCTTGGCCTTTTGATAACACTCTAAGACGATGCGACGAACCTCATTATCAATAGCAATAGCCGTGGCTTCGCTATAGTCCTTGACCTGGGTGATCTCTTTGCCCAAGAAGATGTGCCCTTGCCGCTGACCAAAGGCCACCGGGCCTAGATTATCACTCATTCCCCACTCACAGACCATCCGGCGGGCCAGCTCAGTGGCCCGTTCGATGTCATTGCCAGCCCCGGTGGTGCATTCATTAAAGACGATCTCTTCGGCGGCACGGCCTCCAAGAAGGATCATCAAGCGTTTGAGGAGGTATTCTTTGGGGTAGGTATGTCTTTCATCCAAGGGTAATTGTTGGGTAAGCCCCAAGGCCTGTCCCCGAGGGATGATGGTTACCTTATGGACTGGGTCGGTACCAGGGAGGAGTTTGGCCACCATGGTGTGGCCGGCTTCATGATAAGCGGTAATCTTTCTTTCTTCTTCGCTGATGACTGCGCTTTTACGTTCCCTACCCATGAGGATCTTGTCTTTGGCCTCTTCAAAATCTTCCATCTCCACTTGATTTTTCCCTCGACGAGCAGCAATAAGAGCGGCTTCATTAACCAAGTTCTCTAGATCAGCCCCGGTAAACCCGGGAGTGCTTCGGGCCAGCACGGAAAGGTCTACATCAGGGGCGAGGGGAATTCTCCTGGTATGTACTTTGAGGATACTTTCTCGTCCTTTGACATCCGGTGCTGGGACCACTACCTGTCGATCAAACCGCCCTGGTCGCAGGAGGGCCGGGTCTAAGATATCCGGTCGGTTGGTGGCCGCCACCACGATGATCCCTTCGTTTCCTTCAAAACCATCCATCTCGACCAGGAGCTGGTTTAAGGTCTGCTCTCGTTCGTCATGGCCACCACCAAGTCCAGCCCCTCGATGTCGGCCAACGGCGTCGATTTCGTCGATGAAGATGATACAAGGGGCGTTTTTCTTGGCCTGAGAGAAGAGATCACGCACACGCGCGGCGCCAACACCAACAAACATCTCCACAAAGTCAGATCCGCTGATGCTGAAGAAGGGGACCCCGGCTTCACCGGCGATGGCCTTGGCCAATAGAGTCTTCCCTGTCCCCGGTGGACCGATGAGAAGGACCCCCTTGGGGATACGACCACCAAGTTTGGTAAACTTTTGGGGATCACGTAAGAATTCAATCACCTCTTGTAATTCTTCCTTGGCCTCGTCGATCCCGGCGACGTCTTTAAAGGTCACCTTGACTTGTTCTCCGGTCACCATACGGGCCCGGCTGCGACCAAAAGAAAAGGCTCGACCACTTCCCGCTTGCATCTGACGCATAAAAAAGATCCACACCCCTACCAGGAGGATCATCGGGAGCCAGGAGGCCAAAAGAGAAAGATACCAAGGGTTTTCATGGTGCGGTTTGACGGTGATCTTGACCCCGGCCTTTCGCAAAATAGGGACTAGATCCGTATCTTTAGGGGCGTAAGTATAGAAGAAATTCTTGTTGGTCAGGATACCGGAGATCTTTTCTCCCTCAATGGTTACCGCTTTAACTTGCCCCTTTTCTACCCGGTTTAAAAAATCACTATAAGAAAGTTCTGTGCCCTTTGGACGAGGAGTACTAATGAAATTAAACAAAAGAATCATGACAAGGGCAATTATCAACCATAGAGTCAAATTACGATAAAAGGATCGCAAAGTTCCTCACCTCTAGTGATGTTTATACTAAAGATTAAAACATTATTGCCTGCTTTGGCAATAATCCTTTATGAAAGATCGGCCTTTTGGTTGAAAAGCTGAGTCAGGGGGTTCTAATCTCTTTGATCTTTGAGATAAATAATCAAGGCCTTCTCTTGTTCAGGTGAGGCCAAGAAGGCTTCATCGGTAAAAAAGCCCGGGAGCCCTACTATCTGACCATGGAACTCGATTACCGGCCAGAGACGCCGGCTTTCGTGAGATAATTTTCTCTCCCAGAAGAGTTTTTTGAGCTTTCGTCTTCCGGGAAAGCCGGGTGGTCGGATACGATCTCCAGGCAGAGGGGACCGGACATAGAGCTTTCCTTTGATCTTTTGCAAGTCAATGATTACTGCTCCCTGAGGGGCTTTCTTTGGAGGAGCCAGTTCGACAACGAGTTCGCGGCCATCGGGTAAAGAATAGATCCCGGGGCCTTTGATCTCTAGGCGATAAGGCTTGGGGAAAGGAGAGGCCTTCTTGATCACGATTCGTCCGGGCTCGCGTCTGGCAATAAAGGCGCGGGGAAGGTCGATGTGGCTTCGAGCCCGGCCTTCAACTAAGGATTCCAATTGTTCCAGATGAGAAAGCCTGATCCGAAAGAGAGGGACCCCGGCGACCTTTAAGGCCTCAAGGAAGACCCGTCTCCTTAAGGCCAAGGGCATCTTCTTGAGCCCTTTGACCGAAAGGATGAAGGCCTCTTTGAGGAGGGTTCCGTGTCTTTTCAAGGCCTCTTCGGCAAGCTCTCCTAAGAATTCTTCCTCTTCGGCCACGATCAGGGCCGTGCGTTTGAGGCACTCTTTGACCTTTCGATGAAAGTGCTTTTCCAAAAAAGGGATGAGTAAATGCCTTACACGGTTGCGTAAAAAACGAGGGTCTTCATTGCTTGTGTCGATGACGTAAGGGATCGCTTCTTCTTGAAGGAACTTTTCTACCTCTTCTTTGGAGGCCAAGAGGAGGGGTCTGATGAATTTTCCCCCTCTTTTGACTGGTATTCCAGCCAAACCCCTCCGACCTGCTCCACGGATAAAACGCAAGAGGACTTCCTCGGCCAGGTCATCGGCCTGATGGGCCAAGGCAATCTTTTCCGCGGCCAGGCGATCGGCCACACGCTCGAAGAACCTATATCTTAATTCTCTGCCTGCCGCCTCAAGGCCCAGTCCTTCCCTTTTGGCGTATTCTCTCACCGAGGTTGTCCCAAGGATGAAGGGGAGCCCCCTTTTTCTGGCCTCCCGGTAAACAAACAGGGCCTCCTCTCCGGATTCCTTGCGCAGGCGGTGATCATAATGGGCGACAAAGAGTTCCCAGTGAAATTCATCCTTTAGACGATAAAGGACCTCAAGCAAGGCCATAGAATCCGGCCCGCCAGAGACCGCCACCAAGACCCTCTCGCCTGGAGAGAGGAGATGGAAACGCTCGATGGTCTTTCTGATCTTATTGATTAGATTGGGCACTTTGGACCAGTTCTTTGGACTCTTGCGGGTGCCTTTTCCAGGCCTCCTTGGCCAATTTGATCAATTTTGCGCGAATTTCCTCTGGAGGCGGAAGATCTTTGATCTCGGGTAGAAAATCTTCTGGAGGCGGAACCTTGCCCAATTCTAGCTTTTTTTCTAGGGTGCTTACAGACTCGCGATAGGAAGGATGCCCCAGACTGGCCAGCTCTGGTGAGGGTTCAAAGGTCTTTAAAAATTGCATGATCTCCGAAAGATCAAATTTTTCCTTAAACTGTCGGATCTCTTCGTTGATGACCTCTGCTTCCACCGCCAACTCTTGGAAGGTCTCTTGATATTCTTGGATCAATTCATAGAGGCGATAATAGGTATCTAGAAAAAGATGCCTAAATTTTCCCTTACCAGTCCAACCCTTGGGGCGGAGATCTTTAAAGAGTTCATGCTGGAGATCAGGGGAGGCCCGAAGATATTGGTCATAGAAATAGGCCTTGGGCAACCCGAGAAGCTTTAGGAATTGATCGATTAAGTCCTTGTCCCGGAGCATGATGTAGAATCTCATCAATTCTTTGGCCAACCTTTCTTCAAATCGTTTTCGGGTCTCTTCGATCAACTGGAAATAACGGGCGGAATCTTCTTCGATGAGGCGACGAAAACCGAAATATCGCTCGGCTAGCTCTCGTTTGACCTGGTAGGCTAAGGCCTTGGCAACATCTTCTTCCATCTCTTTCCCTGAATGGCAAGTTATGACCTAGTATAGCATATTGTCATCGGCCTCAAACAGTTATATGGAAAAGACTTTATTGCTGACCCATAGACCAAGATAGGGAAGATGTTTCCGGCACCTTTTAACCTGGCTTTGGCCTGTCTTTTAGATGCCCTTTTTGGGGATCCTCAGTTCCGTTTCCATCCGGTGCGGCTCATCGGAGATGTAGCCGAGACGGCCAAGAAGTTCTTTTTCCCCTGGGGGCGCTTAGGGGGGTTATTGACCCTCTTCTTTACCGCTTTGGTGGTCGTGGTGGCGGTGGGACTCTCTGTCCAGAAATTTCCTCTCTTGGAGCCTTTTTTCCTCTATTTTTTCATTGCGGAAAAGGCCCTTCGCCAGGAGGGACTCAGGGTGTATCAGGCCTTAAAAGAGGGGGATCTTGGACGGGCAAGGTGGCTCCTTTCCTTCATCGTAGGCCGGGAGACCGAAGATCTTTCTCCTTCTGAATGCATTCGAGCGGCGGTAGAGACCATTTCGGAAAATTTTTCCGATGGCTTTGTTGGGCCGCTCTTCTATTATTTTCTTGGGGGCATCAAGGCCTGTGCTTTATATA
This sequence comes from uncultured Thermodesulfobacteriota bacterium, assembly GCA_964601575.1. Classification (GTDB taxonomy): domain Bacteria; phylum Desulfobacterota; class Thermodesulfobacteria; order Thermodesulfobacteriales; family Thermodesulfatatoraceae; genus CAZKEG01. The sequence goes on from CAZROA010000005.1 coordinate 7,002, forward strand.
AAGTAGTTGAAACCTTGGATTCCATGTATGGCTACCGGGTGGAGCCCTACCGTTCGTTTGGTTATTTTCCGGCCAAGACAGACGATTTTTTCAATTTCTTCCCGGCCCGCCTGGCGGGTCTCTTCCTGGTGCTAGCGGCCTTTCTTTCTGGCTATCAAGGGAGATCTGCCTTTGAGACCATGAGACGCGATGCCCCCCGACATGATTCTCCTAACGCCGGCTGGCCAGAGGCGGCCATGGCCGGAGCCCTTGGGATCGAGCTTGGAGGGCCTCTTCGCTATCACGGAAAGCGTTTTGAAAAGGCGCGTCTTGGGGAGCCCTTGCGTGAACGCCAAACCGAAGATATCAAAAGGGCAGTCTCTCTCTTGAGACGAGCGGCCTTTTTGTGGATCTTGAGCATCTTTATCTTGGAGGTTGTCCTATGGAGATCCGGTTACCCACACTTGATCAGCGCTATTATCAACGGGCTCAAGAACGCTTGGACAATTTGACCAAGCCCAGAGGAAGCCTTGGCTATCTGGAAGAAATAGCCAAGCGATTCGTCCTAATCACCGAAGATCTCTCCCCGTCTTTGCCCCTCAAGAAGGTGGTCTATGTCTTTGCCGGGGATCACGGGATAGTGGAAGAAGGTGTCAGTGCTTATCCACAAGAGGTGACCCGGCAGATGATCTTGAATTTTCTAAATGGTGGGGCGGGAATCAACGTCATTGCCCGACAAGTAGGAGCAGATGTTTACGTGGTAGACGTGGGGGTGGCCGGTGAGGTCGAAGACCCTCGTCTGATCAAGAAAAAGGTGGTCTCTGGCACCCGCAATTTTTTACGCGAGCCAGCCATGACCAGGGAAGAAGCGGAAAAGGCCCTTTCCGTGGGCATGGAGTTGGCTAAGGAGGCCCAAGCCAAAGGCTATCAGCTCCTCATTCCCGGTGACATGGGTATCGGTAACACCACCCCTTCAGCGGCTGTGCTCTGTGCCTTGCTTAAGGCCTCACCAGAAGAGATCGTCGGTCGGGGTACCGGGATCGACGATCAAGCCTTGGCTCATAAGAGGGAAGTGGTCAGAGAGGCCCTTCAAAAATATCGGTTTTCTGACCCAATCGATGTCTTGGCTAAGGTCGGTGGGGCGGAGATCGGGGCCATCGCTGGGCTCTTTTTAGGAGGGGCTTCCTTACGTATCCCAGTGGTAGTGGATGGCTTTATTTCTCTGGCCGGGCTGGCTATTGCCTATCATCTCGAACCAGGGATTAAGGACTTTATTTTTTGCGGGCATTGTTCCCAGGAAAAAGGGGCGGTAGTAGCCATTCAGAAGATGGGGCTCCGCCCTATAATTGATTTAGACATGCGTTTAGGAGAGGGGACCGGGGCGGCCTTGGCTGCCTTTATCATCGAGACGGCCCTTCGCATCCTCACCGAAATGGCCACCTTTGAAGGGGCGGGCGTGAGTAAGGGGCGTGAGTTTGATAATTGACCACGTGAAGCAAGAGGTCAGGGCCTTTCTAACGGCCTTGGCCTTTTTTACCCGTTTACCCATCCCGATTCGGCGTTTTTGTCTCCCGGAAAGTGCCTTCTATCTGCCTTTGCTTGGCTACTTTTTAGGGGCTTTTTTGGCCTTTGCGGGGTGGTTTTGGTCATCGGTCTTAAATCCTTGGCTTTTGGCCCTTTTTATCCTAGCCCTCCAGTATTATCTGGCTAATTTCTTCCATTTTGACGGTCTTTTGGATATGGTCGATGCCTTGGCAGCCTTTGGTGGGGTCGAGAAAAGGCTTGCGGTCTTAAAGACTCCAGAGGTAGGGGCCTTGGGCCTTTTATTTGGCTTTTTCTTTTTGCTTGGTGAATTTCTCATGATGAAAGAGGTTGTGGCCCAAGGTCTGTGGGGAGTGATCCTTCTTAGACCTGCCGCCGGGCGTTTGCTCCTTTCGTTGGTAGCCCTTTGGGGGAGACCAGCCAAAAAAGAAGGTCTTGGAGTTATTTTTCTAAAACATACCAAAAGGCGTTTTATTTTGGCCCAAATCTTCTGGATACCCATTTTGGTCTTGACCCCTTGGGCTGGTTTAATAACAATGTGTTTGGTCATTCCCTTGGTCTTAAAATTTCAAAGGAACTTTGGGGGCCTTACCGGAGACCTTTTGGGGGCCTCGGTAGAGATAGGAGAATGGGTCTTTTTGGCTGTGGTGGTCCTTGGCCTTAAGGGGGCTTCATGGTAATTTCCGGCAAGGAGGTCTTATGCGGCGCCCCAAATTTTTAATCATCCCGATGGGTAATGTGCTTGGTCCGTGGATTGAACGTCTGATGCGCCAATTGGCTGAATCTTTTGCGGCTGAGGTCCAATTAGGGCGGCCTATTTCTTATCCTGTTTCGGCCTTTAATCCGGCCCGCAAAAAGTTCTTTTGTCACACCATTATTGATTTTTTACGAGAGATCGCCGGAGAGGCGGATTTTGTCCTTGGTCTTACCGATGTAGAGCTTTATTCAGTGCACAGTAATTCCGTGGTAAGCGAGGTCCATCTTCAGGCCCGTTCGGCGGTCATTGCCCTGGGGCGCTTAAGGGAATTCCTCATGGGCGAACGCCCGGAAGAAGTCCTCTTTGATCGCCTTTATAAAGAGGCCCTGCGTTCCATTGGTCATATGCTAGGGCTTCCCCCTTGTCCTAACCCCCGATGTGTTATGTATCCCTCACGCACCCCCTTTGAGACGGATCTCAAACGGGCCACCTTTTGTCCAGAATGCCTCATCAAGATGCGCCTGCGTTTAGGCTCCATTCCTCTTCTCAGGGAAGCGGCTTGATAGGAGTCTTTGATTCTGGGATCGGTGGCTTGACCATCGTGCGGGAGTTGGTCAAGAAACTCCCGCACTATCAGATTCTCTATTTTGGTGATACCGCCCGCACCCCTTACGGGACCAAAAGTCCAGAGACCATTATCAATTACGCTATTCAGGACACCGAATTTCTCCTCTCCAAAGGGGCCAAGATCATCGTTATTGCCTGTCATTCGGCCTCAAGTGTGGCCACCGAGGCCTTAAAGAGTCGGTTCCCTGAGGTCCCCATCTTTGAAGTAGTGACTCCCTCGGTGAAAAAGGCCTTACAAGTCACCAAAAAGAAAATTATCGGCGTCATCGGGACCAGGGCGACCATTGCCAGCGGGATCTACGAAAAGATGGTCAGGGCACAAGACCCCACGGTCAAGGTCTACGGTCAGGCCTGTCCTTTACTCGTTCCTTTGGTGGAAGAGGGCTGGATCAAGAAACCAGAGACCAGACGTATCGTCAAAAAATGTCTCATTCCCCTTAAGATGCGCGGGATTGATACCTTGGTCTTGGGTTGCACCCATTACCCAGTCTTGAAACCCATCATCGCTGCCAAGGCCGGGAAACGGGTGAAGTTGGTCGATCCAGCAGAGGAGGTAGCTCTGGAGGTAAAACAATATCTAGAAGAACATCAAGATTTGGCGGCAAGCCTTCTGCGGGGGGAAGAACATTTCCTCTATGTTTCGGACCTGACCGAGGCCTTTGAGTCCGTAGCCAGGCTCTTCATGGGCCGTCGAGTCAAACTCCTTAAATACACCGGCCCGCCTTTTGTCTAAAGTTTTTAAAAAAGCCTCGCCTGGTTTGCTAAATCTTTAATTAAAAGATTTACAACTTGAAAGGTTTAAGGCCTAAACCTTTTAAGGTGTAGGCCCCTAAGTCGAATACCTTGGAGGCCTGATCAATGAGAGCCGAGTCACTGGTGGCTATAAGAGGGGCCTTTCGAAGACAAAGATCGGCCGAAGGCACAGTGTAAACTTCAAGGGTAAACCTTTGGGTCTTTAAAATTTCTCTGGCCTGTGCGGCTAGTTCCCCGCTTCTCGAAAGGGGGGCGTCAAAATAGATGACCACCTGAGCAAGGGGTAGTTTGGTCAAGGCTTTCCCCAAGGCCTTTAGGGCCTCAATTGTTTGGACTGTCTTTTTAAATTTTCGGGAAAGACGGCTGGCATCCCTGACAAAACCATCGTCTCCCCAAAATACAGGCAGCCCCCTAAGGGCGGACTCGATGGTGATCAAGACATTGTGTCCGTCGACCACCAAGGATCGACCTTTGAGATCCTTGATCAAACCTCTCTTTTTCTTGCGTCTGATCGCCTCTTCTTTGGCAAAAATGGCTCGGGTTAGGATTTCTCGCTCAAGGGAGGTGAGTTGCCAGCGATTGGCCAAAAAGTTAAGGGCTGGTCCCTTATGATACCCCCGATCCAAGAGGTAACGTAGATCTTTGGCTAAGGCCCTCAAAAGGGCTAGACGAAAATCAAAGTCCTGTTTTGGCAAGTTCCTGAAGGAGTTCTTTTTGCTTTTTGGTCAACTTTTTAGGAACCTCGATCTGGAGACGAACGAATTGGTCTCCCTTTCCGCCGCTCCGTCCAGGGAGACCAAGGCCCTTAAGCCTCAATTTGGCCCCGCTTTTGGTCCCTGGAGGGACTTTGACCTTTACCTTTTTTCCGTACAAAGTGGGGACCTCGATGGTAGTGCCAAAGACTGCTTGGGTATATGGAATCGACCAATCTAGGATGACATCCCGGCCTTCTCGTTTGAAAAGGGGGTGTTCTTCGATTTTGATCTTTAGATATAGATCTCCCCGGCGACCATCAGGTCCATAACCGCCCATGGCTGGGAGTCTCAACCTTTGACCATCTTCTATCCCTACGGGGATACGCACCTTGATTCGTTCGGGTTTGCCGGTGGGGGCAATGGAGAGGACCTTCTCTGCTCCTTGAGCTACTTCTTCTAAGGTCACCGGGAGTTCAAGGACCAGGTCTCCTCCTGAGGTAGAAGTTCTAGAGAACCCCTCCGGTCCTCTCTGATGGAAGCTCCATTCCTCTTCAGGAGAGGTTCCGAAAATATGGCTGAAGAGATCGCTCAAATCAAAGGTAAACGATTGGGCCCGTCGCCCACTTCCCCCAAACCTAAAAAACCGACCGAAGTCAAAGCCGATCCCCAAATCGCGAAAGATGCTCTCGAAATCGAAGCCACGGAAGATGTCTTCCTGGGTAAAACGACGATGGAATTCGGTGGAACCAAACTGATCGTATTGACGACGTTTTTCTGGATCAGAAAGGACGGCATAAGCCTCGTTTATTTCTTTAAACCTTTCCTCAGCCTCTTTGTTTCCTTTGTTTCGATCAGGATGATATTTTAAGGCCAGACGACGATAGGCCTTTTTGATCTCCTCTTGGGTAGCATTCCGCGGTACACCCAATATTTTGTAATAATCCTTGGCCATAGACGACCCCACTAGCTCTTAAAAGCTATACTACATTCGCCGAAAAAGTAATTCTCGGAGGGAAAGTGTCAAGAAGCAAAAAAGAAGGCCCCCTGTGGGTCAAACTGAGGGATGGAGGTGGGTATCTGGTCGTCTGAGGGTGGAGATACCTGAGGGGGTGACCCACAGGGGAACCAATTTTTCCACCATCATATTTGTAAGAGCTATAAATCTAAACTTATAGATTTAATTTACTACTGCTAACTAGCAAAACTAGACCGTTATGTCAAGAAGAATATAGACCTTGCCTTTGCTCATACACCAAAAGTTACCTATGTGCTTGAACCCCAAAGATTTACCTTGAGCCCACCGTGGTCAAAAGAGGTTAATTTTTTTAAAGGGAGATTCAAGGCTTTAGAGACGTTCCGGTAAGGGGAGACCAAGACCAATTTCCAGTTTGGAAAACGCCTTTGGAATACATAGCCTAAGGTTTCATAGACCTCCCAGACCGGAGTCCTTGGTCTGAGACGCCGACCGTAAGGAGGGTTGGTCACTATCCAGCCTGGATATCCGGTGGGGGGAAACAATTCTTTTACTGCCCGTTGTTCAAGGACAATCAAGTTCTCGACCTCAGCCACCTTCACATTTGTTTGCGAGGCCTTGATGGCCTCTAGGCTATGATCACTGGCCCAAATAAGGGGTTTTGAGATTTCTTTTCTGGCTGCTATAGCCTTGGCTCGCAGTTCGCTCCAAAGGTCTTTATCAAAGTTACGCCAAGCTTCAAAGGCAAAAGACCTCTTGAGCCCCGGGGCAATATCGGCAGCAATCATGGCCGCTTCGATGGCAATGGTTCCTGTACCGCAAAAGGGGTCTACAAGGGGTGATCGCCCGTCCCAACCCGAGGCCAAAAGCATGGCCGCCGCCAGATTTTCTCGCAGAGGAGCCGGGCCCTTTCCCAGTTTATAACCCCGTCTGAAAAGGTCCTTTCCGGAGGTATCTACACTGACGAGACATTGGTCTTTAAAGAGACGGACCACAATGAGGACTTCGGGGCCTTCTTCTGATAATTTGCGCCCTAAGCGATCTTCGATTCCGCGCAGGACCCGCTCGGCCACGGCCCCGCTGTGATAGAGCCGCGAACGACTACAAGTGGCCCTAATTTTTATCGACGAGCCATCGGGGATATAGATCTCCCAAGGATAACGGGCAATCCTGAGTCTCAGTTCATTCAAGTGCAGGACCCTAAACTCGGCTATGCGCAGGAGGATGCGGTTGGCGGTACGTAGCCAAAGATTGGTCTGGTAGAGGACGGCTAAGGGACCTCTGAACTCTACCCCTCCAGGGCGGATCTTTCCCGAAAGACCAAGGCGGCTAAGCTCTTTGGCCGTAATTCCTTCAAGGCCAGGTGGAGATACGGCAAAGAGTCTAAAGTTTGAAGAATTTTTCTTTGTTTTCACAAAAACGTAAAGCCCCGGTTTTTAAAATTTGACAAATTGATATAATTAAAACCCATGGTTGGTGCCCCGGAAAAGACAGAAAAGACCGTCGCCCGAGAGATAGAGGAACTCTCCTGCCTTTACGAAGTAGCCAAGACCCTTTCCAGTTCCCTCAACATGCATGAGGCCTTGGAGAAGATCCTCGGTATTCTAGCAGAAAGATTAGATATGCGCCGGGGGACCATTACCATTTTCAATCCCCGAACCAAGGAAATCCAGATCGAAGTGGCCCATGGGCTTACCGCCGAGGCCCGGAAGAGGGGGCGTTATCGTTTGGGAGAAGGCATTACCGGTCAGGTGGTGGCTACCGGCCAGCCTATTATTGTCCCCCATATCAAAGATGATCCACGATTTTTGAACCGTACCCGTAGTCGGGGGAAACTCGAAAAAGAACATGTTTCTTTTATATGCGTACCAATTAAAAGCGGAGCCAAGGTATTGGGCACCCTTTCGGTGGATCGTCTCTTTGCCAGCCACGTTTCCTTGGAAGAAGACGTTCGTTTCTTGACCATTATTGCCGGGCTCATCGCCCAGACCGTGGCCAATCTCCAGGCCATTCAAGAGGAACGTGAGCGACTTATCGAAGAAAACCTTCGCTTAAAACGCGAGCTTCGCGGTCGCTATAGCATGAAAAATTTCGTCGCTCTGAGCTCGCGGATGCGCGAGGTACTTGAAATGATCGAACGCGTAGCCCAAAGCCCGGCTACGGTGCTCTTGCGCGGAGAATCCGGCACTGGGAAGTCCCTTATCGCACGGCTCATCCACTATAATAGTGTGCGGGCCGAGGGGCCGTTTGTGACCGTGGCCTGTACCGCTCTTCCCGAAAACCTTATTGAAAGTGAACTTTTTGGTTATGAAAAAGGGGCCTTTACCGGGGCGCTTACGCGGAAGCCGGGGCTTTTTGAACAGGCCAACGGGGGGACCATCTTTCTTGACGAGATAGGTGATCTTCCGCTGCCCCTTCAGGCCAAGTTACTCCATGTCATCCAAGAAAAGGAATTTTACCGCCTTGGGGGGACCAAGCCCATCAAGATCGATGTCCGAATCATCACCGCTACTAATCGTAATCTCGAAGATCTGGTCGAACGCGGGCTCTTCCGAGAGGATCTTTATTATCGTTTAAACGTCTTTCCCATTTATGTCCCTCCTTTGCGGGAGCGGACCACAGACATCATCCCCTTGGCCGAGTTCTTCTTAGAGAAATACGCCGCAGAATATGGCAAAGAGATAAAACGCCTCTCTTCCCCGGCCATTGATCTCTTGGTCCAATATCATTGGCCTGGCAACGTAAGAGAGCTTGAAAACGTGATTGAACGGGCGGTTATCGTTTGTGATGAAGAGGTCATCCGTAGTTATCATTTGCCCCAAAGCCTTCAGACGGCAGAGAGTTCCAAGACCAAGACCCATCGCACCTTGGCCCAGGCGGTCAGAAATCTCGAGATAGAACTCATCGTCGAGGCCCTAAAGGAGACCCAGGGAAACCAAAGCGAAGCAGCAAGGCTCCTTGATACCAGTCTGCGTATCCTTAACTACAAGATTCGCAAATACGGGATTAATCCCAAGGCCTTCAAGCGTTCTGCAGGCAAGACTCGGAAAAAAAAGTAACCCTTTGAAAGAGGCCCCCTTCGGTTTCCTTGGCCCAAAGTTCCGTCTCTGCCCCGATAAAGAGGGGAAAATTCTGACCGGTATGTCCGCAGGGTAGGGCAGCGACCACCGGACCCTTGGGGAAGACCTCCATCACCAGTTCCCAGAGGAATCGGGGTTTGACTAGGGTAAAACTCCCCAGGGCAAGACCTTCTACCCCCTCAAGAGCTCCGGATAAGGCCAATTGGGTGAACATGCGATCCACCCGATAGGCTGGCTCATTGACTTCTTCTAAGAAAAGGATCTTGCCCCGAAGGTCAGGGAACCACGGGGTTCCCAGGAGGCTGACCAAAGAGGCCAAATTGCCACCAATCAACGGTCGACAGACCCGTCCTTCACGCCAGGCTTCACCGGTAAGTTGCACTCCCCTTTGGGAAAAGAGGATACATCGTAAGGCTCCCAGGGCACAGAGGCTGGTATCGAGGAGTGAAGCCACCACCGGGCCGTGTAAGGTAATTAGACCAAATCGTTGATAAAAATAATTAAGAAGAATGGACACATCGCTGAAACCGATAAGCCAAAAGGGATGTTTAAGGGAAGAAAGGTCTTGTTCAAGGAAGGGTAAGAGCCTCAGGGCGCCGTATCCCCCTCTGGCGGCCCACAGGACGTCAAAGGCTCCAGAAGAGGCCCATTCTATCAAGAGACTGGCCCGACGGGCATCATCCCCGGCCAAATAACGACATTTTTCAAAGATCTGCTCGGAGACGTGACACTTAAACCCCCAGGCCTCCAAACATCGGAGACCTTTGGATAAATTTTCCCTGGTAATAGCTCCAGAGGGGGCAAAGATTCCGACTCGAGCGCCTCGCTTAAGCACCGGTAATTTAAGCATCTCTTTGCTGTCGATAAAAATGATATAACCCTTCCAGGGTAAGAAACGGCTCCACCCTTTCGATGGTAAGACATATCTTTTCCATCAAAGAGGCTAGACCGCCGGTGGCAATGACCCGGGGTTTTTCCGGAAATTCCGCCGCCAAACGGGCTACCAGACCATCAGTAAGGGCGGCAAAGCCAAAGAGCAGCCCGCTTTTCATGGCCGAAAAGGTATCTTTACCAATGGCCGTCTCCGGGGGGGAAAGGAGCTCGATGCGGGGGAGCATTGAAGTCTTTTGAAAGAGACCTTCGGCAGCCAGGTTTAGGCCAGGGGCAATGGCCCCTCCCAGATATTCTCCTTTTTCCGAGACACAATCAAAGGTGGTGGCTGTCCCGTAATCGACGATGATCAAGGGGCAACGATACTTTTTCCAGGCGGCCAGGGCGTTTAGGACCCGATCAACCCCTACCTCTTGAGGATTATCGAGCAGGATGGTCAGCCCCAAATCTACGGCCCGGGCGATCAAAAAGGGTCCAGAGAAATAACCCCGAGCCATCTCCTGCCAGACCTTGAGCAAAGGGGGGACGACCGAGGCCACGGCCATAGAGGTAATTAGATTTCTCCCAAGGCCTTCCAAAGAGAGAAAGCCATCTAAGAGGAGGGCTAATTCATCGGCGGTGATGTCTATTTCCGTGCGAAAACGGAAGTGCCGTTTTAAGACCCCTTTTTCAAATACCCCACAGACGGTATTGGTATTGCCGATATCAACCGCAAGAAGCATCTATTTTCTCACCTTAGATCTGACAGCGTAAAGGACCCAGCCCTTTCTTTCTTCCCGACCAAGAATCTCGGCATAAGGAGTCAAGGCCCTTTGTAATTCCTCTTCCATGGAAGGACCAAAACCCGAGAATAAATAATACCGATTTTTCCAAAAAGAGGGCAGACCAAATAGTTCGAGCAAGAGGCCCTTATAGAGATTGGCTACTACTAATTCGGCTTCCAAAGGGAGAAAAGTCATCACATCACCTTGGAATACCTTGATGCGGGAAGAAAGTCCGTTTAAGTGGGCATTTTTTTGGGTTAAGGTCACACACAGGGGGTTGCGGTCTATGGCCATTACCTCGGCCCCCAAGCGGGCGGCCAAAAGACTGATCAACCCAGAACCACAACCGAGATCAGCCACCTTGGAGAAGGGCCCGTATTCTTGCCACCATCGGTAAAGCCAATCAAGGCAAAGACGGGTGGTCGGGTGGGTCCCTGAACCAAAGACCACCCCTGGATCGAAATAGAGGTCGGCTCCTCCAAGCCATTCTGGGGCAAAGCGATATGGCCCGACGAGAAAGGGTTTGATCCGACGTCCTTCACCCCAATCTTCAAAATCAACACAGGCCTTGGCCTCAAGTCGAAGTCCTCTTTCGGCCAAGAGCCTTTCTACCAAGTCGTCCTTGGGGTGATGAAAAAAGAGGACACTAAGGTCTTCGTCTTCTTCCCAATAGCCGATAAAATCCTCGTCCGGAAGGGAATGAAAGTCTGGATGACAACCGTCTATGGCGTAGAGGTAGATCTTTTGATAACGTTTGTGTTTACCGCGCAGCACGACAAAACCGCTCCCTTTGTTCTCGATAATAAGATACCCGAGGATAGTAATCCGGAGCCTCCTTGGCCCGTGAGTAGGCAAGGCTGGCATAAATACAGGCCCGATTAGCATTTCCTACGGCAAACCAGGCCTCAGCCAGGGTATCAAGGTAGATGGCCAAGGGTTCTTTTTCGGTGGCCTTGCGGGCCAGGGAAAGGGCCCGCCAGGGATCATGGAGTCTCTTGTCTTTGGCCGTGACCAAAAGCCAAGCAAGATTATTCAAGACCGTGGCGTTTTCCGGATCAAGCTTAAGGGCCTCTTCGTAATAACGAATGGCCTCGGCTTCACGTCCCCTTTCCATGGAGATATCTCCTAGCAGTCGGTAAGTCTCGCTATCCGGTTCATAGGCCGTTTCTAATAATAATTGACCCCTTAACAAATTGTAATTGGCCAATTGTTCTAATCTCTCCCGGGGGGCTTTGTGAAGAAAGAGGGTCAAGAGGGCTACCGCCAAGAGATAAGAAATTAAGAGGATCTTGACCCGTCGGTGATGTCTCTTGATCAGGGCAGGGTTTTTACTGGCGGCCTCTAAGAAATCAATGCGTTCGGCAATACTATAGTGATGCCAACTGGGTAGGCGCTCTGTATGACCCGAAAGGGCAGCTACTTTCTTAAGGGCACGGATAAGACCTGCAGCCGTTCCCAAACTTTCTAAACAATATAGATCGGCTTGGCGTTCAAAATGTCGTAGATAAAGGCCAAAAAGCAGACGAAAATAGATCAAGACAAAGATGATTAGGGAAATACTCGTTATAATTTCCGGCCCGTAGGTTTCGCTGGCTGAGATCAAAAATCCTAATTTAGGGAAATAGGCCAGAAAAGATAGATATATCAGGGGAAAGGCTGTATAAACCAAGAGGGCAAACCCAATAAAAAAGACCAACAACCAAAACATGTGTCGTCGCTTAAGATGCCCCACTTCATGGGCTACTACGGAAAGGACTTCTGGTTCCTCAAGGGCAGCCAGAAGGGCCGGGGTCAAGAGGAGATAACGAAAAGGGCGAAAGAGGCCGATTACCCCGGCGGTGAGGAGTCGTCCCCCAAAGGCACCCCAGAGTAAGATCTCTCGTACCCAGGTCTTTTCCTGCTCCAGATATCTACGGATCAGTCGGCGGAGATTGCTCTTTGGAAGAGGCGTACATTGCCAGACCCAGATCGAGATAGGAGGCACCATAATTACTAAGGCCACGATGAAGGCGATGAAATAGAGAAACTCGATCTGGGTGCCGTATCGGGTCCAGAGATCCTGCCCAAGGAAGGAAAGAAGTCCTTCCAAGGAAAGATTGACCAAGAACCAGGGTACCAAAAAGGGAAAGAGGAGTCGCAAGTGGGCCATTACGTAAGCGGGGACAGAAATTTTGACCAAAGGCCCCCGTTTTTCATAAAAGGCCGAGACGGTCCAGAGGAGGATCAGATACTGGATAAAGACAAGGAGCCCCAAAAAGTCTCGCAGCATGGAAAGGTGGGGGAATAGGTCCTTAAACAGGGAGGGCAGGTCTAAAAAGAAGATATCCAAGGCAAAAAAGCCAAAGGCCAAGATCTTTAGTCCTGATTGGGCCCGGAGAAATTGGGCAGAGGTTCGAGCTCGACGAAGGACAAAGGCCGCGGAGAAGACGAAGAGAAGATCTTTGGCCAACCAAGCCAATAGGATCTCAGAGGGACGGAGGTAGATCTCCCCCGACGGCCAGCTTGAAAACAAGATTATGGCCAGAAGTAAATAAATGATGTCGGTGTAGAACACAAGGCAGGATTATACCGGGAAGAGATAAAAGCTCCAGGTCAAAATAGATGCCCCCAGGCCTCCTTCATTCCATCCCGAATAAGGGTTAGGTGATCTAAAATGGCTTGATAAAGATCTTCCGAAAGGCCGAGTTTTTTGAGAAGGGGTTCTTCATCCTCTTGGGGGCCTACCGGTAAATTTCCTATGGCCATTTTATGGGCGACGATATCGGCCAATTTCACCACCGCTGGTTCAAAGAGAAATTTGCCTTTGTAGAAGGGATGATGGTGAAACCGAGCCACCTGGGCAAAGGCCTCAGGCAACCCCCAACGTCTGAGTAACCAACGCCCCACCCAGGTGTGGGCCAAACCATATTCTTTTTCCTCTGAAAGGAGGGATTTCCCTGATTTTTCCCTGTTTTCCAAGATCTCTTCAAATTCTCGAGGGAACACAAAGAGAAGGATCAAGCGCCCGATATCATGGAGCAGGCCCAAGGTAAAAAACCTCTCTTCTTCGGCACAATCAAGGGCCTGGGCAATAATGCGAGCGGTGATCCCGGTGCCGATGGAGTGCAACCAGAATTCGCGTACATCAAAGCCGTCGATGGATTTTACCGGGCGGAAGACGCTGACTACACAGATGCTGAAGGCAATTTCTCCTACTTCACGAACGCCCAAAGTGATAATGGCACGGTGGAGGGTGTCGATCTCTTTCTGGACGCCGAAAAAGGCCGAATTGGCCACGGAGAGGACCTTGGCGGTGATAGCCTGGTCATAACGGATGATCTCTTCCAGCTCGGAAAGCTCTGGATCATCCTGTGATAACAGATCTAGTAGGCGATAGGCAATGTCCGGTAAAGTGGGCAGTTTTTTGATTTCCAAGATCTTGCCGTGTTGGATACGATAACGCACCATGTCTTTTATTTCCGCTGGGGTAATGGGTTGAGGCGTATGGGCTGAGCTTTGCATATTCCCATTTGACATATACTCCTCCCTGGGCTGAAACATCGGAAAAGAAGAGGCAAAACATTAAGATTCTCGATTCGCCTTAGTCCTTTTCCATGCTATATTGCCCTAAGAAAAACTTGCGGGGGTCTACCGATGAGAAAAATAAAGGGTTTGATCTTTGGTCTTTTCTTGGCCTTTCTCTTTCTTTGGCCCACCGTTTTACCGGCAGCGGTGATCAGTATTGAGCAAAGAGATCTTTATGCCGTCTATTTTTTGGGCCCTGAGTTTTCCGGGACCTCTTTACCCTATGTATTGACCAAATTTGGCCCGGGAAACATCAATCTTCTCGAAAGAATAGACATTGTTTTAGATCAAGAAGGCCGGGTAGCCGGTATAGAATTGGTCTATACCCCGCCAAATGGTCTTCGGCGACACGTATTCTTGAGAAATGTCTCTGGTTGGGTATTTGAAGAGGTCCGCCCAGGCGCTAAGGGCAAGAGGGTGACCATCCGGCTGATTACCTCCGAAGACCTCAATCGCCTTGATTAAATATGGCCCGCAAAAAAAAGCGCCAGGGTCCTCCGACCGAAAAAGAGATCCTTGAAGCAATGCGTAAGGCCGGGCGCCCGGTGCTTTTGCGAGAACTCTATCACTTTCTTCATGTCCCTACCGAAGAACGCCGGTCTGTACGCAGCCTGGTAAAGAGATTGACTAAGGCCGGGCGGCTAATCCACATCAAAGGGCGACGTTATGGATTGCCAGAGCAGATGCAACTTGTCACCGGGCGGCTTCACCTGCGTCACGATGGCTACGGGTTTGTAGAACCAGAAGACACACGGGAACCGGTGGTCTACGTTCCCCCTGCGCGTCTCAAAGGGGCTATGGACGGTGACCTGGTGATCGTCCGGGTCGAACGCCCTGATCGTCGCCAGAGAGAAGGAAGTGTTATTCGTATTCTTGAGCGGGCAAAGAAGCGCCTCCTTGGGTTTTTCTATCAGAGTCGCCGGGTAAGCACTGTTATCCCCGAGGATGAGCGCATTCCCTTCGAAATCCTTATCCCTCCAGACCAGACCAAGGGAGCAGAGACCGGGGAGATGGTGGTGGTTGAGATCACCGATTTCTCTCCGGGGCGGCGTATCCCTGAAGGGCGAATTATCGCCGTCCTTGGGGATCCAGAAGATTTAGAGACTCAGCTTAAGGCCGTCATCTTTAAATACGAATTGCCCCATAAGTGGCCTCGTCTGGTCAGGGAGGAACTGAAAGAGTTGCCAGAGGAAGTTCACCCTGAAGACACGGAGGGCCGCAGAGACCTTACTCACCTACCTTTTGTGACCATTGATGGTGAAAACGCCCGGGATTTTGACGATGCCGTCTATGTCCGCCGCCTGCCCAAGGGGTACCGCCTTTATGTGGCCATCGCCGATGTGGCCCACTACGTCAAACCAGGGACCGCTTTGGACAAAGAAGCCTATGCCCGGGGCACTAGTGTCTATTTTCCAAACGCCGTGGTCCCTATGTTTCCAGAGAAGCTCTCCAATCACCTCTGTAGTTTGAACCCAAAGGTAAAACGTTTGGCCATGGTGGTGGTCATGGATTTTGACCGAGAGGGGCTTTTTCGTAAGGCGGAGTTTTTTCCGGCGGTCATCAAGAGTCATGAACGCCTTACCTACAATTTAGTAAAGGCCTTGGTAGTAGATAAAGTTCCAGAACTGAGGCGTCGATACAAAGGCGTCCTGCGGTCCCTTGATAACGCCGCTGAATTATGTCGTCTTTTGCGCCGACAAAGATTGGCCCGAGGGAGTATTGATTTCGATCTTCCGGAACCTGAGGTTATTTTGGGCTCCAGTGGTAAACCCGAAGAGATCGTCCGTCAGGAGAGACATTTTGCCCATTTTATCATCGAAGAGTTCATGATCGCCGCCAACGAAGCGGTGGCCCGTTTTCTCACCAAGAGGGGTTATCCCGTGCTCTATCGGGTTCATGAGGAACCTGATCCTTTAAAAATCAAAGAATTTATCGAGTTCGCCCGTACCCTTGGCCTTGAAATTGAGCCTAAAGACCATCCTGATCCAGGCTGGTTTCAACACATTATCGAATTGGTTGAGGGCAAGCCCTATGCATATTTGATTAATACCTTGCTCTTACGTTCCTTAAAGCAGGCCAAATATTCACCGGATAATATCGGTCATTTTGGTCTGGCTTCGGATTGTTACGTACACTTTACCTCCCCTATTAGACGCTATCCTGATCTGGTAGTTCACCGGACGCTCAAGGCCGCCTTACAGAAGAAACGCCCTCCTTATAGGCTTGAAGTGTTGGAAGAGATGGGCAAACACCTTTCTGAACGCGAAAGGGTGGCCATGGAAGCTGAGCGCGAGATGCTTGACCGCATCCGAGTGCGTCTGATGCGCGATCATATCGGTGAGGAATTCGAAGGGGTCATTTCCGGGGTGGCTGCCTTTGGTTTCTTTGTTGAGCTCTTTGAGATCTATGTCTCCGGAGTGGTACGCCTGGTAGATATGCCGGATGACTATTACATCCTTGACGAGAAAAATCATCGCTTAATCGGACGCCATACCGGTAAGGTTTATCAGATAGGGGACTTGGTCCGGGTTCGGGTCAAGGAGGTAAACGTCTCCCGTCGACACATCAATTTTGAACTGGTGGAAAAGATCATCCCCAAAAAAGCCGCATTTTAAACTCGCCCCTTTCTTCAGACCGAAAAGGATAAAAAAGCCCTTTGTGATTAAAAAACTAGAATTTTTACAAGAAAAATATTTTAAACGTCCAAAAACCAGAAATATTCTTAAATGAACATGAATAGGGCCCAATGGAAGACATGGAGGATTAAAAAGATGGAAGAGATTGATCAACAAAAGCTCCATTCTGGAGTTTCTCTGGAAAAACGGGAGAAATTGATGGATCCGCCTTACATGAGCGGTGATCTATCCAATTTTCACCTGGCGGATGTCCTCCAGATTTTGGCCACCAAACCCGGGCGACATTTGGTAGAGGTCTTTTTCCCCGAAGGAATGGGTAAGATTTATATCGAAGGAGAACTTCTTTATGCTGCTGAGGTCATTGGTCCGGAACCCAAACAAGGGATCGAGGCCTTAAGAGCCCTCCTCTCCCTGCCGAATGGTCATTTTGAGGTTCGTACTCCGGCCCTCTGGCCTAAAAAGGCCTCTTTAAACGGGCCGGTTCAGGCCTTGATCATCGAGGCTGCGCGTTTGGAAGACGAAGCCAACCCCGCTGAAGAGCCCCTTTTTGATGAATCCCTTTTTGAAGAAGATTTCCTACCCAAAAAGGTCGTTAATCCCCTTCAACGTATCAAGAAACTCCTACCGGAGATCAACTTCTTGGCCTTGGTTGAGCCCAGCGGGGAAGTCAAGGACTCTTTAGGAGAAGGGGCGCCAGAGGAGCTGGCTGGAACAGTCTCTTTCATCTCCCTTCAGTTAAGGGAATTGGGGCATCTCCTTGGTCTGGGTGAACTAAAGGCCTTTGCCGCCTCTAGCAAGAAGCATTTTTGTGCTGCTCTTTGTAGCTCCCAGGAAGTGATGGCTATGAAGGGACAACCTCGTAAGGGACTCCTTTGGTGGAGTAAGAAATTACTTCAAGCTGAAAAGGAGTGGCATTCGTGAAGACCTTGCTCGCCAGTTTGGTCAAGTTAGATGATGTGTCGGGGGTGCTTGTTTCCCGAGAAGGGAAGGCCATTTTTTGTAGTCTGCCTGAGGTCTATTCTCAAGAATTTCAAGAGAACCTCCATCATGCCATTGAAGAGATGTCGGCAGCCTTTGATAGCGAGGGTCGGTATGGCCCTCCGGAAGAGATTGTTGGGCTCTATGAAAATGGTTCTTTGGTCGTTAGAGAGGCCCATGGCTTTAAGATTTTGGTCATTTTGAAGACCGCTTCTCCCAGCCCCTTGGTGAGTGTGGCCTTAAATGCCTTGGCCTTAAAATTTGAAAAACTGGCTCAAAACAAACCGACCTCTCCCAAGGCCGAAGAAAATATCCCTTTGATCCTTTTCAACGAGGTAGTAAAGCTCTTGGCCCAACATTACGGGCCGGCTGCCAAATTAATGGTCAAAAGGGCCCTCAAACAAGCCGGGGCCACGGAAAAGGGATTATTGTTATCCAATGTTTCCTCTTTCCTAAAGGCCCTCAAGCAAGAAATCGATGATCCCAAATTGGCCCAGATAGCCCTTAATAAGACCAAAGAACTGGTGCGCCTGAGGAGGCAGTCATGAAGGTCAAAGGCCTGAGCTTGGCCAACAAGGTGGCCCTCTTTTTTATTTTGGTCTTTTTCCTCGGTGGAGTTGGGTTGATCCAAACCCTGAAATACTACCATGAAAGGGATCTGGTAGAGCGTTCGCGGACCATCGTCCAATTGCTGGACTCCTTTCTCAAATTTTCAGACGATGTTCACGGTCTCTGGGTCGAAAATCCTGGAGAAATTAAGGCGGTCAAACAATTGACCGGTTTGGAAGAAGGAACAGAGGAAGAAAAAGATCTTTATCTCCTCCATGATCCTGACTTTAATACCCTTTTGGCCAAAATAGGTGCTTCTGAGGCCCGTGTTATCATCAATTATCGAACCGATGAATTAGAAATCCCCCAGAAAGAGACCTGGCGTTTTGAGAATCAGGCCTTTGTCTATCAATATGTCCTGCCCCTTCATCAGAGATGTATTTCCTGCCATGCTCAGGAACCCAAAGCCCCGAAATTCAAGGATAACGAAGTGGCGGGTGTGGTCACTATAAAATTCCCTGGCCAGACCTTTTTTAAGATCTTTAGTGGGAGTTTTAGCCTTTGGGTGGCGGTGGCCTTTTTGATAGGGACCTTGGCCCTGTATGGTTTGGTCAAATTTGAATTGATCAATCCTCTCACCGATCTTACTCGCAAGGTCCATGAAATGAGTCTGGGTAACCTGGATATCGATCTTAAGGTAAAAGGGCTAAACGAACACAACGTCAAAGACGAGATCGTAAGACTGGCCATTGCCATCGAAAGACTGCGTCGCAGCCAGAAGACCATGGAAAAGATGCTAGAAGATGACTCTTTTGAATTATAAACTGCTTTAGCTTTGTTCTCGCCTTACATCCTTTTTGCCTTTAGTCATTCCAAAATTTAATGATTTTTTAATCCTTTATTAAGAAGTCTTTAGGAATCACGCCTTATCCTATGATCATAATGGATTTCCTTTAAAAGGAGGTTATCATGAGAAAATTTTTAAAGTCTTTTTCGGTGCTTATCGGTCTTGTTTTGATGACGAGTTGTGGTCCTCCTTTTGGCCCTCCACCGCCTCCTGGTCCCCCTGGGCCACCCTTTGCTTTAGGGCCTTTTGGCCCCTGGGTCCTTTTGATTTTGGGGCTTCTGGTGTTTGGTCTCTGGTTTTTTAATCAAAAATCAGTGAAAAGGTACGACCCCGAAGGCGAGAATCAACTCCTAGAATATTTTCAGAAAAGATTTAACGACCTTGAAAAACGCTTAAACGAGATCGAAAAGCGACTATCTAATTTAGAAAAAGATCTGTAAAATTATTTAGAATATTATTTAAGGCTTTGATTTTTGCTGTTTTGCGCGGGGAAATAAAGGGAAAATGTCGTTCCTTTATTAGGAGAACTTTTGAAGCTTATATGTCCTCCGTGAGCCTTAACGATACCGTGAACCATGGAAAGCCCTAATCCTATGGCTTCTCCTGGTTCTTTAGTAGTGAAGAAGGGATCAAAAATTTTATCTCTAATCTCAGGATTAATACCTACACCAGTATCTGAGATACTTATGACTACATATTGTCCTGGTTCAATATTATTGGCTAATACTTCTTGATTTTCCGTCTTGATAGTAATTACGCCTCCTTCAGGCATAGCTTCTTGAGCATTTATACAAAGATTGAATAAAGCATGATAAATCTGGTTTGGATCACCTTCTATTGTATATAAATCAGGTGATAGTTCCAATTTTATTTCTATATTTGAATCTAGGTTTTCTTTTAAAGTCTTTGTCAAATCTATTATGATTTTGTTTATGTCTACTGTCTCGATTTCTGTCTTTATTCCTTGAGCAAAGGTGAGAATTTTTTGTACCAAATTTACTGCTTTTAAAGTAGATTTCTCTATTTTATCTAAGTAGACATTATTTATATCTTCATGTTTAATATGGTTACGAAGAAGTTCTAAATGTCCCAAAATTCCGCATAAAATATTATTAAAATGGTGAGCCATTCCACCTGACAGTCTTCCTAAAGATTCCATTTTCTGAGCTTGTATTAAATGTTGTTGCGTTAATTTAAGTTGTTTATAGGCTAACCTTAAAGATTTATTTTTTTCTGCCAACAAACGTTTAGCATGTTGCAGTTCTTCCATCGTTCTTTGTATATCAGAAATATCTTGAAAAATTACCAAATACCCAACTATTTTCCCTCCTTTATTATGTAAAAGAGAAGTGTTTACTAAAACAGGAATTCTTTCTCCTTCTAAAGTAACAATTTTTGTTTTTACATGAAATATACTTTTACCAGAATCTAATACTCGTTTAATTAAACATTCATATTCACATAGATCAGACTTAATTACATCGCGACAGAACATTCCAATAGCTTCTTGTTTTTTGAATCCTGTTATTTGTTCAGCTATTTTATTAAAATAGATTATTCTCATATCTTTATCTGTAGCGAAAACAGCATTAGGGATAGCTGCCAGAATTTCTTCTGGCGCTACCTCCATCACTTCGATGGCCGGCTGTGAATTAGGAGATGGTGAAGACAATTGGGTCATCTTTCTTTTCTAGTTGCTACGAATTCACAATAAGGATGCCCCATACTTCGGCATTTTACTTCTTCGCATTTAAATGTTCCTATGCCTTTAGGAAAACGCGGACCATAAACTAAATCCATATAACTTGCCGTACATGCTCTAAACATATAACATCTTCCCTTGGGTTGAGGGCCGTATTCTTCAAGATATCTCGCAGGATCATAAGCATTGGACACACGGGTAACTAACTTTTCCCCAGGAACCAATTCTACGATTTCTAAATATCCTATCCCAAAAACATTTGTAAATGCAATTAGTGCTTCTACTTCATCTTCAGGAGTTTTTATCATTGGACTCACTTCTTGTTTCCAAGTCATCGAAGTACGGGCACCATGAAATGTATAATAAGCGCAATCTAATACAGCTTGATAAAGCTGAGCTTCTATTTTTTCTGCTTCTTCTTCACTTACTTGCATAATAGCTCTTGATACTACTTTATAAAAAAATTCATTATAATTATAAGCAGCATATATACCAAATATTCCAATAATCCCTTTTTGATCTCTAGGTAATTCTCCTGATGAGTATATCGATATAATTTTTTGTGCGTCTATTGCCATATCAGATTTTTTCTACCTCAAATTTGCAATAATCATCGCCTACAATTAAACAGTTAATTTCTTTGACTCTATAGCTTCCTAAACTTTTATTAAAAATCACTTCTAAAATTCCAGCAATAAATCCACAAGTAAAATAACAGACAGGTGAATATCTACGGCCATATTTAGCTAACCAAGCAGTGACATAATATGAAGAACGAGCTTTAGCTATACCACCATTTTCGGTTAAATTACTTAAATCTAAAAGACCATACCCAAAAGCATAATACATTTCTGAAGCGACTTGTAACTTATCTTCAATAGTTTCAAATTCGGGATGTCTTTTTAAATAATCTGAAAAGAAATGATAATAGACTTCCTCTGTTGTTTTTACAAATAAATTTAGACCATCTATTCCTTTTAACTCTTCAAGACCTTTTAGAAGGCCACAATTGAAGTGATGACAATGAAGAGAAATAAGAGAGCCCTCGAATTCAATTAGATTCTTTTCTGGATAAAATTTTTTAGTAAAAACAAACTTTGATAATTTCATAGAGTTACTTTAAAAATTTTCTTAAAAACAAAATAACCCTTTACCAAGAATAAGCGATACAAGAGAAACCCTTGTGTTTGTGAACTCTGAGAAAACAACCTTTCTTTTGGGGGTGGCTAGCCAGAAGGCCCAAATACTTTGATTATTAGAGAAAACCCCGCCCCTTAGGTCCATTTTGCAATCCAATCTCAATTTATTTTATTAAACATAAAGATGAAACTTATGTCAAGAAAAATTATAATCGGCGAGATACTATAAACTTGAGTCTTTTTACAATATGAATAGAATATTTTGTTTAACTTGATAATATTTTTTCAAATTTTTTTATCGAAACTTCTTTACTAATCCTGACCAAGTTCGATAAGGATACTTTGTACGTAGCGTGGATTAGGAGGCAAGCTTTTATCGGCAAAAGCGAATTCTTCCTCGGCCCGGAAGAGACAAAAATTAATAAAACTCTCCAGTAGGTCCTCCTCCGGAGGTTGACCAATTTCAAGGCTAAGGGCAGAAAAATTCTTTAAGAGCTCTTCTTTGATCTTGACTGGTACCGAGCCGCGCTTCATCCCGTGCTCCCTATAGATCAAACGACCAATCACCTCCGGCCATTCCCTTTCAGGAATAGCCTCAAATTTGAATTCGCCTTTGATAAGCCAACGGGCAAGCCCGGTCAGGATCAGTACAGACCACTTTATGTCTGCTGGTTCTAATAAATTTGTCTTTTTCAAGACGATTTCAGCCACCCATTGAGGTGGGATACCAAAGGCCTTCTGAATGAGGGGAGCCCAGTAACGAATTTCGGTAAGGACACGGCGGACTCGTTCTATCTCAGTCAGGGTACGGAAGGGCCGATATTCTTCGGCTGTGCCCATTTTGCTCGGGATAAAAAGCAAAATCCGATTGGCCTCATTGGCCATGACCCCCTTAAAATAGGAGGCATAGGGTTCGTCCAGGTGTTTAAAGACGCGAGGATCAAGGCCTTCCTGGGTAATGATCTCCCGGGCATATTTACGCAGGCCTACGATGAGATTCTGAGCTACCCGAAAGATATCTTCCAGAAAATAATTCTCTAATATCTCTACCGCCTTTTCTGGGTTGCGTCCGGAAAGATATTCAAGCCCCAGGTTGAGGTAGCCAGCCACTTTATCAAGTACCCGTTTGGCCTCTTCTACGTCATCAATGGTTCCTACATCGACCATGAGGACCTTGTTGACGATCCAGGCCAGCTCACGTTTTAGTCGATCTACCTGCCGGTAATCCGTGATCCGAGACAAGGCCTGGTTCAAAAAATCTATCCCTTCCGTTTGGATGGCCGGGAGAAAGGCCGGCGGTGGGGCTTCTTCTATTTCTTCTGGAGGCGGAAGATAAGATGGTTCAATACGGCGGACGCGGTCCGGTGGTAACGGGGCATAAATATCCAGGGCCTCAAAGTAATCCGGCACCCCCCAATCGGCTAAGCGGGCCCTGCGCCAGCGATAGGCCATTTCCTCTGTCTCTGCCGGTAGTTCCCAGATCACGGATTCCATTAGGTCTCGATACTGAGCCGGATCAATCTCCATCAGGATCTCGATTAGACGACGGGTAAGGGGTTCAAATTTATCTAGGCGAAAGGAGATAAAATACGTCTCATCCAAGGTATAAGGAGGAAGCCAGTCTTTGGCCTCGGTGAGATCGACACCGTCTGGACGTTTATAGACTTCGATCAGCCGTTTCATGACGATGACCAGAAAATCAAAATCCACCGTCCGCAACCATTCGGCTACCTTGTCCTCCGTAGCTTCAAAGAGCAGGGTGAGCCAAGCCAGGACCCGATCCAGGGCCAAGCGATCCTTTTTCCAACAATCAAGATCGAAGAGAAACTGGATCTGGGTTGGGGTGGCCATATAAAGGAGGGTGACGGCCTCTTCTGGACTTACGGCCTTAAGCGTCCAGAAAAGTTCCTGTGGAGGGAGGCTCTTGACCAGGCGTTCGGCCTGAGGTGAAAGGACGATGATGCGTTCCCTAAGCTCCCATGGAGTTTGGAGGACTAGCTCCATTTGCTCTTTAAGGGAAAGGGATCGCATGATCTTTTCGGCTTCTTCGGGTTTGGCTGAAAGGATCTCCTGGTAATCGGGTAGGCGTCTCTCAAACCAGGGGGGGCGACGGGGCCGAACAAGGCTCTTCTCTCTTTCTTCCAAATGATCAAAACCCGATCTTTTCTTTTCATTCATCTTCGATGACCCCTTGATAATGTCTAATTTGGGGCCGTTTTTGAGAAAAATCAATAGCTATAACATCAAAACGGACGGCCTTTGCCTCTTCAGGGTGACCAGCCAGATAGAGTTTGGCCAAAGAGAGGAGTTTTTGTCGTTTGTAAGGGGTTAGGGCCTCTTCCGGGTGTCCTCGTCTCAGACTGGCCCGGGCCTTTACCTCTACGAAGACCAGGGTATTCCAGCGTTGGGCAATGAGATCTATCTCACCTAAGCGGGTCCGCCAATTACGATGGATGATTTGATAACCTTTGAGGCGTAAGTAGAGGGCCGCCAGCCTTTCCGCCTGGCGCCCAAGTTCTTTGGCGTTCCTTGGCTTCGGCCACCGGCTTAAAAGAGAGACGATGTAACGGGCAGGGGCCATATTCTCTTAGGGCCTCCAAGTGGCGACGGGTGGCATACCCTTTGTGCTGGAAAAATCCATATTCAGGGAATTCTCGGTCTGCTTCTTCCATAAATCGGTCTCTGGTCACCTTGGCCAAAATAGAAGCCGCCGCCACGGAGAGACAAAGGGCATCTCCATCAATGATGGCCTTTTGAAGCCCACGCCAAGGGGTGGTGAACTGCCCATCGATTAGGGCTAATTGTGGTGGGGGTTCAAGGGATTCCAAGGCCCTGGTCATCGCCATCAAGGTGGCCCGGAGGATACCGTGTTCGTCTATCTCTTCGATACTGGCGCTGGCCACGGCATAAGAAACGGCCTCTTTGATGATTATTTCATAGAGTTCAACCCTCTTTTCCGGGGTGAGGACCTTGGAGTCGTCGAGGTCTGGGTGATCGAACTCTTCAGGCAAAATGACCGCCGCCGCCACCACCGGGCCGGCCAAGGCCCCTCGGCCTGCTTCATCTACACCGGCAATGAGTCGGAAACCGCTCTGACGATAACGTTTTTCCCTTATCCAGCGCTCCTTAGTCTTCCAAAACAAGGCTAACGTCTCTCCTTAATCCGAGCTGCTTTGCCACTACGGCCTCTCAGGTAATAGAGTCTTGCTCGACGCACCTTGCCTCGTCTGACCACTTCGATCTTTTCCAACCGCGGAGAATGTAAAGGAAAAGTCCTTTCGACGCCGATTCCGTAGGAGACTTTACGGACCGTGAAGGTCGCTCCGGTGCCGGAGCCCCGCTTCCGGATAACCACCCCCTGAAAGACCTGCACCCTCTCTTTTTCTTCTCCTTCGACAATCCGAAAATAGACCTTTACCGTGTCACCGGGGCGAAAATCCGGGAGATCTTTCCTCATATATTCCTTTTCAATCTCGTGGATTACCGGAAACATGATCTATCCTCCTTACGCCCTTTGCCACCAAGGCTCCCCCAGCAGACGATCGACGAT
This sequence comes from uncultured Thermodesulfobacteriota bacterium, assembly GCA_964601575.1. Classification (GTDB taxonomy): domain Bacteria; phylum Desulfobacterota; class Thermodesulfobacteria; order Thermodesulfobacteriales; family Thermodesulfatatoraceae; genus CAZKEG01. The sequence goes on from CAZROA010000005.1 coordinate 31,968, forward strand.
GATGGCCGCTGCTGAGCGGACCGAAAGGTGATTATACTCATCTACCCGCCCCTTGATGGGTTCGAGTATATAATCACATTCTTTTAATAACCTAGGGGCCAGGCCCCAGGCCGTGCCAAACAACAAAAGCACAGACCGACCGGAATTTACCAATTCTCGCCCTTCTTGAAAAGAGAGATTAGCCATCCCCAATCGTGCTTCGGTAGCTATAAGAATAGGCCTTTCTCCCTGTCCGGCCTCTTTTACCGCCACCGAAAGCGAGGGCACCACTCTAAGCAGTTTTAGCGCCTCCCGCCGATCGGGGTTATATACCCTACCATAGCCATTCTGCCAATACTCAAGTAACTCTTCTATTAATTTTCGTTGATCACGCAAGGGCTGAACGACAAAATAACGCTTTATACCGTAAGTACGACAGACACGAGCAATATCATGTAGATCAAGGTTTGTGATAGAGGAAGCAATGAGGCGACCTTCTTTGTTTATCACCGGATAATGTACCAGGGCCAAGTAAAGATTAGGTTCCATCTCCCTGCCAACCCAATTTTTGTAAAAATTTTCGGTCTTCCTCGGTGAGTTTGGCCTTTTTTAAGAGATCTGGCCGCCGTTTCAAGGTGATCTCTAAGGATTTTTGCCGGCGCCACCTGGCAATTTGGGCGTGATCACCGGAAAGGAGGATCTCTGGCACCTTCCAGCCGCGGAAATCTCGCGGCCTGGTATACTGTGGATACTTGAGGAGCCCCTCACTAAAGGACTCCTTTTCGACCGAGTCCCGGCACCCTACCACCCCGGGGACGAGGCGGGAAACGGCTTCAATGATCACCAGAGCCGCCACTTCTCCACCGAAGACCACGTAATCGCCGATGGAAATCTCATCATCTATACAATGCTCGCGAATGCGTTCGTCAATACCTTCATAACGGCCACAGATCAAGATGAGACGTCTCTTCTCGTAAAGCTCCTTGACGATCTCTTGGGTAAGGACCCGCCCCTGGGGGGAGAGATAGACCACCCAGGGGGCAGGGGAATCTTGACGCAAGGCCTCAATGGCCCGATAAAGCGGCTCAGGTTTAAAGACCATCCCTTCTCCGCCACCGAAGGGGCGGTCATCTACCATCTTGTGTTTGTCAAAGGCAAAGTCACGGAGATTGACCAGGCGTACCTGGATAAGGCCCTTTGCCCGGGCCTTTTTAAGCACCGCTGTTTCCAGCGGCGAGTCAAAATACTCTGGAAAGATGGTGATTACATCAAACCGCATGCCAGGGCATTTTACTAGACGAAGGCGAAGAGAAAAATATAGCCCTGGCGTTTGGAGGTCAAAATTTAATCGACTTTAAATTTTTGGGCCTCCTGATGCAGATTTTCGGTGAGCTGGTGTAATTCGGCGCTGCATTGGCGGATATCTTCGGCCCTCTTTAAGAGTTGAGTGCTCATGGCCATTAGGTTTTGGCTGGTATCTTTAAATATTTCTGCTTCTCCTCTGGCCTGTGCCGCCTGAGAGCTCACCTCATGAGTGACGGCGGTTTGCTCCTCTACGGCGGTAGCAATCCCACGGGCATATTCGGCCAATTGTTCGATGATCATGGCCACGTTTTCCATGGCCTTTGAGGCATCTTCGGAGTTTTGTTGGATATCGCTGACGATTTGTTCTATCTCTCCGGCATTTTGTCCGGTCTGTTGGGCCAGCTCTTTGACCTCGTTGGCCACCACGGCAAAGCCCTTACCGGCCTCCCCCGCCCGGGCGGCCTCGATGGTGGCGTTTAGGGCCAATAAATTAGTTTGATCAGCAATATTGACGATGAGCCGGCTCACTTCGCTTATCTTGGTTGAAGCAGCGGCCAATCTGGAAATGACCTCTTGGGCAGAATGGACCTCCGTGCGGGCCTTTTCAGCCACCTGACTCGTCTCCATGGTGTGGCGAGCAATTTCCTCTACGGCTTTGTTCATTTCTTCCATCGATCTAGCAATGGTAAATATGGTTTCTTCTATCTTTTCTGTAGAAGTATTAATTTCTTTGGCTTGCGTTTCCGTCTCTTTGGCTACCGAGCGCATCTCTTCAGAAATATTTGAAAGTTGGGAACTGTTTTCAAAAACTTCTTTACTAGTCTTGATTGTATCTCCTAAAGCCTGACGAATAGAATGGAGAAATTCTAAAAGATAAGCAGCAGCTCTTTCTAATATGTTACCATTTTTATTCGGTTTAATATGACGAAAAGAAGGAGAGATTGAAAGATTGAAATTGCCAAGTTCTTTTAATACATCTATTTGAACTCTAACAAATTCTATTACTCGTTTGTTAATATTCCAAATAATTAAAAGTAGACCAACTGAGACCAAAATTCCTAAAGCATATACTTTGATAATAAATGAAGCTATCGATTCGGCCTTTTTACTTACAAGTTCTTTTTTGGGGTCAATATAGCTTTCCATTATCTTTTCACTTATATTCATAATATCTTGGAAGATTTTTTCTATCTTTTTATCCTGCTTTTTAAGCTCTTTTCCTAGTAGGATCATTTCAGAAATCTTTTTCCGTATACTTGATACCGAGTTTGCCATCTCTTCATGCAGGTTATAAAGGGGTTTGTTTTTGGCTACTAATTTCCCCCAATCTGATACTCCTCGGTCTAGGGCCTCCATCTTTTGACCGATTTCATTCTTTAGTTGGAAAAAGTTTTCTAAAGTGATCCCTAATTGGAGGAGATTTTGAATAATACCCTCGTTTACCAATTCGTTGATTTGGGCCCAATAAGTTACTTCTTGAGGCGAACCAGAAGCCTCGGCCCTCTGTTGGGCCGGAGTAATGACCTCGGTCATGGCCTTTTGGCAAAGGGTGGTGATCTTCTCAACCTCTTGTTTAATCTCTTGGAATTTCCTTTGAAAGGCCTTCTGTTTCCCCCTGGCCTCAAAGAGGGCACCTTCAAAGGCCTGGAGGGTCTTGCTCATTTCCTGTATTTCCTGGTTGGCTGCGGGGATGGATTGATTCATTTGCGAAGACCAACCTCGAAAGCTTTCTTTTACCCTTTGGAGCTGAAATTCTATCTTTTTCCAGTCTTTTTCCTCACCGGTATGGCGCCATTCATAGAAGGCCAGACGTGCTTCTTGAAGGGGTTGGATGAGGTCTTCGTTCATGATCATGTCCACTTCAGAAAGGAGGGCCAGATGATCCACCTGCCTTTTTTCCCAGCGGGCACTTATGGTTCCCCATAGGGCCATAATCAAGACTACTAAACCGATAAGGACGATGCTCCCCGCCATTTGTCTGGTAATGCCCATAACGCCCCTCCTCTTAAAGAAATTTTTTTTAAAAAATCACCTTTATTGCTGTTCAGCACTTTTTCATCACTTTTCCGAAAATTTAAAAATTTTTTGCTAGATTTTTTCGGCAGACAGGAAAATCTCTTTAAAGAAGTTTGTTTTTAAAAAATGAGACGAATATGTTCCTTCAGTAACTTGGTGTTACTTTTTTGAATTTAGTATTAAGATCGGGAAAATCTATAAATTAGGAATTTATTTGGATAAATCTCTTATTATTTGGCCAACTTCGACCGAATAAAGAAAAATATAGAAAGAGCCCTCTATAGATCTAACTCAAGGGAGAGAAATTTAACTTCTATCTAAAGATGACCCTTATTAGGGTTGTAAAATAAGCCATTATTTTTTAATCTCTTTTACTGGGGGTGGAGTAATGGTCATGCGTTTAAATCTTAAGCAACGCCTCTTATTTACTGTTGGTCTCATTGCCTTGGTGATTTTGTCTATCTGTTTGGTGAATTATCGAACCCTTGAGGGCCAGAAAAGAGATGTCGTAGAACTTGGTCGCTGGGGTGATATTGATATGGTCATGAACGAGGACGTAATCGCCAAATTTGAGGCCTTGAGAACGGCTTTTCTCTATTGGAAAGACAATCCTGGTCAAGAGAGTTGGAAACAGGTGGAAAAGGCCTTAGAAGAGGCGGAAAGAGGTCTCTTTACTTGGGAAAAGTTGGTCTCTAATGAGCCGAGATTATCGCAAGCCGTTGCCAAATGGAAAGACCTCTTAGGAGAGTTAAAGGGCGTCATCTCTTCCTGTAAGAAGTTTCAAGAAGAAAGGGACCAGAATATCGATCTTCTCGAAAGAGCTGATCAAAAACTCAGGGCCTTTTTAGATGAAACCATGAAAAAAATCATAGATCCAGCCAAGAAGAAGGCAGCCCTTTCGGGAAAGGTCAAAATCCTTGCTTATTGGTCGGAGATCGACATGGTTATCAATGAGAAAATAATTCAACCTTTCCTCGACTTTGAAAAGACCCTTGAAGCCTATCTCCTCGGAAGGAAAGGGCCAAAGGAAGTAGAAGTCCAATTAAAGGCTTTGAAAGAGGGTGTGAAGGAATGGTCTAGTTTAGTCAAAGGTAACGCTATTCTTGAAAAGACTGCCTTTAAAATTTCCAAATTGCTAGATAATTCTTCTCAAATATGGCTAAAGATAAGAAATGATACAGAAAATCTAGAAAAGAACACCTCTCTAGTTATAGCTAAAGTGGCTGACCTCAAAGAAGAGGCCGATGCGGTCATGGAAGAGGTGGTTGATCCTACCAAGGCCAAGATCCTTTCAGAAGCCTTGGAAAGTGCTAATAGAAATATTATGTTTTCTTTAGTCGAGTTAGGTGTAGCCTTTTTGTTTATCGCTCTGATCGCTTTTGGAGCTAATCGTGCCTGTAAACCTCTTGAGGCCTTAGTTGCCAGGCTTAAAGACTTAGCCGTAGGTGAGACAGACCTTACCAAACAATTAGCCGTAAAAGCTATTGATTGTTCCAAAGTAATGCGTTGTGACGAACCGGATTGTCCTTCTTATGGAAAGGAAACCTATTGTTGGTATGAGTCTGGTAGTTATGCTGCTCAAGTCCATTGTCCAAAGATCAAGAATGGCGAATATGCCTCTTGTGAGGAATGTAAAGTTTATAAACGAGCTATTGTGACTGAGATTGATGAGGTTTCCACCTTTGTAAACGCCTTTATCTGTCGTATCTGTAACCTGGTGGCCAAGATCAAGAAACAAGCTGAAGAGGTAGTAGCTGAGGCCAGACAGCTCTCGGCGGTCTCCGAGCAACTGGCCAGTGGGGCGGAAGAGGCGCAGGTCCAGGCGGCAGAGGTGAATCGAGTGGCCGGGGTGGCTGCTGAAAGCGTGGCTTCGGTAGCAACGGCCATGGAGGAGATGACCGCCACGGTGAATGAGATCGCCGAGCATACAAGTCGAGCTAGCCAAATAGCCCAAGAAGCCAGTGAAGAGGCAACCAAGGCCCAAGAGGTGATTCATAACCTGGCCCAGGCCTCTAGCCGGATCAGCGAGGTAAGCAGACTCATTGGCTCCATAGCCGAACAGACCAAATTGTTGGCCCTAAACGCCACCATCGAGGCCGCCCGGGCTGGGGAGGCCGGTAAGGGCTTTGCCGTGGTGGCCAACGAGGTCAAAGAGCTGGCCCAACAGACCGGAAATTCGGTCACCGATATCGACGCCATGGTGAATGATCTCCAACAAGGAGTTTCGCAGGCCCTTGAGGCCATGAACAGGATCTCAGAGGTCATTCAGCAAGTGGCCGAGTTTTCCAACAACGTAGCTGCTGCCGTGGAAGAACAAACAGCGAGCACCAATGAGGTGAGCGCTAATACCCAAAGGGTAAGCGATGAAGTGAACGACATGGCCCGTATGAGCGAAGCCATCGTTGCCGCCGGGACACAGACGGCTCAAGGGGCGGAACACGTCCGTCACACGGCCCATAAACTTCGCCGTCTTTCCGACGAGCTTCAAGCATTGTTAGATGAATTCAAGACCTAACTTGATAGAAGAAGGTTTACAAAAGAGATGGCTCTCAAGCTTTAAATTAAAGGTCTTTCTTCGACTTTTACCCCTCTTTATCTTACTTGTTTTGACTATCTTTGTATTAAGCTTTATTTTTGCTCTTTATCATCACTATCAAGATACGAAATTTATCTTTCAAAAAGTAATAAAAATTCGCGCTCCTAAATTAAGTCAAGCCATTGCTCAAGATGATAAAAAAGCCATAAAAAATATTTTAGAAGATCTACTTTTGTATGAATTAGTTTCTTACGTTTTAATAGAGAAAGATAACAAAATATATTTTCAGATTCCTGATGATAAATCTTTTGATCTTTCTACTCTGGATAAAAAGACCTTTTTAATACCTAAGGGATAAAAAGACCTTTTTAATACCTAAGATCTATAATAAAAAAGGTCAAGCATTTTATGATTTTATTTCTCACTTACCAGATAATGGTATTACTCTTCATGTTTTAATTCCTTGTAAAGTGATAGATCATCACGTACTTTCTACTTTTTCAAAGGTCCTTTTACTAGGATTAGGAGTTATATTGATAATCTGTTTTCTTGCCTTCTTTTTTTCCTGTTGGGCTTCTCAAGAGGTTAATAATTTAACTCATGCCCTTCAAGAACGAGAAAGAAGATATCGTTTACTTTGGGAGAGTTCTATTGATGCTATCTTTCTCGAAAATTTAGACGGAGAGATAATCGATTGTAACACCACAGCTTGTAAAATTTTAGGTTATGCAAAAGAAGAGTTGATAGGTCTTAATGTAAGAGATATAGTCCCTAAAGAAATAGCCAATAAATTACCAGAGCTCGTTAATGAACTTTTGATTAAAGGTAGCATTTCTTTAGAGGCGCTTGGTAAAAGAAAAGATGGTAGTATTTTCCCTACTGAAGTTAATATTAAGTTAGTCAACATTGATAGTAAACAAATGGCTTTAGTTTATCTTCGTGATATTACAGCCAAAAAACAGATAGAAAAAGAAAGAGAAGAATTACAAGAACAACTTCGTCAAGCCCAAAAATTAGAAGCCCTTGGCACTTTAGCCGGAGGAGTAGCTCATGACTTTAATAATTTACTTACGGTTATTAATGGTTATGCAGAATTAGCCTTACAACAAAGTGAAGATAATCCAAAGCTTTATAGAAGCATCGAACTAATTAAAAAAGCAGCAGAAAAGGCCGAACAACTTACCAATCAATTATTGGCTTTTAGTCGTAAACAGATGTATGAGCCCAAAATAGTCAACGTGAATCATATCATTAATGATCTAGAAAAAATGCTTCGTCGTCTTATAAGTGAAGATATTCATATAGAAAAAATTCTTGCTCCTGATCTACCTAATATTATAGCTGATCCGGCGCAAATAGAACAAATCTTAATCAATCTGGTAGTAAATGCTCGAGACGCTATTAACGAATTAGGAGATAAAGCCAAAGAAAGAAAGATCATTATTGAAACGGATTACGTCTTTCTTGATGAGGATTACGTAGCCAAACACGTCGGTACTCAAGTAGGTCCTTATGTCTTGATTTCTGTAAGTGATACCGGTATCGGGATGGATGAAGAGACAAAGGACAAAATATTCGACCCCTTTTTCACCACGAAAGGAATGGGGCGTGGGACCGGTTTGGGTTTAGCAACGGTATATGGCATAGTAAAACAAAATAAGGCTAGTATTCATGTCTACAGTGAACCTGGCCAAGGAACTACTTTTAAGATTTATTGGCCGGCAGTAGGTGAAAAAGAAGCGATAAAAGGAGAAAAGAGCGCCACAGAGGTACCAAAGGGCAGGGAAAAAGTTTTATTGGTCGAAGATGATAGTCTAGTCCGCGATTTTATTTCCAATGCCTTAACCTCTCTGGGATATCAAGTATTTGAGGCCTCGAATGGAAAGGAGGCCCTTAGATTGATCAAAGGTGAACAATTAAGTCCAGACCTCTTGATTACCGACTTGGTAATGCCCGGAATGAACGGGAAAGAGCTGGCCGAAAAAATAAGAGAAATTCTACCTCACATTTCTGTTCTCTATATCTCTGGATACACCGATGACTATCTCTTTTTAAGTGATATTTTGGGTAAAAACGTTAATTTTCTCCAAAAACCATTTACCATTAAGAAATTAGCCCAAAAGATTCGCCAAATTTTAGATTCTTCTCCGTAAGTCTTTCCTTGTCGTTTTTAGATCCTTTAGCCATCTTTGAGTTTGACTTTTGTTTAAGGCTTAAGTATTTTCGAGCCCCGAAGAGGGAATTTGGTCACAAGGGGGATTTTATGGCCTGCGTAGTGGTAGTGGGCACCCAATGGGGTGACGAAGGCAAGGGTAAAATCGTCGATCTTTTGACTGGTCGGGCCGACGTGATCGTCCGTTTTCAAGGAGGCAATAACGCTGGGCATACTATCATCATCAACGGCGAAAAATTCATCCTCCATATTATTCCCTCGGGGATCTTTCACGAGGATAAAATCTGTCTCATCGGCAACGGAGTGGTCATAGACCCCGAAGTATTACTATACGAAGAGATCGAAGGCCTTCAAAAGCGCGGCATAGCCGTTGAGCCTGGTCGTCTTTATATTAGCGAAAGGGCCCACCTGATTATGCCCTATCACAAGGCCATTGATCATGGGCGGGAGGCCAAGAAGGGAAAGACCAAGATCGGGACCACAGGCCGCGGGATCGGGCCTTGTTACGAAGACAAAATAGCCAGGCGAGGGATCAAGGTCGGCGATCTCTTGGATCCGGATCTCTTTGCCGCCAAGCTGCAGGAGACCTTAGAGGAGAAAAATTTTTATCTCACCCAGTATTTAGGGGCTGAGGCCTTAGATTATCAGGAGATCTATGAAAAATACCTCAAGATGGGTGAACGCCTGGCCCCTTACGTGACCAACATTTCTATCGAGCTCGACAAGGCCCGTAAGAAGGGGGCCTCTATCCTCTTTGAAGGCGCCCAAGGGACCCAGCTTGACATAGATCACGGGACCTATCCCTTTGTCACTTCTTCTAATACCGTGGCTGGGAACGCCTGTTGCGGTGCTGGCTTAGGACCAACGGCCATCGACTACGTCCTTGGCATTTGCAAGGCCTATACCACGCGGGTAGGGGGCGGGCCCTTCCCAACCGAGCTCCACGATGAATTGGGTCAATATATACGCGAACGAGGGGCCGAGTATGGTTCGACTACCGGGCGCCCGAGGCGTTGTGGGTGGCTCGATGGTGTAGTCCTAAAAGAAGCGGTGCGGCTAAACGGTCTTTCCGGGTTGGCCGTGACCAAGCTCGATGTCCTGAGTGGCCTTGAGACCATCAAGGTCTGTACCGCCTATCGTCTAGATGGTCAAATGATGGATCGCCTGCCGGCCAATATCAAACAGGTAGAAAAGATTGAACCCGTATACGAAGAATTACCCGGCTGGGAAGGAGATATATCCCAGGCCAAGACCTTTGAGGATCTCCCTAAGGCCGCTCGGGATTATGTCAAGTGGATCGAAGACCATACCGGGGTACCGGTTACCCTCATCTCTGTGGGCCCAGCCAGAGATCAGACCATCGTCCTCAAGGACCCTTTTGATATGGTTTAGATCGGGGTTTAGCGCTTAAAATTAGAAAGGCCTTATGAGGAAATGAGAGATCGGGTCCTTATTGCCAATCGCGGTGAGATCGCCCTTCGCATCATGGAGGCGTGTGATAACCTGGATCTTGAATTTGTGGTGGTCTATACCCCGGGTGATGAGCAGAGTCTCCACGTAAAATTGGCCAAAAAGAGAAAGATTCCCTGTTTCCGTATCTCCAGTTACCGCGATGCCAATGATATCTTGGCCGTAGCCGATGAGGCCAAGTGTACGGCCATTCATCCGGGTTATGGTTTTTTTGCCGAAGATTTTCGGTTCGCCCGCCGGGTGGTCAAGCGGAGCAATCCCTTGGTCTTCATTGGCCCGCGCTGGGAAGTGATCAGGGACTTGGGGCACAAACTAAACGTCAAAAAGCTGGCCCATTCCTTGGGTATTCCAGTCATTCCCGGGACCATTTCGCCTATCTATAGCGAGCTTGAGGCCGAAGTGAAGGCCGAGGAACTCTTCCTCTGGCAGGAAGAACAAAAGATCGAGGCCCCAAGGCTCCTGATCAAGGCCGCCGCTGGTGGTGGGGGCATGGGCATCGAAGAGGTCCATGATCTAGACCAAGTGCGGGCGGTCTTCCGCCGGATCAGGGCCTATGCCAAGCGCCAGTTCGGGGACGAAGGGGTGGTGATGGAGGTTTGTCTCCGTGACTACCATCACCTCGAGGTCCAGATCCTTGGTAATCAATATGGTGAATTGGTTCACTTCGGTACCAGGAATTGTACTATTCAGAGTATTGGACGGCAGAAAAGGATTGAGATCGCCCCGGGCTTTGATCCTTCTTACACCACCTATCCCTTTGAGGCGGAAAAGATCCTTGAGAAGATCATTTCCTATTCCCTAAAGCTCGCCGCCCATGTGGGCTATGACAGCGTGGGTACCTGGGAGTGGTTGGTAACCCGGGAGGGTAAGGCCTATCTCATGGAGGTCAATACCCGTATCCAGGTAGAAAATGAGATCTCGGCCCGGATCAGCCGGGTCAAGGGTAAAGAGCCCAACCTCATCGAGGAACAGATCAGGGCGGCCTTTGGTGAGCGCCTGGGATACAAACAACAGGACATTTCCTTTGAAGGGACCAGCATTGAATTCCGTCTGATTGCCGAAGATACCAAACAAGGCTTTCGGCCCCTTTCCGGGGTGATCAATCGCTTCGAATTTCCTAAATACGAATGGCTTCGCGTGCGCACCCATGTCCCCTCGGATGAACCCTATCGCATCCCCACAGAGTTTGACCCTAATCTGGCCTTGGGTATTGTTTGGGGAAAGGATACCTTTGAGGCCGAAGAGAGGGGGCGGCTGTTCTTGAACCGGGTGGTTATCGAAGGAAAGACTCCCAAGGGAGAAACCCTGGTGACCAATATTCCCTATCTTAAGGAAAAACTTTCAGAGATCTTGAAATTCTCATGAGTGAGATATTTCGTCACCTAAATGACCTGATCGATCGAGTCCATTACCTCCAGGACATCAAAGGCGAGGAATGGGGAGGCTGTCCCTATATCTTAGAGGAGCTCCTCAAACTCAAGGATCGTTTCTATGAAGTGGCTGACGATCATTTAGAAGATATCTTAAAGAGTCTTGAGAGCCGTCTGGAGATCCTTGAAGAAAGGGCGGCCAAGGACCTGACCCCTTATGAAATAGTCAAGATTACCCGTAATCCTCAGCGGTTTACCCTATTAGACATCCTGGAGAACGTCTATGATTCCTATACCGAACTCGGTGGGGAAGGGGAGACCAACATCGACCCGGCCATGGTTTGTGCCCGGGCCATGATCGCCAGGAGGGTAGGGGGCAAGGTCTATCTTCACCAGGTCATTGTCATTGGGCACGAAAAGGGCCACGGCGAAGAATACCGCACCGGGGGGAGTGCCAAGCCCTGGGGAAACGAGAAGGCCCTGCGTTATATGCGAGTGGCGGAGACCGAGGGGATTCCGATTCACTTTTATATCTTCACCCCCGGCGCCTATCCCATCGAGGACTATCCCGGGGCTGCCCAGCAGATCGCCAGGAACCTCTATTTCATGACCAAATTGCGGGTCCCTACCGTGGCCTTTATTTCTGAGGGAGGCTCCGGCGGGGCTGAGGCCATTGGCCTGGCAGACATCCGTCTGATGGCCTCTTGCGGTTATTATTCGGTAATCAGCCCTGAAGGGGCCGCAGCCATCGAGGGCAAGCTCAAAGAAGGGGAACGCCCTCCCCGGGAATTGGTTGAATTTTGCGCCCGCCAACTGAAGATCACCGCCGAAGATAATCTGCGCCTGGGGACCATTGATCGGATCGTCCCCGAGCCACCCCTTGGCGCCAGGCGAAACGACTATCAATTCTTTAAACGCCTGCGCTACGAGATCATCCGGGCCACCGATGAGGTGGTCTTAAGGACAAAGAGTCTCAAGGCCTTCCGCACTTATGCCTTACGCCGAAAAAAAGAAGAAGAAAATCCTCCGGAGGACTTCGACGTCTACGTCCGCTGGGAACTCTCTGAGGTCGAGATAGAAAAACTCCTTGACCTTCGCTCGAAAAAATATCGAAGCATGACCCGTTGGGCGGTGAAGGTCCCCAAGTCTTCCCTGAAGAGTTGTCTGGAAAAGACCCAGGACTTTGGAGCACGGTTTTATCATGACTTGCGTTACGGGGTACTAAAACAGGGCCAAAAGATGCTCCAACGCCTGATGGAGGAGGTTTCAAGCGAAGGGGCGGTGCTGATCAAACAAGTCACCGAACCTTTTAAGGCGGTCTATGATCTGTTAGGGGCCAAGGGTAAACGACCCCGACCGAAGATCGTCTCCAGCGAAGAACAGGCCTTGGAGGACATGGGCGAACTTTATGTTAGCCCCTTGGCCCTTGAAGACCGTACGGTCACCTGCCCCAATGCCGAAAGATACGGCTGCCCTGACATCTGGGTCCCGGATCTTTACGGTGAATTCTGTGGAGTTTGTCCTAACTGTGGCTATCATTTCCCCTTGGAATATGAGTGGTACCTCAAAAATGTCTTTGACGCCAAGAGTGTCAAGGAATTCAACGAAGATATCGCCTCAGGGAACCCCCTGGGCTTTGAGGGCTATGATAAAAAGCTTGAGCAGGCCCGCCGGCGTTCTGGCCGACGCTCGGGGATCATCACCTTTAACGCCCAGGTAGGTGGTATCTCTCTGATGGTAGCCATGTTGATCGCCGACTTCCGTCAAGGCACGGTAGGGGTGGCTGAAGGGGAGAAATTTATTCGGGCCTGTGATCGGGCTCGGATCATGAAAAGGCCTTTTTTGGCCTTTGTCCATACCACCGGGGGGATTCGTATCCATGAAGGTACTTTGGGCGTGGTCCAGATGCCGCGGTGTACCATGGCGGTGCGGGAATATATCGATGCCGGAGGACTTTATTTGGTGGTCTATGACAACAATTCTTACGCCGGACCGGTGGCCAGTTTCCTGGGATGTTCACCTTATCAGTTTGCCATTCGGTCAACGCGGATAGGTTTTGCCGGCCCAAGGGTCATCCGAGAGACTACCGGGGAGGAGATTCCACCTGATTATCACAGTGCCGAAAACGCCCTGCGTCGTGGTCATATTCAAGGGATTTGGGATCGACGGGAATTACGTAAGAAACTCTATCAGGCCCTACTGACTATGGGCGGGAAAAATCTCTATTATCGTTAGCCATGGCCTTTGATCATCAAGAAATAAACCAATTGCTACAACAATTGCGGGCCAATCCCTATCGCTATCACGTGGTCACCACCCCGCACACCGGTTATCTCCGTCGTTTTTTGGTCAAGGAAGGAGACAGGGTAGTCGGGCCTTCGGGTAAATGGCTTGAAAGACCGGGGACCGGGCTCTTTGTCCTTGAAAGAGAGCGAAACGAAAAGATCATCCGTGCCCACACCACCGGTGAGGTCTATAAGGTCCATCAACGGTATGAAGGCCAGTTCGTCGAGGCCTATCAACCGGTATTAGAGATCCGGCATGCCTTGACCCAAGAAGAGATCATTGCCGAGCTCCTGCAAAAGAGCCTCCACATCGTCAAGGCCCCGGAAAAGGCCCGTTATCTCCTGGCTCCCCAGTTGGCCAGAAAAATAGAAAAGGAAGGTGAAGGGAGGGTGGTCATCCAGCCTGGGGAAGAACTGGTCATCATGTCTTTTATGAAACGTGAGACCCCTATTGTCCACGAAGGCCCGCCAATGGTCGTCTTTCGGGTCTTTTTCTCCCACCAACAGATGGTCGAACAAGGGGCTCCTTTACTCGGTCTATGTTCCCAGAAAGAACTCCCCTACATCCAGAAACTAATCAGCCGTATCAAGGAAGAATGGCCGGAGTAAGACGCCTTCCGGCTTGGGAAGAAAGGCTCAAGGCCAAATTTATCGAGGCCAAAGAGGCTATCGAGAGACTTGCTCCTGAACCTTTAAGACGCGGGGCAGATATTGCTCGGGTAGTACTTGCCTTTGAGGAACTTCCGCGGGCCATGGATTTTCTGCGAAAGCTCTTGGATAATCCCTTTCCTTATCTCTCTGGCCCTTTACCCAACGGCACGGTGGTCTTGGCCCGGCGTCTCTCCCAGGCCAAAGGTCGTTTCGGGAGGAGATGGGAGGCCAAGGAAGGAGGGCTTTGGATGGCGCTAGCCTTTTATGATGACCTTCTCCCCGAGGTCAAGGGCTGGTTTCCCATCCTCTTCGGTCTGGCGGTGACCAAGGCCTTGCAAGCCTTAGGGGCACCGGTGGCCTTGAAATGGATCAACGATGTCCATCTTGCCAAGCAGAAGATCTGTGGGGTCCTTATTGAGCAGGCCGTCTGCCGGGGAGAGACCTGGTCCTTGGTTGGGTTAGGGATAAACGTTAACAACGAACCCCCGGAGGAGGTGCCGGCCTTGAGTCTTAGACAAATCCTCGGACATGAACTCTCCTTAGAAGGGGTCTTTGGCCGTGTTCTGGCCGAAATAGCCAAGTTCTATGGTCTTTTTAAAGAGTACGAGGCCAAGCTCTTGGAGGCGCGCTACGAAGAGAACAAACCCTTAAACCCTTTGCTAGAGGCCTTCCTGGCCCTTTCAGATACCTTGGGGGAAAGGATCTTTTTTGGTCACAATCTAGACTTAGAATACGAAATAGGATGGGCCAAAGATATCTCCTCAACCGGTGCCCTGATCATTGAAACCCCACAAGGAGAGATGGAATTTTTAAGCGGCGAAATCGCTTACTTGTCCTGACTTTTACCCGCTTGATCCCTAAACTCCAAACGTTTTTGCCTGAGGATAAATTTTTTGTTTTTAGAATGGCCCCTGTGAATGGCTAAACTTGAATAATTCTCTTGACAAAGAAATCTCTCTTTGCTTTGGTGTTACTAAAAACTAAATATTAGCACAAAGGAGGATCAAATGAAAAAGTTGGTGTCTCTTATCCTTTTGCTCTTGGCCATGATCACTGGTAACGCCTGGGCCCATTTTCAGCTCCTGCTTCCGTCCGATGATATGGTGGCGGTTAACGATAGTCATCGCCTAAGTCTCTTTCTCTGTTTTACTCACCCCATGGAAGGTGGGCCGAGTATGGAGATGAAGCGCCCAGAGGCCTTTGGGGTCTTCGTCCGCGGACATAAAATCAACCTTGAAGACTCGCTCAAGGCCATCAAGGTTCCCCTCTATCCCGCCTGGCACCCAGAGGCCCGGACGACTAAAGGCCTAGTCACCGCTTGGAAGGCGGTCTATCAATTACGTCGCCCCGGAGATCACATCTTTTACGTGGTGCCTAAGGCCTATTTCGAACCGGCGGAGGAGAAATTTATCAAACAGATTACCAAGGTGGTGGTAAATGCCTTTGGGGCCGAAGAAGGATGGGACCAGCGAGTGGGCCTTAAGGCCGAGATCATACCCCTTACCAGGCCCTACGGGTTGTGGGAAGGGAATACCTTCCGTGGGATGGTCTTGATCAATGGTAAACCGGCTCCGGATCTCGAGGTGGAGGTCGAGTATTACAATCGGGATGGGCGGGTGCAGGTCCCCAAGGAGCCTTTAGTTACCCAGGTGGTAAAGACCGATAAAAATGGGGTCTTTTCTTATACCATTCCTTGGGCTGGTTGGTGGGGTTTTTCGGCCCTTGGTGATGGCGGTACCCTCAAGAAAGATGGTAAGAGTTATCCGGTAGAACTCGATGCCGTCATCTGGATCAAGGCCTATCCTCGTCCACAAGGGGTGAAATAATGCATATCTCCGAGGGAGTTCTCTCCGCCCCGGTCCTCCTCACCGGGGCGGTGGCCACTACCGTGGGAGTGATCATCGGCCTTAAGCAACTTTCCGCTGAAAAGATCCCGCAGGTGGCCCTTTTGTCTGCGGCCTTTTTTGTCGCCTCTTTGGTCCACGTCCCTTTGGGGCCCAGTTCGGTCCATCTCATCCTAAACGGCCTTATAGGAATGATTCTCGGGTGGCTTTGTTTCCCCGCCTTATTGGTGGCCCTGTTCTTACAGGCGGTCCTCTTTCAGTTCGGGGGCCTGACTACCTTGGGTGTGAATACCTTCAACATGGCCTTCCCAGGAGTGGTGGTCTATTATCTCTTTCGCCCCTGGATAAAGGGAAGGCCACTTATCTCTTCTATCGGTGCCTTTCTAGCCGGGGCCCTAGGGGTGCTTTTGGCCGGGATCTTTGTGGCCCTGGAACTCTCCCTTACCGGAGAAAATTTTAAGGCTGCGGCCAAGTTAATCCTCATGGCCCATCTCCCTATCATGATCATCGAAGGGATAGTGACCATCCTCATCGTCGGTTTTCTCCAAAAGGTGAGGCCGGAAATCCTTTGGGAAGGAGGCTAGAGAGTGAAAAAATTTCCCTTTTTCTTGATCCTTTTTCTCTCCTTTTCTTCCATAGCCCTGGCCCATCGGGTCAATATCTTTGCCTATATCGAAGGAGAGGCCGTCAAGGGCGAGGTATATTTCAGCGACGGCACCCCGGCCAAAGGGGCCTTGGTCACTCTTCAGCCCCTCAACAGCTCACAGATCTTGGCCAAGACCAAGACCGATCAAGAAGGACAATTTAGCCTTTCTCTCCCCAAAGGTTTAAAAGAGAAAGAAGTGCGGGTGGTGGCCCTAGCGGAAATGGGCCACCGGGCGGAGATGAAACTGGCTTTAAAACCAGAAGCCCCAGGCCCTCAAGAAAGGCCTCTAATCACCAACCAAGAGACGGCCCCAGCGGTTACGGCTTCCCTTTCGGAAAAGGAAATTATTTCTTTGGTCGATCAGGAATTGCAAAAAGAGTTGGCTCCGATCAAGTCCCTTTTAGAGGAGATCCTTAAAGAGCTTCAAAGACCTTCTTTTTCGGAGGTCATCGGGGGCATTGGTTATATCTTCGGGCTCTTTGGCCTCATAGCCTGGGCCTACTCACGAAGGGGTAAATGAAAAATAACGAGGCCTTTTTAAAAAGATGTGATCCCCGGGTGAAGATCCTTTTGGCCTTTTGGCTGGCCATCGTGGTGGCCTTGACCTATCGTTTTTCGGTCCTGGCCTTGGCCGGGGGTTTTTGTGCCCTTTTGTTAGGGCTTTCTGGATTTCATCCGAAAGAACTCTTCAAAAAACTGGGGCTGGTCAATCTCTTTCTGATCCTGGTCGTCCTGACCTTACCTTTTACCACCCCAGGGGAAGGGCTCTTTCGACTGGGACCGATCTCGGCCTCCAAAGAAGGGATCATCTTTGCCCTTTTGGTCTTTCTCAAGTCGAACTTGATCATTTTGGCCTCTCTCTGTCTCCTTTCTACCTCCTCTATCTTCAGCCTGGCCCATGCCTTGCATCATCTCAAGGTGCCGGCGAAATTGGTCCAGTTACTCTTCTTTACCTTTCGCTATCTCCACGTCATTCAGCGGGAATCTCAACGCCTTTTTGAGGCTGCCTCCCTAAGGGGCTTTAACCCGCGGACTAATCTCTTTACCTATCGCACTACCGCCTATTTGGTTGGGAATCTCTTGGTGAGAAGCTATGATCGCTCGCAACGGGTATATGAAGCCATGCTATGCCGAGGCTTTAAGGGCACCTTTCCGGTCTATCATCATTTTTCTCTCAGGCGTGAAGACCTTTATTTTGGGCTTTTGGGTGGCATTTATCTCTTTTTTATGACAATATTGGATTATCTCGTTTTTTAAATTTATGAAACCTATTCTAGAACTACGTGATATCACTTTCGGTTACGAAGACCGGCTTTTGTTCCAGGGGCTCAACCTCTCCATCCCCCGGGGGAGGCGTTTGGGCCTCATGGGGCCCAACGGAATCGGAAAGACCACTCTCTTGCGCCTCATCGTCGGTCTAATCAAGCCCCTTGAGGGCGAAATAGTCTATAAGGGCAGATCTTGCCGAAGTGAGGCCGATTTTCGTTGGCTTAGGCGAGAGGTGGGGCTCGTCTTCCAGGACCCGGATGATCAACTCTTCTGCCCCACCGTGGCCGAAGACATAGCCTTTGGCCCGCTCAATCTCGGGCTACCGCGAAAGGAGGTCAAACGCATCGTTCGCCAGACCTTGGCCCTCTTGGGCCTTGAGGGTTTTGAAGATCGGGTCACTTATCGTCTATCCGGGGGAGAAAAACGCCTGGTAGCCTTGGCCACGGTATTGGCTATGTCGCCCAAAATATTGCTTCTTGATGAACCCACCGGTGATCTAGACGCCCAGAATACCGAAAAGTTGCTCAACATCCTGCCCCGTCTTACCGCCGCGCAACTGATCGTCTCCCATGATCTCGAGTTCCTCCAGGCGGTCACGGATGAAATATGGTGGTTAGAGGACGGGAGACTAAGGCCGCTTCCCTCCGGTTTTTGGGTGACAAGCCACTTAAAGATAGCCCAAGGATGATCTGATCGTTCTTGCCTCCTCTACCCTGACTACGGCGCGCTCAGGCGCGCCTTTTTCTTTTAGATCCTTGTGAAGCCCTTGGCTTTTCGCTATAAAAGGCCAAAAAGCTCCCAGGAGGTGTGGTATGTCTCGATTGTTTAATGTGGCTGTCGTTGGGGCGACGGGGGCTGTGGGACGAATGATGATCCGTGTCCTGGAAGAAAGGGACTTCCCTGTAAAAAACCTACGGCTCTTTGCTTCCGAACGTTCTCGCGGCAAAAAGCTTACCTTCAAAGGCGAGGAGATCCCGGTCGAGGTCCTTGAGGAACAAAAGTCCTTTAGTGGCCTAGAAATCGCCCTCTTTTCTGCCGGAGCGGCCCGAAGCCTTGACTATGCCCCTCGTTTTGCGGCGGACGGGGCGGTGGTAGTCGATAATTCCAGTGCTTGGCGAATGGACCCGGAGGTGCCGTTAGTGGTCCCAGAGGTGAATCCTCACGCGGTGGCTGGCTATAAAAACAAGGGTATCATTGCCAACCCCAATTGTTCTACCATCCAGATGGTGGTCGCCTTAAAGCCCCTTCATGATTATAGTCGGATAAAGCGGGTGGTGGTCTCTACCTATCAGGCCGTCTCTGGAGCAGGGCAGAAGGCCATTGATGAGCTCATCGCCCAAACCAAGGCCTGGTGTCAAGAAGAGGAGATCCCTGAAGCCCGGGTCTTCCCGTATCAGATCGCTTTTAACTGTTTGCCCCATATCGATGTCTTCTTAGATAACGGTTACACCAAAGAAGAGATGAAGATGGTCAACGAGACCAAAAAGATCATGGAAGATGAGGCTATAGCGGTCACGGCCACCACCGTAAGGGTACCGGTATTTTATGGACACGCCGAGGCCGTAAACATCGAGACCGAAGAAAAGATTACCGTCGAAAAGGCCCGAGAACTTCTGAGTAACTTTCCGGGTATCGTGGTGATCGATGACCCAGGGGCCAAAAAATATCCGCTACAGATCGATGTCGCCGGAAGGGACGAGGTCTTTGTAGGCCGCATTAGGGAAGATGAATCTATTGCCAATGGCCTTAATCTGTGGGTGGTGGCGGATAACCTCCGCAAAGGAGCGGCGACCAACGCCGTTCAGATCGCCGAGATTTTGGCCAAAGAATACCTCTAAGTTCGACCTTCAGGGAAACCATGGGGCTTAACGTCATCATTGTGGGTGCAGGGGAGGTGGGCTATCACCTAGCTGATCGCCTCTCCCTGGAAGGCCACAAGATTACCATTATTGATCGCGATGAAGAAAAGATTAAGCGTATTGAGCGCTATCTAAACGTTATGGCCATTCGAGGAAGCGGGGCCTCGGCCAAAATCCTAGAACAAGCAGGCATCAAAGAGACCGATCTCTTTGTGGCGGTGACCAACAGCGATGAAATCAACCTCATCGCCTGCCTTTTAGCCAAAGAATACGGGGTCCCGCGAAAGATCGCCCGGGTACGGAGTGAAGATTATCTGACCTCAGGTTCACCTCTTAATGAACAGAAACTTGGACTAGATTTGATCATCAATCCAGCCCGGGTCTTGGCCGAGGAGATAGTCCGCCTTTCCGAGATCTCAGAGGCCACCGATTGGGCCGAATTTGCCCGCGGGCGAGTTATTCTCCTTGGTTATCAAATTAGAGAAGGGTGCCCCTTAACCGGTCTCTCCTTGGCTGCCTTGCGGGATCTTCGCAGTCTTTACGATTTTCTCGTCGTGGCCATTGTTCGAGGGGGGACAACCATCATCCCCAGTGGGAGTGATGTCATCCAGGTAGGAGACAAGATCTTCCTGATCACCAAGAAGAAAGATATACCGGCCATTGAGTATCTGCTTGGTTTTACCAGTAAGACCCCTTCTCGGGTCTTTATCATTGGTGGTGGGCAGGTTGGGTCTTTGGTGGCTAGGCAGATGGAGGCCAAGAAGATAGAGGTCTTTTTAGTGGAAAAGGACAAGGCCCGATGTGAAGAATTAGCCGAGGAATTTAAGCATACAGTGGTCCTTCATCTGGATGGACTCGAAGCCCAGGAATTATTGAAAGAAGGCATAGATCGGGCGGATTTGGTCATCGCCGTGACGGACAGTGACACGGTGAACATCTTGAGTGCCTTGTTGGCCAAACATCACGGGGCCCGAAAGGGGATCGTCCGAATCGATCGACCAGACTTTATCCCTCTTTTGAGCCCTTTGGGCATTGATGTCGCCTTAAGCCCACGGCTTTTGGCGGCCAACCAGATCTTGCGTTTTGTGCGTCGGGGGCAGATCCTATCGGTGGCCACCTTTTTGGGCTCAGAGGCCGAGGTGGTGGAGATGGTCGTTCCAGATACCCCTTATTTCCGCGAGGCCAAACGCCTACAGGAGCTGCCCTTTCCCAAAGGGGCCATTGTTGGGGCCATCTATCGGGCCGGTGAAGTGATCATTCCCAAAGGGGAGACGGAACTTCATCCCGGGGATGATCTGATTATCTTTGTCCAACGTGAAGCCCTACCTAAAATTGAAAAACTCTTCGGTCCATGAGACTTGGTACAGTCCTCTATCTTTTAGGGTGGTTTCTCCTCTTTTTTGCTTTGGCCTTATTGGTCCCGCTGATAGTTGATCTCTGGTTCGATGAAAATAGATCCTGGGTCTATTTCCTTTCGGCAGGCATTTCTGCTGGCTCAGGGGCCTTGTTGGTCGCTGCCCTTGAACCTGAGGAAGAGATCGGTTATCGCGAGGGCTTTGCTGTAGTGGTCTTCGCCTGGTTGGCTGCCGGGGTCTTTGGGGCCTTGCCTTACATCTTCAATGGTTACCTCGGTTTTGTTGATGCCTTTTTTGAATCTGTCTCCGGTTTTACCACCACCGGGTCTACCGTCTTTGCCAGCCTAGAAAATCTACCCAAGGCCCTCCATTTTTGGCGGGCCTTTACCCAATGGCTGGGGGGCATGGGCATCATCATCCTGTCCCTGGCTGTTCTACCCTTATTAGGGATTGGAGGTATGCAGCTTTACCAGGCAGAGATGCCAGGACCTACCAAAGATAAACTCACCCCGCGCATTCAAGACACCGCCCGTATCCTTTGGGGGGTCTATCTGTTTTTTACCATCCTTGAGGTGCTTTTATTGCTTGCCGGAGGCCTTAATCTCTACGAGGCCTTTTGTCATGCCTTTACCACCCTGGCCACCGGGGGATTTTCCACCAGGACGGCTAGTATCGCCGGTTTTCACAGCGCTTATATAGACTACGTGGTCACTTTTTTCATGTTTATGGCCGGGGTCAATTTCACCCTCCATTATCGTTTTTTAAGGGGTGATTTTTCAGTCTACTTTCGCAATGAAGAATTTCGTTTTTACCTCTTGGTAGGCTCTTTGGGGGTGGCCATCTGTCTTCTTTTTAACTTTGTTTCCCAGACCTATACCCACTGGTTGACCAATCTGCGCTATTCCCTCTTTCAGGTCTGGTCCATCATGACCACCACCGGTTATGGAACCGCGGATTTCGATCGATGGCATCCCATCTGCCGGCTCCTCTTACTCATCCTGATGGTCTTTGGTGGGATGGCTGGTTCTACGGGTGGTGGTATCAAACAGGTGCGTCTATTGATCTTTTTCAAGTTTATTCGATTACAATTTCGTAAACTGATCCATCCTAGGGCAGTGGAGATCATCCGTTATGACGGAGAAAAGGTCCCCTCAGACGTGACCGAGGCCATTTTAGGCTATATGGCCCTTTATCTTCTGGTCTTTCTGGGGGCTAGCCTTCTAGTGACCGCCCAGGGCCTTGATCTGATCACCGCTATTTCGGCGGTCTGTGCCACTCTGAACAACATAGGACCAGGGCTGGCCAAGGTAGGCCCTACTCAACACTTTGGATGGCTGCCTAACTTTAGCAAGTTAATCCTTACCTTTTGTATGCTGGCTGGTCGTCTGGAGCTATATACCGTGGCCATTTTGTTTAGTCCTGGTTATTGGCGGGACTTACGCTTACCGGTCTTTCGCTTTAAAAGACCTGATTAATCATGTCTCTCTTTGAGGGACTCGGTCATTGAAGTGGGGGTAAAGATATCTTTTCGGTGTTTGATGGCCAGGATGACGATTTCCCGCCCGTTGACCTTAAAAGTAATAACGTATTCGCCGAGACGTTGTTTCCAAAAGCCCTTAAAGGTACCCCGTAATGGCTCACCGTAGATTTGGGGAGCCTTGATAAACTTCGATTCTAGAAATTTTTTGATCTTTTCTCGGAATTCGGGTTCAATTTTTGGTAAATCGTGATTTTTGACAAATGGATGATACTTCAATAAGTAACCTAACTCTCCCAAATCCCTTTGTGGCATAGGTACCTTTCTCTTTCGCAAGATTTTTCTCTTTTTTCCGAGAGTTCTGAGAGCAAAAGGTCCTCTTTTAAGGCCAAGGCCTCCCGGATGAGCTGGGTCACCAGATAGGACATGGAGACCTTTTTGGCCTTGGCCAATTTCTTAATGGTCTCGTAGAGGTCTTGTTCTATTACAATAGTCAACCGTGGATGCCTAGTAGGCACCTCTCTTCCTCCCTAAAAGGCCTTTATACCATTTTAAGACCGAAAATAGCAAAATTTTTGAGATCTAACAAGTACACCATTTATTAGTTCAGTTAAAGTGATGAACTAAACAAAATTTTTATAAAGTCATTTAAAGCAATATAATTTTCTTATCCGAAAAAGGACAGCAAAACTTTAATCATAATTTCATCTAATTTATGCAAAAGTGATGAACAAAATTAAATAAATTTGGAGATATTTTCGAGATAAAAATAGCATGATCGGTTTAAAAATATATATGCAAAAGTGATGAACAAAGGAGGGCGGATTATGTTTTTAGGCCGTTATTTTAGATCAAGGAGTTTGAAAGGTCTATTGTTAATGATTGTCTTTACCACTACCGCCTTTTGGTTGGCTAGCTTTGTTTATTCCAGTCTAAATGTCAGAAGATTGACAAAGATTTCTCAAAAAATAGACGAAAAAGACCGAGTAATTTTGAGATCAACAGAAGACACTCTGACCAATTTAGCCAAAATAAAAGAAAATCTACTGATGGC
>CAZROA010000006.1:0-8440 GCA_964601575.1 uncultured Thermodesulfobacteriota bacterium
AAGACCTGGAAAGTTGAACTTACAAAAGAGGCGCTGGAAGATTTTGAACGGCTAGAGGGGCGCCAAAAAAACGGACGGTTCTGAAACAACTTCTCAAGCTGGAGAAGGATCCTTCTTATGGAAAGTCTCTTGGACACAAAGCCGGTCTAGATCTCACGGGCTTTTATAAGCTCTATGCTGACAGACGAAAGATCCGAATCATCTACACCGTAGAAGGGGAGACCATTAAAGTCATCGCTATAGACAAGCGGGAAGATCTCGAAGTTTATAAGATCGCCGCCCAACGGCTAAAGCAGACCCATTAAATGAACTCTAAAAGGCCTTCTGAGCGGTTTTTCATTAAGCTTGACCCAAAATTTAATCCGTGGAGGGTTACTAGAATTGGTTGCGGGGGGCGGATTTGAACCGCCGACCTTCGGGTTATGAGCCCGACGAGCTACCTGACTGCTCCACCCCGCGTCAGCGCTTATAAAAATAACGAGATTTTCTTTGCTGTCAACTCCTTGACGCCCTGTTGTTATTGCACAGCGATTTTATCACCTTTAACTCAAATCTAAAATGTCACCCCCCTCCGGGTATATCCCTGGGGCTAATACCCTCTAGGAGGTCAGCCCCATGAGAAATTGGTCAAAGGAGGGGGGGGGTGGCTCATGAAATGCGCCCACCGCTATTTCGTCATCAAACAAGCCCTTGACCACCACATCACCAACCACGAAAGGGCCAAACAGCTCGGCATCTCTACGCCACTTCATCCGCCTCAAAAACAAAGTCAAAAATTAGGCCCCAAGACCCTCATCTATGCTAACTGCGCACGTAAGCCCCTAATGCCTTTCCTCAAAAGTTCATAAAAACTCATTCTTAACCTCTACCAAAACTCCTACCGCGAATTTAACGTCTGCCACTTTAGGGATATGCTCCTCGAAGAACATGATCTCTCTGAGCCGGGAAACTGTGCGCTGGCTCAAAGAAGCCGGCCTCCTGCCTGAGAGGAGGAAATCCTTTCGCCGCCGTAAAACGCAAATGCTCTCCTAAAAAAGGCCAGATGGTCTTCCTCGATGGGTCCTTCCATGTGTGGTTCGGAAAATATAAATACACCCTACTTCTTGCCCTTGATGATGCTACCGGAAAGCCTTTTTACGGATTATTTGTTCTTAAAGAAAGCTTGATGGCTATTTCCGTCCTACTCGGTAGGGGTGACATTTTGTCAGTGCAATAAGAGTGACATTTCGTGCAGTAACAGACATCAACAGCTAAAGCAATAAATACAGAAAAGGCCTGCCCAGATGGGCAGGCCTGCGGGAGGTCGACCTACTTTTCCACTTTGACGGGGATCTGCTTGCCTTTGGCCTCGGCCTTTTTAGGTAAGGTGATCTTTAAGACACCGTTTTTATAGGTAGCCTCGATCTTTTCTGGATCGATATCAGTCGGGATCTGGACCGAGCGTACAAAGCTACCATAACTCCGCTCTATCCGATAGAAGTTTTCACCCTTCTCCTCCCGTTCTTGCTTCTTTTCGCCTCGGATAGTCAGGAGATTTCCGGAAATGGTAATCTCAAGGTCATCCGGATCAATGCCAGGCACATCAGCCCGAACGATAACAGCATCTTTGGTCTCTGAGATATCCAAAGCCGGTACCCATTCCGTCTCAAAGGGCTCCGGCAAGGTCTCCCGACCAAAAAATTCATTCCATAAACGATCCATCTCCCTCTTTAAGTCCCTAAGTGGACGCCAAGCTACTAATTCAGCCATCTTTTCACCCCCTTCTCCTGGGTTGTAACCTCAATTTAGATAATAAACACGGTTTAATCACAGTCAACTTTTGGATACGCCTTGTCGTCGGGGATCGGTAATCTCTTGGAGGGCCTCACCCAAGAGATTAAAGCCAAGCACCGTAATCAAGATAGCCAATCCCGGAAAGACTGAGAGCCACCAGGCAATCTCCAAGGTGTCTTTTCCTTCGGTGAGCATATTTCCCCAGGAAGGAGTTGGGGGTTGTACCCCGAGGCCCAAAAAAGAGAGGGCAGATTCGACCAAAATGGCACTTCCTACCCCTAGGGTGGCGGAGACCAAGATCGGAGGAAGGGCATTGGGTAATATGTGGTGGAAGATGATCCGTAAATTACTAGCCCCCAGGGCTCGTTCAGCCAGCACGAATTCGCGTTCCTTAAGGCTTAAAAATTCGGCCCGGACCAGACGGGCCACTCCCATCCAACTGGTGAGCCCGATGACAATCATGATGTTCAAGATAGAAGGCTCTAGATAAGCGATAACCGCCAAGATAAGAAAGATAGTCGGAAAACAGAGCATGATGTCGATGAAGCGCGAGATAAGGCCATCAACCCAGCCTCCGTAGTATCCGGCCATAGCCCCAAGCACCACTCCGATGGCCAAGGAAATACCTACGGCCAAGATTCCTACCTCAAGAGAAATCCTTGCCCCGTAGATAAGGCGTGAGAGGACATCCCGTCCCAAAAGATCGGTGCCACAGGGGTGTAGGCGGCTTGGAGGTTCAAGGACATGGGCCACATTGATGGCTAAAGGGTTGTAAGGGACCACGACCGGAGCTAAGACAGCGACCAACACCAAGGTAAAGACGATTAAGCTTCCGGCAAGCCCCAAGGGGTGCCGGATCAAGTTTTTCAAAATTTCACCCAATCCCCCCACTACCGTCCTCCAAGTCGAATACGAGGATCAGCCAAGGCATAGCAGATGTCGGCGATGAGATTGCCAAGCAAGGTGAGCACAGAGACAATGACCAAGTTGCCCATAATCACCGGATAGTCTCTGGCCATGACCGCCTGCCACATGAGTTGTCCTACCCCTGGAATGCTAAAGATGGATTCAAAGATGACACTTCCCCCCACAAGCCCGGGGATAGAAAGGCCCAGGATAGTGATCACCGGAAGCAAAGCATTCCTTAAGGCGTGTTTATAGATGACTACTCGTTCGGGGAGGCCTTTGGCCCTGGCGGTGGTGATGTAGTCTTGTCTTAAGGCCTCGATCATCGAAGAACGCATAAAACGTGAAAGCCCGGCCAGACCCCCAAAGGCAGAGACAAAGAGCGGGATGATCAGGTGTTTCGCCCAATCAAGGACCTTTTCCCAAAAACTCATCTGTTCATAACCCATGAGGCTGTGAAGCCCGGAAATGGGGAGCAAGTGCCACTTGATACCGAGGAGCATCATGAGGAGGAGGGCCAACCAGAAACCTGGCATGGCATAGCCGATAAAGACCAAGACCGTGGTTACTCGATCAAAGAGGCTTCCTTCCCGTACGGCAGAGGCCACCCCCAAGGGCACAGCCACCACAAAGATGATGATCATGGAGAGTACATTGATGAGTAAAGTAATGGGCAGGCGCTCCTTGATCTTTTCCCATACCGGACGCCGATCAGGGGCAAAGGATCGACCCAGGTCCAAGGTCATGAGCCCCTTCATCCACTTCAAATATTGGACATAGAGGGGTTTATCCAAGCCGTATTGGGCCCGGAGACGTTCGCGCATCTCCGGGGTAAATTTCGGGTTAAAGTCGGCCATGGGGCTTATGGGTTCTCCTGGGGCGAGGTGAATGATAAAGAACGAGATCAGGGTGATCCCCCAAAAGGTGATCAGGAGCCCGGCTAGACGTTTAAGCAACCAGAGCCACATCAGCGCCTCTCGATGAATTTGAGTTCGGCCTCTGAAGGCCTCAAGTAGATAGGAAGAAGGCTTCGAGGATCATCGGTCTCACTGCGCAAGATCCTTTGCCAGCCTAGATAACCCACCGCCGCTGGCCTGGCGTGGGCGAGATGAGGAGGGGCAGGGATAAACTTCTCTCCAAGGGCTTTGGCAAGGTATTCCCCGTATGGCTTCAGGCCATCGCCCAGGAAGATGGTCTTTTCTTGGATAAAAGACAGCAGTTTTTCCGGGGAAAGGAGGGAAGGGGGCAAGAGCTCCTTGAATTGACCGTCTTTGAAACGATAAAGGGCGGTATAGACCTGTTTGCGTCGAGCATCAAGCACCGGACAGACAGGATAAGGCGCCAAATAAACATTGGCGGCCAAAGCCTCAAGAGTGCCCACCCCGACCAGCAAAAGGCCTGCCCCGAGACAAAGCCCCTTGGCGGTAGCCAGCCCTATCCGAAGGCCGGTAAAACTCCCCGGCCCAAGGCTTATGGCTACGGCGGAAAGGTCTTGCAATTTAAACCCTAGGCGCCTTAAGAGATAGTCAGCCGCGGAAAGGAGACGCTTGGAATGTGTCTCTGAGGAAGAAAGGAGTACTTCGCCTAAGACTTCCTCCCCCACAATGGCCACTCCGCCACAAGGTCCCGAGGTCTCTATGGCTAAGACCGGTTTCTTTTCCACTTTAGATTCTCCGTCGGTTTGCGCGTTATCTTAGGACGAGAGATCGGATTTTCAAGAGCAAGCCCTTTCTCGTATGGAGTATCAGCTTTCCAATAGAATTTTTTCCGGCATGAGGCCAAATTTCCAGGCAGGCACAAGTCTTACACACATGTTTCTAAGGGTAAAAGCCGTCTCCTTATAGGCGTTTATAAGAAAGAGTTCGGTAATACCTGTTTCTTCGCTGGCCTCGAAAAGAGCCGCAATTTCTCTCTCAAAAGTTTCTTTTTGAGAAACATCAAAGGCCACCTGAATCAGGATCTTCTTCCCGGTAGTTTCGGAAATAGCTATCAGATCTATTTCTTTACGAGTCTTGGTTCGATAATAAAAGAGTTGAAAGTGGCGACGCTTAAGCTCTAAAAAGACAAAATTTTCCAAAAGGATTCCCCAGTCAGGATCAACACCAGGTTTGAGGGCCAGCCAAAGACCGGTATCAATCAAATAAAGTTTTGATGGATTTATCTGTCTAACCTTAGGAGATTTCGAAAAGATTTCCAAGACAAAACAGAAGTAAGCATCTTCAAGATAGTTCAAGTAATTATAAAGCTGATTTTTATCAACTTTTATTTGTAAAGAACGCAAATGTTGATACACCTTATTCACGCTAAATTGTTTTCCTACAGAGGATATGAGATAGAGCATGAAATTTTTCAAAGGGGTTATTTGTCGAACGTTATAACGCTCGACTACATCGCGATACATTATGGAGCGGAAATATTCCTGAAGCACACGAAGACGATCTAATTCCGAAAGGTTTTGAACCTCCGGAAAACCACCGATCAACAGAAATTTCTTAAATAGTGCGGATAGCTTCGTCCTTGTCTTGAGGCCAAGCTCCGTCCTCATAGGGGGCTTGATCCCGTGAAAACGAAGGAATTCACGAAAACTCAGGGGATAGAGCTCTGTAGGCAAGGAACGCCCACGGAGAGAGGTACTTATTTCTTGGCTAAGCAATTTGGCCGATGAACCGGTAACCACTACCTGAATCTGGCCAGTATCAATCAATCGCCTGACATAGCGTTCCCAGCCGGTAACATTTTGAATCTCGTCAAAGAAGAAATAGCAGAGCTTTTCCGCACTTTGAGGGTAAAGCTCGTAAAAGGTTTCCTCGATAAGATGTAGATCCTGGATTTTTAAGGGATAAAGTCTTTCGTCTTCGAAGTTCAAATAGAGAATGCGTTCCCAAGAAATCTGAAGGGCAAGTTCTCGCATGATTTGAAATAGAAACCAAGTTTTGCCCCCGCGTCGTACACCAATTACCGCATCTACCTTTCGAGGAATAAAGGAAAGTCGCCTCTCCCTAGGAATAGGCTGCGGGAGCAGGCCTTCTCTAGCTTGTTCATGAAAATCAAGAATGAGCCTTTCAATAAGGGCCTTTTCCATCACGGATCCCCTTGGCAATCCGATTTTCACGGAAAGATTATCACTAATTTTTCTGTAAAATCAAGAAAAAAATAAATTAATTTTTCTTGGTAGTTCGTAAAAACAAAAGTTAAACCCGACCTCCCAATTTTTGAATACTTGAGTAGTTGATATTTAAATGGTTTAACGAAAAGTCATGCAAACCTATATCTTTCAAAAATCTCAGAAAACCTCCCCTGGCCCTTTCTTCGGGAGACTCTTAGCGGTCAAAAGTCTTACCTTTGGCTACGAGAAGACCGGCGTCCTTATCGGGGAAGAGATCTCTTTTTCCGTCTCGCGAGGCGAGATCCTGGCCTTGGTAGGGGAGAGTGGTTGCGGGAAGAGCCTTACCGGGCTGGCTATTTTAGGGCTTTTACCCCCGGGGATCAAAATCTTTAAGGGAGAGATAAATTTTAAAGGCCGGGATCTAACCAGGCTTTCGTTTGAAGAGTATCGGCAGGTACGGGGGGCAGAAATAGCCATCATCTTTCAAGACCCGATGACCGCCCTTAATCCGGTCTTTACCGTGGGGGACCAAATCGCCGAAGTCCTTACTTTACACCGGGGGCTCGGTCAAAAAGAGGCCATCTCCGAAGCGACACGTCTCCTAGCTGAGGTAGGCATCCCTTCCCCCAGGGAACGGTTGCAAAGTTATCCTCATGAGCTTTCTGGAGGGATGCGCCAACGAGCCATGATCGCCATGGCCTTGGCTGGTGAGCCTGAACTCCTCATCGCCGATGAACCAACGACCGCCCTAGACGTCACGGTCCAGGCCCAGATATTATCTCTCCTTAAGGAGATTCGGGAAAAGACGGGCCTTACGGTGCTCCTCATCTCTCATGACCTAGCGGTGGTGGCCGAACTTGCCGATCGGGTGGCGGTGATGTATGCCGGTCGGTTGGTAGAAGAGGCCCCGGTTAAGGAACTCTTTTCTTCGCCCCTTCATCCCTACACCAAGGCCTTGCTCGCGGCCTTACCCAGGCCTGGAGAGAGGCGTCTTTCCGCCATCCCCGGGCGGGTCCCTTCTCCTGGCGAATGGCCTAAGGGATGCAAGTTTGCCGATCGTTGCCCTTGGACCTACGGGCGCTGTCTTGAAAAGGAGCCTGCTTTAGAAGAAAAGGCCCCTGGCCATAAGGTGAGGTGTTACAAGGTATGAGGCCCATTCTTGAGCTTCAAGATGTCTCCAAACGCTATAGCGTCCGCCGGGGCTTTTTTGATTGGCGTAAGCGATCCTTCTATGCCCTTTATCGGGTTAGCCTTGAACTCGGTACAAACAAGGCCTTGGGCATCTTAGGGGAGAGCGGTTGCGGGAAAAGCACTCTGGCTCGGGTGGCGCTTGCTCTTGAGCCCCCGGATGAAGGAGAAGTAAGGATAGCCGGGAGAGAGCCATTCTCTCTATCAGGGGCCGAGCGTAAGGCCTTGCGCCGGAGGGTCCAAATCGTCTTTCAAGATCCGTTTTCCTCCCTAAATCCACGTAAGCGGGTCTACCAACTCCTAGCAGAACCTTTAGAAATCCATGGCCTCTGTCCTCGATCGGAGTTTCGGGAGCGGGTGGCTGAGGCCTTGCGTTTAGTAGGTCTTTCGCCTGATGACATGCGGTCTTACCCGCATCAATTCAGCGGTGGTCAGCGCCAGCGCATTGCCTTGGCCAGGGCCTTGATCCTTTCTCCTGAAGCTTTGATCCTTGATGAACCAACCTCGGCCTTAGATGTCTCGGTCCAGGCCCAGATCCTTAATCTCCTCCTTGAATTACAGGAGAGGCTAAAACTCAGCTATCTCTTCATTTCTCATGACCTGCCAGTACTCTTTTTCTTGTGTGAAGAGGTGGCGGTGATGTATCTGGGGCGGATAGTAGAGCGCGCGCCTACCAAAGATTTCTTTTCGACCAGGCATCATCCCTATACCGAACTACTCCTTGAATCCATTCTCTCACCAGACCCTAGTAAGAAAAAGAGGCGGCGCTTGGTAAGGGGTGAGCCACCAAGCCCGCTTCGGCTTCCTCCTGGTTGTCCTTTTCATCCTCGTTGTCCAGAGGCGCAAGATATCTGCCGAAGAGAAGAACCGGCCCTTGAAAAAAAGGCCCCGGCTCATTACCTAGCTTGCCATAGGCGCTAGCTATGCTGCGGCTTGATGGTTCATACGGAGAAGGCGGTGGGCAGATCCTACGCTCAGCCCTGACCTTGTCTCTGCTTACCGGGAAGGCCTTTGAGCTGGTCAACATCCGGGCCAAACGTCCTAAGCCTGGTCTGCGCCCTCAGCACCTGACCTGTGTGAAGGCCGCGCAAAAGATCAGCCAGGCCGAGGTAGAAGGAGCGCAGATAGGTTCCCTTTATCTACGTTTTGTCCCTGGTAAGATCCGCCCCGGGGCCTATACCTTTGAGATCGGCACCGCCGGGGCCACGGGTCTTGTCTTTCAGACCGTGGCCTTACCGCTGGCCCATGCCGGGGCCTCAAGGCTTATCTTAAAAGGCGGTACACACGTCCCTTATGCCCCGTGTTTTCACTATTTGGCCAAGGTCTATGCCCCGGTGTTGCGTCTCTTAAGTTATGAGTTTGAGCTTGAGCTTCGCCGCTATGGCTTTTATCCCTCTGGTGGAGGTGAGGTAAAGGCAAGCATCAGTCCCCGAAGGCCGGCCAGCGATCTAACTCTAAAAGGCCCTT
>CAZROA010000007.1:0-1510 GCA_964601575.1 uncultured Thermodesulfobacteriota bacterium
AAAGGCGCCCTTTTTTAATTTTAAATGAAAGGTTTAAGAAGGAAGTTTCTTGATCTTGATCATCTTTACCGTTTGTTGGACTATATCTTTGGTGTTTACAACCCTCAGTTTTTCAAAGAGAAACTGTATCTTTTTCCCTAAGTCTGCCATAATTTGTTTTTTTACCTTGGGGTCAAGGTCCCACCATTTCTTCTTGAATAACCCAAAGCCCTTCTTTCGAGTCTTATAGATAAATTGGGCTTCGGTCATGTCTTCTTTCTTCTCCTTAGCCAGATTTTTTTTGAGAAATTCATAGATTTCTTGGCGAAAGGAATCGGGGAGGGCAGGGTGGTCATAGATCAGATTTTGAAAACCGGTAGCCAGATGTATTTCACAACAACCCACCTCGGGAAAGAGATGAAACATTTCATCTGGTAGGGTAGAGGCCCCGTGCTGCACGGCTCCAGCCAGACCATATTCTCGACGTGCCAGCTCGGAAAGGGTCCGCAAGGTATCAAAATCTACGGCCACTTTGGCCACCGTACCATCGGGAAGGACTACCCCTCCGTGGGCCGTCCCGGTCTGGACGCTGATTTTGGCCAGACCATGTTCACCGGAAAAGCTTTGGTTGAATCCGTCTAAAAAGGCCCTTAGTTCTTCGGGGGTGCTGTTATGGCCTCCGATCTCGCCGATCTCTCCCCCTATGTTTACGATCACTCCTTCGGGTTCTTTCTGCCGGATGTAAGTGGCCAACTCGGCGGTTACCTCATAGTTTAAACGCTGTTGCTCAGGAACGGTGGGCTTTTCTATCTCGACCAGGGTCGAGGCATCAATATCTATTTGATAGAATTCGGCTTCCAAGGCCTCATCAATCAGGTCTCGGAGTAGGCCCTTTTCTCTTTCCGGAGCGGCAAAAAAGGCCTTTCGGCGTAATTGGAAATGATCTCCCTGGATAAAGACTGGGCCGGTAAATCCTTCTCTGGCAGCAGCGGCGGTTATCACCGTGGCGTACTCCAGGGGGCGCTGTTGGGTATAACCCATTTCTGAACGGGCAATCTCAAAGATCAAGGCTCCAACGTTTGATTCTATAGCCTTACGGAAGACCGTGCGGGCAAAGTCATAAGTAAGACCGCGGATGTTGATGGCCGGAACAGTAAACCCTGGAAACTCTTTGGCCATGGCCTTGTAAAGGCCATATATAGAGGCTGGAACCGCCCCTAAAGCCTTGGCTATTTCTTTGATTAAAGTAAGTTTTTCGATCTTTTGACCTTCGTCTTCGGTAAAAACAGCCTCATATACCAATTCATCCAGTGAAGAGCGGGCTTTTTGTGCATCTTTTAGGATTATTTCGCCGTTTTTTATTTCCAGCCAATCGGATATAAACATTTTTCCCTCCTGCAAAAAATTAAGTTATAAAGCTTCCCAGGCTAAAATTTATAGAGGGACAAGGACTCCATTTTCCGTAGGCCTTAGAGCCTCTAAAGGAGTCCGTCCCTCTGTCCCTCAACTCCCAATAGGTTGGTTGGGCACA
>CAZROA010000008.1:0-26182 GCA_964601575.1 uncultured Thermodesulfobacteriota bacterium
ATCACCAAATTTGATCATGGCTCGCCTAAGGTCTCCGTCGGTCACTATTCCCAAGAGCCGAGCCCCGTTATCCATGACCAGGACACACCCCAGGCGTTTGGCGTTCATCTCGAGCAGGGCCTCCTCCATAGAGACCTCTGGCCCCACGATGGGTAAGGCATCGCCGGTGAGCATGATCTGCGAGACTTTTACCTTTAGGCGTTCTCCCAGGCTTCCCCCGGGATGGTTACGCTGAAAATCCTCTGGCCTGAGGTCTCTAATCTTGGCCAGGGCCATGGCTAAGGCATCTCCTACCGCTAGGGCAGCGGTGGTACTGGCTGTAGGGGCCAGACCCAAGGGACAGGCCTCCCGCGGCACACCTACGTCTACTACTATGTCGGCGTGTTTGGCCAAGGTTGAATCCGGTCTTCCGGTAAAGGCTATGATCTTGACCCCTCTGTTGCGCAGAAAAGGGAGGAGGACGTTTACTTCTTCAGTCTCCCCGGAATTAGAAAGGGCCAGCAAGACATCTTGCCCGGTGACCATCCCCAGGTCTCCGTGTAAGGCCTCGGCTGGATGGAGGAAAAAGGCTGGTGTACCGGTGGAAGAGAGGGTGGCCACGATCTTTCGACCAATGAGACCGCTTTTGCCCATTCCAGTGACCACCACCCGCCCTTGGGCCTCGAGGATCAACTCTACCGCCGCTACAAAAGACTCTCCCAGTTTATTGGCTACTGTTTCCAGCCCTTCTATCTCAATGGCCAAGACACGATGGGCTGTCTCGAGGATCAGATCTTTTTGATCAAAGGCCGTCATATATTACCTCGTTAAAGGCTTATTTTGGGACTGAAAATCAAGATCTTTTGGTGTGTTTCAAGATACCACAGGAGAGCAGAGTTAGAAGAGCAGATTTCTTTCCAACCTTTTAGGAGGCCTATTTCAAAATCTCGACCAAGACCGGATGGTCCAGGTATATAGATTATGCCTTTAGAGGATCATCTCCGGCGTCTTTCAAGAAATTTTTTCATGAAATCACGGATGCGGGAGTAGGCCTCTTCAAGGACTTCCTCTGGAGGGAGGAAGACCACTCGGAAATGAGCCGTCCCGGGTCTCTGGCCAAAACCACTGCCGTGGACGACCACCACTCCCGTTTCGGCGATCAATTCTTTAACAAATTCTCGGTCAGAGATATCGGGAATCTCGATCCGTGGAAAGGCATAAAAGGCCCCTTCGGGTTTGACACAAGAGATACCAGGGATATCGTTTAGCATTTCTACGGTGAGATCTCGCCGTCGCTGAAGTTTTTGGATTACCTCTTGCAAATGGGCCTGATTACCATTCA
Source organism: uncultured Thermodesulfobacteriota bacterium (assembly GCA_964601575.1). Taxonomy (GTDB): domain Bacteria; phylum Desulfobacterota; class Thermodesulfobacteria; order Thermodesulfobacteriales; family Thermodesulfatatoraceae; genus CAZKEG01. The sequence goes on from CAZROA010000008.1 coordinate 1,322, forward strand.
AGGCCACAGGGATGGCATATTGCTTCGGATGGCTGGTAGAAAGTCTGGCTCGGGCCAATTTGTGAATGGCCTCTACATAGTCCTTGACCAGGTCCCATGGTCCAGAGACAATGCCCCAACCGATCCGAAAGCCCGGGGCCAGATAGCACTTAGAAAGCCCGTTAAAGGTGACCATGGGGATTTCCGGATCCAAAGAGGCGATGGAGATGTGTTTTTTGCCGTCAAAGACCAGTTTGTCGTAGATCTCGTCTGAAAAGATGACCAGATTGTATTCCCGAGCGATCTCTACGATGCCGCGCAGGGTCTCTTCAGAGAAGACGGCCCCGGTGGGGTTATTGGGATTGATGATCACAATAGCCCGGGTACGCTCATTGAGCTTGGCCTCAATGTCCGCCAGATCCGGTTGCCAGCCGTTTTCTTCATCCAGATAATAAGGATTGGCCTCGGCCCCAAGTTTGGCCAAGATGGCCGTGTAAAGCGGATAGCCTGGAAAGGGCACCAATACGTTTTCTCCTTCGTTTACCAAGGCGGTAAGGGCAAAATCTATGGCCTCGCTGGCCCCGGTGGTGATAAAGATGTCCGTTGGTTCGATACCGTGGTTACGGGCTTCTTGGCGGATGGCCTCGATGGCCTCATCCACCCCTTCTGAGGCCGAATAACCGGTTAGATTCTCGCACATGGCCTGATAAGTGGCCTCAACCAGGGGCATAGGCGTCCGAAAATCATACTGAATAGGGTCCCCAATATTTAGAAAGAGGAGTTTTTTCCCCTTTTTTCGGGCCTCTTGGGCTACTAAGACTATGTCACGGACGGCATACTCAATGTTTTGGGTGCGTAAGGCCGGTTTAATTGGTCTAAATTCTTTCCCCATTTTCCATCGCCACCAACTAAAAATGTTGAATTATGATATTGCCTCTCAAAGGGGGAGGTGTCAATAAGCCCTCCGATAAATAAATTTAGACCCATTGCTCGAGCCTTGATCACCGGAGACTACTCCGTAAAGGAGAGAAATTAACACTAGCCCTTTCTTCCTCTCTGTGGTAAAAGCCACTTAAACTCCAACTGGTTACGGTGAACGCGATGATGAGAAAGAACCCCCAAGATAAAGATCGACCTTTAACGCCGTTTTGTTTAGCTAAACTCAGTTTAATGTTTCTTTTTTTCTTCTTTATCTCTGTCTCGGCCTTTGCTCAAGATTTAACCGGTCTTTTTCGTGACTTTTCTACCCTGGAGGCCATGGTCATCAATGTAGAAGGAAACGAAGTCATTATAGATAAGGGCCGAGGGCAAGGTGTTCACCTGGGAGATATTTTTACGGTTTACAAGGAAGGGAAAAAGATCATCCATCCTGTGACCAAACAGGTCATCGGTTACCTCAAGGAACCCGTGGGGCAGATTGAGATCACCAGGGTGGAGGAAAATTTTGCCACGGCGACTATTTTGCGGCAGAAAGGGCCGTTTAAAGTAGGGGCTCCGGCGGTACGTTATGCCGATCTAAAGGTCCTTTTACTAGGTGATGATCAGACCATGGTTGATAAAGTCCTGGTCCTGGTGCGTGACAAACTGCCTGATTTATCCTTCCAAAGGGTTAGAGACTTACATTTTGCAGACCTTTCCCCGGATTATTTGGCCCAAAAAGAGATCGATTTGGTCTTCCTGGTCCAAGGGAATCTATTAAAGGTTTATAATCAGGGCCTTGAGATCCTGAAGATCTATGACCTTTCATCCCTTAGACCAGCCCCTAAGGCCGTGCCTTCGACCAGACCACCTGCTCCTGGAGGGCCTTATCCGTATACCACTTTGCGTTACCAGCAACCGATGGTCCCTGTCTTCAGGAAGGTCGGGCGTCTCCCGCAGGTGGTCATTGACCTGGAGATGGCGGATCTAGACGGCGACGGTCAACCAGAGATCGTTTATCTCACCCCAGAGGCCCTTTATGTGACCAAATACAGGGCTTCCGGGGCTTGGCGTTATGACTACAAAGGTTTTGGAAAGATCATCAATTTTTCCTTGGGGCCCAGAGGGTGGATAGCCCTTAATATATTTGTAGACAAAGAAGGATTGCGTTCCCGGCTCCTTCATTTTACCCCCCAAGGGATAGAGACCAGGGTGAAAGACATAAACCTGATTCTTGGTTTCTTTGATATGAATGGAGACGGCCTGAAAGAGACCCTCCTTGGTCAAAGCTACGATCGGGAGAAGTTTTTCGGCTCTACCGTCTACAAGATCCGTCCTTCTGGAGACAAGATTGCTTATTGCGGAAAGATCAAAGTGCCCAATGGTTTTCGGATCTTGGGGGCCACCTTCGCCGATGTGGATGGAGACGGGCAGATGGAGATCCTCTGCCAGGATTTAGGGCACAAGTTAAGGGTCTTTAAGAATGGCCGAAAACAATGGGTTTCTACCCGTAAGGTAGGTGGTTCGGTATATGTCGTTCAGGCCTCGGTCGGACTTTCCCGTCGGATGTATAAGATGGCCATCAGTGCCGAAGTGGATCCTTATCCCATTGACATAAATGGTGATGGGCGCCAAGAAGTATTGATCGTGGCCAACAAGAGCACCCATCATGATTTGATCCCCGGTGTCCCGGCCTACTCTTCCGGAGAGGTCTTGGTCCTTACTCGTACCTCTATCGGCTATGAACTTCTGCCTTTGACCGGGGCCTTTGAGGGGCCGCTTCAGGGCCTGAGTGTGGTCCAAAAAGAGATCTTCGTGGCCTTGGTCAAGGGGAATCCATTTACCCAAAGTGGGGAGTCTTTCCTCTTGGCCTTCCCCTTAAGTATGCCGCGGAGTCGTTAAGCTTAAGAAATGATCTGGGCCCCAGGGTGTTCGGCTAACCAACGGTTGAAAAATTCTTGATGGATGGCCTCGATCTTGGCCTGATAGTCCCTGGTAGAGATCTTGGCCCCTTTTAACCCTCCCCGGAGGTTTATTTCAGAGAGATATACCTTTCCCTCTGGGGTGACCATGAGATCAATGTGGGCATAGGGGAAACGTCCGCGTTTCATCACCTCTTGGCACAGGGCTAATTCTTCTTGAGAAAGGACATATTCCTTGGCCTCTCCGCCGAAGTAAAGGTTGTTTCGGAAATTATGGGGGTTTTTCCGACTGTAGGCCTCGATATAGTCACCCAGGATGATTACCCGCACATCGGTGACGTCTTTGATAAAAGGTTGGACCACAAAGGGGTAGAAGAGATTGCCCAGGAGAAAGGACTGATTAGTAAGGGTGACAAAGCTATACAAGGCCTCAAAACTTTCCCAAAAATGGATGCCAAGCCCGCAGTTGAAACGATTCTGTTTGGTGATCACCGCAGAGACACCGTGCTCACCGTAGAGATTCACCGCCCGGATGAGATCATGTCTATCCCGCGCAACGAAGGTAAGAGGCGGCATATATCTTTCGTAAACTTGGGCTTGGAGGCATTTTGAGCGGGAAAGATACTGGGCCATAAGCGGAGGAAAGGTCTCTATGCCTCGATCAAGGAGGTCGGCAAAGATATATTCCTCAGAGGGTTTGATGCTCAACATGCCGAGGAAAAGATCCCCGGCCTGTAATTCATGGTAATGTTTGCGTAAGGCGCGATTAGAGGTAATGGCCCAAGGAGGTCGCATTTCAAAAGAGCATCTCTAAGAAACGGCTGTGATATTGGGTCAAGTCCGCATGACATCGACCGCAGTAGAAATGTACTTCACCCATCAGCTCCGTGTCATCAGCCACCGGGGTAAAACTTCCGTCTTCATTTTGGATGTAGCGGGTGGTGATGGTGACGTTTTCGGCCACCTCGAGGAAATCCTCGTCATTACCACAATAAGGGCAGATAATCCGATGTTGCCCGGAGAGAATGAGGGGTTTTTTAGTGATGATCTTCCTCTTGGAGATCTTGACCTTTTCGCTCATCTTCCTCCCTAACGACTGAAATAACCGGTAAGAGAGGCCTTAGCTAATATATGACCGGCCATGGCCTTTTCCAAGGCCCCTAAACTAGTAGCCTCGGGTAAATCAAGGTGATCTATATCAAGGGCATAGATAGTAAAAACATAAGGATGCTCACCGGTGCCGGGAGGAGGCTGCGGGCCACCATAACCCACAAAACCAAAGGAATTTTGGAGTTCTTTACTGCCTGGGGGCATGTTCCTTCTGGAGGCCCCCTCAGGGAGATGATCCACCTCAGCCGGGATGTTAATGACCATCCAGTGGACCCAGTTTCTGGCTATAGGGTGCGGATCTACACAGAGGAGGACGAAGGATTTGGTCCCCTTAGGTGCCCCTTGCCAAGAAAGCGGAGGAGAGACGTTTTCCCCACCGGCCCCGGGCATTACGTATTTGATCGGGATGCGATCACCATCTTTAAAGGCAGAGGAGGTAAGCTTCATACGCCCTCCTTTGGCGGCAATGACCATGGCCCCGAAGAGGATCAAGGTAATAGGGATAAGGAAGAACCGGACCCATTTCATACCCCAAATATACGCTTTTCCTCGTCTCTCATCAATCAAAAAATTATTTACCCAAAGGGCTTTTATGGCCGTTTTTTCAAAGAAGGGGCTTAATCAAAAAGGCATTAACTCAAAGAAAAGTTTTTGCAAAGCCCGGAAAATTTGGCTTTAATAGCGAGACAAATTCAAGAAGGAGGTCTTTCATGGAGCTGCGCCGGCCCACGCGTCTTTCGGAGGAGGAGAAGCAGGAGATTTTGAAAAAGATTCTGGCCAAGGATCCCTCGGCTTTTACCGACGATCCGGAAAAACAGGCCTTGATCAAGGATCGCCTAGGCTGGGTTGAGACCCCAAGGCTTATGGAACAAGAGGTAGAAGGCCTAAAGGCCTTTGCCGAAGAGGTCAAAGAAAATTTCGATACCGTGGTCCATTGCGGGATGGGGGGATCAAGTCTCTTTCCCTTGGCCCTGTCGAAGATTTTTAGCCCAGAGCCCGGGTTTCCCACCCTCCATGTCCTGGATTCCACCGATCCAGAAGAGATCGCCAAGGTGGAGACCGAGTTTGATCTTACCCGTACCCTTTTCATCATCGCCAGTAAGTCTGGGACCACCATCGAGACCAAGGCCCATTTTGAATATTTTTGGGAAAAGGTCTCGGCCAAGGTCTCCGATCCTGGGGCCCATTTCGTGGCCATCACCGACGAAGGCACTCCTTTGCACAAACTCGGGGAAGAAAAGGGCTTTCGTCGGGTCTTTTTGAACCCAGCCGATGTTGGGGGCCGGTACGCAGCCTTGACCTTTGTGGGCCTTTTGCCTGCAGCCCTTATGGGGCTTGAGATTGAACGTTTCCTTCGTTCCGCCAAGGAAATGCTTGAGACCTGTTCTCCGAACATTCCTTGGGAATATAATCCGGCGGCTTGGCTTTCGGAGTATATGGCTGAACGCTTCTTTAACGGCCAGGACAAATTGACCATCATCGCTGATCCTATCCTTCGTCCCTTTTCCCTCTGGATCGAACAATTGGTGGCCGAAAGCCTGGGCAAGGAATACACCGGTATCATACCCATCGTCGGTGAGACCCCGGGCTCTCCCACGGTATATGGTCCTGACCGGATCTTTGTCTATCTGGGCCTTCGCGGGCGGCAAGATCTTTATCGAAGACTTTTTTCCGATTTAAAAGAGGCTGGTTTTGCCCTTCGTCCCTATTGGTTGGAAGACCGCTATGAATTAGGGGCTGAATGTATCCGTTGGGAATTGGCCGTGGCCCTCACCGGGGTTTGGCTAAACCTAAACCCCTTTGATGAACCAGACGTGATTCGGGCTAAGAAGAAGACCAAAGAAGTCTTAGAGGCCTATCGACAGACCGGTGAATTCCCCACGGAATTCTTCTTGGACGATGACCTCTCCCTCGGTTTTCTCTATTCTTCTCTATTGAAAGTTCAATACCCCCGACTTCGGGCGGTGGTCAAAAAGTTTTTCTTCGATCTTCCTCCTTGGGGTTATGTGGCCTTTTTGCCCTATCTTCCCTATGATCCAGAGATTGAAGAGATCTTTACCGATCTTCGCACCTTGATCCGCGGCAGACGTCAGTGTTCAACTATCCTAGGCTTTGGGCCTCGTTATCTCCATTCCATCGGCCAACTTTTTAAGGGTGGTCCGCGTTCTGGACGCTTCTTCATCTTTACCCGTAAAGGCCGACGGGAGGATCAAGTTATCCCCGGGTTCGGATATACTTTTTGGGACTTACAGTTTGCTCAGGCCTATGGAGATTTCCAGGCCTTAGAGGAGAGCGAACGGGCGGTGGTTCACATCCATCTTTCTGAAAATTATAAAGAAGACCTGAAGAAGTTTTATCAATTCATGGAAGAAGTGACCAGGCTCTCTGAATTTTAGATGAGACAGTATTTACAACACATTTGTTTTAGCATTTTATCGCTGATTATCCTGATTTGTATCGGTACGATTGGTTATTATCTGATCGAGGGTTGGTCCTTTTCCGACGCCTTTTACATGACCATTATCACCCTCTCGACCGTGGGATTTAGCGAGGTCCACCCCCTTTCAGAAGCGGGGCGTTATTTCACCATTTTTCTCATTTTGGGCGGGGTAGGGGTGGCCCTTTATGTCTTTTCCACGGTGACTGAGGCCGTTGTTTCCGGACAATTACAAGAGCTATTAGGCCGACAGCGCCTGGAAGCCAAGATCGGGACCCTTAAGGGGCATTACATTATCTGTGGCTATGGGCGAATAGGCCAACATATCTGCCGGATCATTGCCAAAGAGGTCCCCTTTGTCGTGGTGGAAAGTGACCCCGAGCGGGCCCAGCAGGTAGAAAAGGATGGTTATATCTATTTTCAAGGGGATGCCACCCACGAGGAGACCCTCAAAAAAGTGGGGATTGATCGGGCCAAAGGTCTGGTCTCGGTCCTGGGCTCTGATGCGGATAACGTCTACATCACCTTAACTGCCCGGAGCCTTAATCCGAAGCTCTTTATCATTGCCCGTGCCGATGAAGAACACGTCATGCGAAAGCTTGAACGCGCCGGGGCTGATAAGGTGATTTCTCCCTATCTCATTGGGGCCAGACGAATGGCCCTGACCATCCTTCGTCCGGCGGTAACGGATTTTTTGGAGCTGGCCACCCCTGAGGCCAACCTGGAGTTGCAGCTTGAAGAGGTGCGTATTCAGGCCAAATCAGAATTGGTGGGGAAGAAACTCATCGAGAGCGAGATACGCCGGTTTTCCGGGGCCATCATCCTGGCCGTGCGCAAGGTGACCGGAGAGATGATCTTCAATCCTCCGCCGGAGTATGTTTTAGATGTAAACGATACTCTGGTGGCCCTGGGGGACCGGAAGGGGTTGGCCAGGCTTGAGGAGGTGGCGGCTGGTACCCGTCGATTAAAGGATTTCCTTTAGTCCCTTTTCGGTGATGATGATCTCCATGCGTATATCATGGGTCTCAAGGGGCAAGGTCTCAAAGATTTGACATTCAAAGGCCAGGGCCACGCGTTTGGCCTTTTGGGCCTTGGCCAAGAGTCGATCGTAATAACCACCACCATAACCAAGGCGCCCTCCCCGAAGATCAAAGGCCACCCCTGGGCAGACAATGAGGTCCAAAGCCTCTGGGTCTATCTTTGGGTTTTGAACCGGGGGTTCTAAGATGCCATAGGCCCCTGGGGTCAGCTCTTCAAGGTCAGTTAGCCGGTGGAGGGAGAGACGTTTTTCCTTGATATTGGTACGGGGAAGATAGACTTCTTTGCCCTGGGCAAGGGCAACTTTGATCCCCTCCCAGGTCTCAACTTCGTGGTCAAAGGAGGCGTAAAACAAGATCCGTCTGGCCTGTCGAAAAAAGGGGCTTTGGATCAGGTACTTGATAATGGCCTTGGATTTTTCTCTTCTCTCCTCAAGGGGAAGGGATTTGCGCCTTAAAAGGGCCTCTTTTCGGAGCTCTTGTTTGGATGTCATATTGAAAAGGTAACCGAATCAGGAGAAAAAGACCATGATTACTTTGCCGGTATGGTTGGCGGCCCTTTTGGTTTTCTTGGTCCTGGTCGGAGTGTATCTGGTCTGGCGCTTAGGCAATATTCAAAAATCCCTGTGGTTGGAATCTCTTTCCAGGCTTGAGAGGCAATTTTTAGATCTTGAGAGACGCCTGACCGAGGAAAGGCTTCCTCGACTTGAGGCGGATCTTCGCCGGGCAAGCGAAGAATTACGAAATCTTTCTCATATCCTTGCTGGAAGGCGGTCTGGTGAATCCGGTGAGAGGGTCCTTGAAGAAGTCCTCTCTTCTCTGCCGCAGGATTGGGTCCAGCGAAACGTTCCTTTGGGCCAGGGGCGGGTAGAATTTGTCTTTAAACTGCCCGGAGGCTTTCTGGTCCCGATTGATAGCAAGTTCGTTACCCCCGGCGAAGAGAGCCTTTCCGAGGCCGAACTAAGAGGGCGTTTGAAGACTCGAATCACCGAAATGACTAAATATCTAACTGATCCTCGGACATTAGGTTTCGGCCTGGCGGTGGTCCCAGAAGGGGTCTATGCCCTTTCGCGCACCTTAACCGCTTCCCTGGCCAACCAATCCATCGTGGTTGTTTCCTATACCCATCTCCTCCCGATCTTGACAAGCCTCTATCTCATGGCCAAGCACCTAGGCCTTTCTGAAGGGCCAGGAGAGTTTCGTCAAGACCTCCTTCTGGCCCGAGAGGCCTTGTCCCGCGCTCTTCAGGCCCTGGCCAAACAACAGACTGCCCTTTCTCAGATGACCAACAGAAGGGAAGAAGTCTGGCGTGAACTTAGTCATTTGGAGCGTCTTTTAGAACGAATGACAAATAATGAAAGATTTTGATTTGCGTTTTCAAGAAGGTTTTGTTAATCAAACAGTAATTTAACCGAGGTGTTAGAGATGAAGAAAAAGATTTTGGTCATCGAGGATGATCAAGAAGTCTTGACCATGCTTCTTGATTATCTAAGGCTCCTTGGCTACGAGGCCAAAGGGGCGGAAGACGGGCTTACCGGCTTAAAGGCCCTGAGGAGTAACACCTTTGATGCAGTGATCACCGACATCACCATCCCCTACGTGAGTGGTATAGGGATCATCTCTATTATCAAGCGCGATAATCCAGACCTTCCGGTCATTGCCATTACCGGTTTTGGTGAGGAAGTGGAAGCCCTGGCCCAGGAAAAACATGCCGACGCCGTGTTATCTAAGCCCTTTGAGATGAAAGAATTAAAAGAGCTCTTAGAACGTTCCCTTGGCGATTAGGAGGAGGCCATGGCCTTAAAAGCTTATATCTTAATCAATACCCAAATCGGCAAGACGGCAGACGTGGCCCGGGCCCTAAGGGAAATGCCAGAGGTAAAACGCCTGGACATCATCATGGGGCCCTATGATATCATCGCCGAGGTGGAGACCAGAGATCACGATACCCTTTCGGAGATGGTTCTTAAGAAGCTTCAGGGCATTAAGTACATCCACCACACCATGACCTGTCCAGTGGTCAAGGTGGAAATAGATTAAAAGAACCGGGCTAACCACTGGGCTTGTTTTGAAGCCGCGCCACTAAGCTCTTCTAAACTCTTACGGGTCGCCTGAGAAGCCTGGACATAAAGAGCCTCTTTACCCAACAATTCTTCGACGACAAAGATCAATTCTTGAGTATTTTGGACTAAAAAGCCCCCGCCGTTTTTCCTCAAGACCTGGGCCTCGTTTTCAAAATTTTCCATATGCGGACCGAAGAGGACCGGGACGCCAAAGGCCGCGGGTTCCATAGGGTTTTGCCCGCCTTTAGGGACCAAACTGCCACCGACAAAGGCCACCTTGGCCAGGCTGTAAAGGCCGAACAAGGGTCCGATCTCATCGACCAAGACAATTCGTTGGTCCCGTTTGCCGTTTAATCGAGACCAGCGGGCAAAAGAGAGCCCCTTCTTATCTAAAGACCTTTCCAAGGTTGTTAAGCGTCTTAGATGGCGCGGGACGACGATAAAGACCAAATTCTTTCGTGACCAAAGGCCCTTGATAGTATGGGCTATGGTCTCCTCTTCGCCTTGTCTCACACTACCGAAGACGACGATTTCTTCGTGATCAAGGTCCAAACGCCTTCGGAGGACCTTTGAATCTAGGGAATGGGCCCTTTTCTTCAAGAGATCGTGTTTGGCGTTGCCGAAGATCTGCATCTTTTCCGGTGGTGCTCCCAAGGCCTCAAATCTTTTGGCTTCAGGTGGGCCGATGACCGCTAGGCCCGAAAAGAGCCCAAAAAGCCCTTTTAGCAAGGGTTTGATCAGACGATAACGGGGAAAGCTCTTGGCCGAAAGCCGGCCATTGAGGAGGAGGACCTTGGCCCCCTTCTCATGAGCATAAACGATGAGATTCGGCCAGATCTCGGTCTCGATCAAGGCCATTACGGTGGGTGAGGTAGAAGCCAAGGCTTGGTTTATAAATTCAGGCAAGTCATAGGGGGCGAGGGCCACCTTTACCCGCTCTCCAATCAGTTCTTGGGCCCTTTTGACCCCAGTCGGGGTAAAAAGGGTAAGGAGAACCGAGGTCTTGGGTCTTATCTTCAAGAATTCTTCTAGGATGGCCACCGCTACCGTGGCCTCACCCACCGAAGAGGCATGGAGCCAAAGGTCTACCGGGCCTGGGAGTTTGCCCTGTCTTTCCGGCGGAAGGCCCTTTTTTTGAAAGATAGGTTCTAGGAGTTTTCCGCCTAAATGGTAAAGTCCATATAAAAGCCCGTTCATTTAGTCGGCTCCTTGAGTTTGAAATAACGCTGTCTCACCACCTCAAACAAGGCCACGGCCCCGGCTACCGCAGCGTTTAATGAGTCTACTCGGCCCTTCATGGGAATAGAGGCCAAATAATCACAGTTTTTGCGCACCAATTCTCGAAGGCCTTTTCCTTCGCTTCCGATGACCAGGGCCACTGGAAGGGTTAGGTCCAATTCGTAGATGGTCGTCTGGGCTTCTCCGGCAAGGCCTACGATCCACAAGCCCTGGTCTTTGAGCCAAGAAAGGGCTCGAACCAGATTAGGGACCCGGGCCACAGGGAGATGTATCAGGGCCCCGGCTGAGGCCTTGGCCACTACTCCGGTGATGCCTGCCGAACGCCTCTTGGGAACGATCAGTCCATGGGCCCCGGCGGCCTCAGCGCTCCGGATCAGGGCCCCTAAGTTCTGGGGGTCGGTGATCCCGTCTGCTGCTACCACTAAGGCCGCCTCTTGGGCCTTTTCCCATCTGCTCTTAAGCTCGGCAAGATCAGCGTAACGATACTCTGAAAGATAGGCCACCACCCCTTGGGTTTGGGCCTCCCGGGGGATCTTGGCCGGATGGAACTTTGCTTGAATCTTTAAGGGAAGCCCTAATTTCTTGGCTTGCTCAACGATCTGATAGACCTTGCCCCGTAGATGAGACTTAGAAATGATGATCTCTTCGATCTTTTCTGGTCGAGATTTCAGGGCCTCAAGGACCGGATTGATTCCCCAGATGACTTCGCTCATCTTCGGAATGGTCGGAGTAGATCGACCCGGCGGAAAGTACGTTGCCTTTCGGCCACAAGGATGCTTTTCAGTTCTTGGAAGGCGGTTTCCAGATCATCGTTTAGGATCAGATATTCAAACTCTTCGGCCCGGGCTATCTCCAGTTTGGCGTTTTCCAGACGTTGTCTGATAGCCATTTCACTCTCTGTGGAACGCCTTCTGAGTCGCCTTTCCAATTCTTCAAAGCTTGGTGGGAGGACAAAGACCAAAACGGCATCTTTGCCCAGGATCTTTTTGACCTGGGCTGCCCCCTGGACGTCGATATCAAGGAGGATGTCTTGCCCCCTTTCCAAGGCCTTCAAGACCTGAGCCTTGGAGGTCCCGTAATAATGACCATGGACTTCAGCCCATTCCAAAAAGGCCCCTTCCTTGATCATTTTCTGAAAGGTTTCCTTGGAGATAAAAAAATAATCTACCCCTTCTTTTTCTCGAGGGCGGGGGGGTCTGGTCGTAAAGGAAACGGAAAAAGAAATTTCTGGGTCTTCACTAATCAAGCGGCGACATAAGGTCGTCTTTCCCGCTCCGGAAGGGGCCGAGACCACCAGAGCAAATCCACGTCTCATCTAAGCGGCTTTTTCTTTCTTCTTGCGCGAACCTTTTTCCTCGGCATTTTCCTCGGAAGAGACTTCTGAACAGGCCTTGATAAGATCCGTGGCCAATCGTTGAGAAATGGTCTCTGCTTGGATCGCAGAAAGGATTACGTGATTGCTATCGGTGATAATGATGGAACGGGTCCGACGGCCTTGAGTGGCATCGATCAGGCGTTTGGACTCACGAGCTTCTTCCCTTAGGCGTTTCATCGGCGCTGAATTCGGATTCACAATGGCGATGATCCGCTCGGCGACTACCGAATTGCCAAAACCAATGTTCAAAAGACGGCACTTGCAACTCATCCCAATCCCCCACATCAAAATTCTTTAATTCGGCGACGATCATAACAAAATAAATGGTTGTCGTCAATGTGTGAAAGATTACGCTTATTTTATTCGATGTTCTGGACCTGTTCGCGCATTTTTTCGAGCGTACATTTCGCTTCGACCGCAAGCTGCGAAATTTCGGCTGCACCGGCCTTGGTGGAAAGGGTGTTTATCTCCCGAAACATCTCCTGGATGAGAAAATCCAAACGGCGGCCATGAGGCCCTGGTTCATCTAAGGTCTTTTCGAATTGTCGAAGATGACTACGCAAGCGATCCAGTTCCTCGGTGATGTCCATCCTGTCCGCCAGGATGACCACTTCTTGGTGGAGCCTCAGGGGATCCAAGTCTTTGTCGGCCAGGAGGGTCTTTATCCTTTCTTCCAAGCGGATTTTGGCTCGGTGAAAGACCTGCTCCCGAAGGCCCTCGATTTGGTTGATGATCTTTTGGAGCTGTTCCAGCTGCTCCCTTAGGACTCGAGCCAGGTATTCACCCTCGATGAGCCGCATCTGCAACAGTTCTTCCAAGGCCTTGTTCAGGACCGGTTCGAATTCCTGCCATAAGGCCTCAAGGTCTTCCTCTGACTCCACGGCGGTGAAGACGTCACGCATACGAAGGAGGTCTGAGACCTGGGGTTCTCCAGCCAGGCCAAACATAGTCTTTAACAGCCGCAGATTCGAGATGTATTGGGCGGCAAGCTCGGTGTTTACGTTTAGGGCCTGAAACCCCGGGGGGAGGCCTATAATCTGGACATAGACCTCAAAACGCCCTCGGGCACACCTTTCCCGAATAAGACGCCGGAGTCTTTCTTCAAGGCCTTGGTAGCGCCTTGGAAGCCGGGGAATGATCTCTAAAAAGCGATGATTGAGGCTCTTAATCTCTACCCTCAAGCTCCACGTTTCCCATAATCCTTCGGCTCGGCCAAAACCAGTCATGCTCTTAATGGCCATCGGTTACCTCGTTTTGTTTTTTCTAAGATGCTAATCTATGAATCCGGGCTTGGCATCAAAAGGATTTTCCGTTTGCCCCTTTTAGGAACGAATCAGAGATGTTAAAAAGAAGGCCATGAGGATTTTAAGGTTACCGCGACCTGATCCCACACGCCTTATCGAAGAAAAGATCGAGATTGCCAAGGAATTATTCGAGGTCTGGGGAGAAGGACTCAAGGAAGACCCGGAGATAGCCCCTCTTCTTGAGGAATATCGAAAGGCGGTCGAGGCCTCTAATCAGGCCATGGAAGAGGCCGGTACCTTTCGGGAATGTTATATCTGTACGGTAGAAGAAAAAAAGGGCTGCTGTAAGATTGGTCTTGAGAACGAATGTACCATCTTGATCCTTATCCTAAATCTCCTCCTTGGGGTGGAGTTTCCTAAGGAAAGGGAGGTCCCTGGGCGGTGCTTTTTTGTCGGGCCCCTGGGTTGTAAGATCTTTGCCCGTCCCATGCTCTGTCGAGATTATTTCTGTATCAGGCACTACGAAAAGATCCCCGAAGAGGTTATGGCCCGTATTACCCAGGTGCTTAACGAAGAGCTGGTCCTCCTTCACCGGATCACCCGGCTTATCAAGCACCGCCTTGAATCCTGGACCGGGGATTTTATGCTTGAGCTAGACCTAACCGGTTATGCCTAGGAGGTATCATGAAGAGATGGTTCCCTTGGATGTTTATTGTCCTTATTTTGGTGGCTTGTGCCAAGAAAGAGATACCAACCGGTCCCCCGGTAGAAGAGGCTTACCCTCCACCGCCTTCAACTAAGGTAGAATCTCCGGCGGTAAAGCCACAGGTTTCCCCTCCGAAGACGCCAGAATTTACCGAGGAGGCCTTGACCCCTGAGGAAGAGAGGGCACATTGGGCCTTGTATGGGCGGAGTACCCCTCCGCTTAAGGCCATCTTTTTCGATTTCGATTCCTATGAGATCCGAGACGACATGAAGTCTCGTCTGCGGGAAGACGCCCGGTATCTGCTGGATCATCCGGAATTCAAGGTAGAGCTTCAGGGTAATTGCGACGAACGGGGTTCAAGTGAATATAACCTGGCCTTAGGGGAGAAAAGAGCCCTAGTGGTCAAGCGTTATCTGGTCAATTTGGGCATAGATCCCGAGCGGCTGACCACCGTTAGTTTCGGGGAAGAGAAGCCTTTGGCTAAGGGGCATAACGAGGAGGCCTGGGCCCTCAATCGCCGTGTGGATCTGGTTATCATCAATCGTTAATTCTGAGTCTGAATTACTCGCTTTGGATAAGAAATTTTAAGAAGGAGGTTTAGATGAAAAAGATCTTTTTGAGTTTGCTTATCATCCTGTGTCTAACACCCTTGGCCATGGCCAAGGAACTGAAGATCGGGGTGGTTGATCTACAACAGGTGGTCCGTCGGTCTGAGGCCGGAAAAGAGGCCTTGGCCAAGCTTCAGAAGAAATTCGAGACCTTGCGTCAGCAATTACAGAGCAAGGAACAAGAACTCAAGAGATTCAAAGACGATCTGGAGAAAAAGGCTCCTCTTCTTTCTCCTGAGGCCCGGCAGGAAAAGGAAAGACAATATCAGAAGATGCTTCGGGAGTTTCAGGCCCAGAGAGAGGATGCCCAGTATGAGATGCGCCAGGCCGAACAAAAGGCCCTGCAACCGATCCTGAAAGACTTAGAACAAGTGGTCAAACAGATGGCCGAAAAGGAGGGCTATGACCTCATTCTGGAGAAAAAGATGCCTGGGGTCTATTGGACTTCGCCGGCCATTGATCTCACGGATCACATAGTCGAACTCTACAACCAATATCGAAAGACCAAGAAAAAATAATCATGCTCCTTGCCGCTGACATCGGGGGGACCAAGACCCAGATAGCGCTCTATCGGCTGACCGGTCCAGTAAGACCAAAGGCCTTGGCCACTTATCCGAGCCAGGAGTTTAAAAACCTGGTCTCCCTGCTCAAGAATTATCTCTCCGAGACTGGAGCGAGCCCCGGTTATGCCTCCTTGGCGGTGGCTGGTACCGTGATCCGCGGCCAAGTGAGTATGGTCAACCTGGGCTGGAGATTCTCTCAAGCCGAGTTGCGGCAGGCCCTAGGGGTAAAAGAGGTCTTTTTATTAAACGACTTAGAGGCCATGGCCTTTGCCGTGCCCCATATCCCTTCGCGGTATCTCGAACCCTTGCATCCGGTAAGACGTGATCCGCGCGGGAATATCGGTGTCATCGCCGCTGGTACCGGCCTTGGGCAGGCCATGCTTATCCGCCGCGGTGCCCCGTATCCCATCCCGGTGGCCACCGAGGCTGGGCATGCCGAGTTTACCCCTACCGATGATCTTGAGTGGGCGCTTTATCAATGGCTGGCCCGGCGTTTTGTCCATGTGAGTCTCGAACGAGTGATTTCCGGCCCGGGGATCGAAAACATCTATCGCTTCCTTTGTGAGAAAGAAGGCCAAGAGGCAAGGCTTTCTTCGGCCAAAGAGATCGGCCAAGAGGCCCTGAAAGGGAGCGATCCTTTGGCCCAAAAAACCTTGGAGATCTTTATTAAGGCCTATGGACGGGAGGCCGGTAATCTCGCCCTGCGCTGTTTGGCCACCGGTGGGGTCTTTATCGGGGGAGGGATCGCCCCCAAGATCTTGCCCTTGATCAGGTCCGGTCTCTTGATCCAGGCCTTCCTTGATAAGGGGCGACTTAATGACTTTGTCAAAAAAGTCCCGGTCTCAGTCATCACTCATCCTTATCCTGTGCTCCTCGGGGCGGCGGTCTACGGTATTTTTCATACTAGGCCAGGATAACGGCAATCACTCCGGTGAGGAATATCCCGTCAAAGGTCCCGGCCCCACCGATAGAAGCCACCGGGGCCCGTAATTTGGTCACCTCCGCAAGGTGTAAGATATCAGCCCCGATCAAGGTGCCCAAGGTCCCGGAGATATAGGCCACCACCGGGGCCTTAGCCGGGGCAATGATCAGGGCCACCAAGGCGGCTACTATAGGTGGAATGAACATGGGAAGACCGATACCGATGCCCGGAATAGGACGGGCCAGTTTGTAACAGACACCGCTGACGATAACCGTGGCCACCAAGGGGGTAAGGAGGAGCCCATGGTGAAGGATGAGGTAAAGGGAAAGGAAGACCGGGATGACGCAACCCCCGACGTTGACGGCAATGATTGTTCTCCGGGGTTCGTATACCGGGGGGACAACGTAACGGATACCGAAGAAGGAGACTACCCGTTCGGGGTGAAATTCGTAGCCGTGATCGATTTTTTTCACCGGGATATTGATATGGCTCCCGATGAGGGAACCGAGGAGGAAAGTAAGGATTTGATCTCCGGTGAGTCCGAGTTTGCCTGCGGCCACGGTAATAATACCGACATGTAGAAAGACAAAGAGAAACCCAACCAGGGCCAAGAAGAAAAAGAAAAACAAGATGGCAAAGGGACTAAAAATCATGATTTTTCTCCTTCAAGCGGGGCTATGACCACACGTCTCCTATTCTGATCGAGGATCTCGATTCGGATACGAAGGCCCTTGGGAAAGGAAAAAGGCAGACGTTCGGCCCATTCGATGGCTATGACCCCTTGGTCTAAGAGATCTTCAAGCCCCAGGTCTTCTACTTCTTTGGGCTCAAGGCGATAAAGGTCTACGTGGAACAGGGTAATCCTTCCGGGATACTCGTTTATCAAGGCAAAAGTAGGGCTTGAGACATAATAATCTTCAGGAACTCCTAAGCCTTCGGCCAGGCCCTGGATAAAGGTGGTCTTTCCGGCCCCAAGGTCTCCCTCAAGCAAGATCACCTCTCCAGGCTCAAGGCCTTGGGCTATCTCTTGGGCCAGGGCCTTGGTCTCTTCGGGGCTCTTGGTCTCAATGACTTTCATAGCGTCTTTGGAAGAGGAGTTTTTTGATCACCAGCGGTACCTTTTCCGCCAATTCTGAGGCGGTATAACCCCAAGGCCCTTTCTCTGCGGAAAGGAGATCGCCGGCCATGCCGTGCAAAAAGACCCCTAGACAGGCGGCCTCAAAGGGGTCGTATCCCTGGGCCAGGAAGGCGGTGATAAGGCCGGAGAGCACGTCTCCCATACCGCCACTGGCCATACCGGGATTCCCGGTACTATTTACCGCCTCTCTCCCGTCAGGGGAGACGATGACTGTGGCCGCTCCTTTTAGGACCACCACGGCGTTGGCCTCCTTAGCCGCCACCCTTGCGGCCTCCAGACGATCGGCCTGGATCTTGTCTTTTGTAGTCTGCAGCAGACGGGCCATCTCCCCGGGGTGAGGGGTAAGGATACGGGGCATCTGGGCCCGACGGACATGGAAGATCTGGCCGGAGATGGCGGTCAGGGCATCGGCATCGACCACCATGGGTAGAGGCAATTCGGCGATGGTCCGCTGAATAAAGGCCAAGGTCTCCGGGGCCAGCCCTACCCCGGGGCCGAGGAGGGCGGCTTTTTTCCCTTCACTCAATTCGGAGACGACCTCAAAGGCCTCGGCGGAGAGACTCCCCTCTTTGGTTTCATAAAGGACAGGGGCGGTCATGGCCTCGATCAGAGTGGTTTCAAAGATGGGGTCAAGGCTCTTGGGGCAGACCAAGGTCACCAATCCGGCCCCGCCGCGCAAGGCCCCTTGGGCCGCTAGAATAGCCGCTCCAGTCTTTCCGGTAGACCCGGCAATGACCAGGACGTGACCATAGGTGCCTTTATGAGTGTCTGGTCTTCGAGGGGAAAGGAGCCCCCGGGCCCAGTCTGCCGTAAGCCATTCTCTCTTAGGGCCTCGTTCTTCGATCACGCTTTGGGGCATGGAGATGTCTACTATCTCTAATTCGCCGACATATTCCCGACCGGGATAGACCACCTGCCCTACCTTGGGCAGAGCCATGGTCGCGGTGAGGGTGGCCTTTACTGCTACCCCTAAGGGCTTTCCGGTATCTGCCGAAAGCCCGGAAGGTATATCCACCGCTACTACCGGTTTGCCGGATTTATTGATCTCTTCGATTACCTGGGCAAAAAGCCCGCTTACCTGGCGCTTAAGCCCGGTGCCAAAGATGGCATCTACGACCAAGCCGCAGGCCTCAAGCACCCGCGAAAACTCGGGGAGATTTTTCTCGGTAAGTTGAGCCAAAGGGAGATAGATCCGTTGGGCGATGCGAAAGTTTAGTAAGGCCTCGCCTTTGAATTTCTCCGGTGAGGCTATGAGGACGATCTGAATGGGCACACCCCTTTGGGCCAGATGTCTGGCCACGACAAAGCCATCTCCACCATTGTTCCCCGGGCCGCAGACGATGAGGACCCCTTTTTTGGCTTCTTCTCGGAAACGCGACCAGATGATTTCAGCCACTCCACGCCCGGCGTTTTCCATGAGGATCTCGCCGGCGATACCCAGTTCCTCGATGGTGTAACGATCAAGGGCTTGCATCTCTTGGGCATAGACTAGTTTCATAGCGGTTCTCCTTCGATGATGACTACGGCAACGGCCTGATTTTTCTCATGGGAGAGGGAAAGATGGCTTGCGACCCCTCCCAGGTCCTGAAAACGCCTTTTGGCCCGACCATGAAAGATGAGATAGGGTTTGCCTGAATGGTGGTGACAGACTTCCATTTCCCGCCAGGAGACCCCTCGAAGCCCGGTCCCCAGGGCCTTTGAAGCCGCTTCTTTAGCGGCGAAGGCTGCGGCCAAAAAAGGGGCCGGGTCAGAACGACGAAGGGCAAAGGCTGTCTCCTCGGGGGTATAGACTCGATCTAGAAAACGCTTTCCGTAATGCTTTAGAAGGAAACGGATGCGGTTTATCTCCACCAGGTCTACTCCCAGGCCCAAAATCATGTCTTTTCTTTTACCCGAGGGATAAAGAGAAAAAAAGAGGAAAACAGATATAAAATTTGTTTTTGGCTTTCTACGCAAAAGAAAGACTCCTACCGGATTTAAACTTTTACTCGATTTTACGGAATTTTTTGGCTTATCATAAATTTAAAAACCTAAGGAGGGTGGATATGTTTTTTGGAGGTATGTCATTTGATCCCCTTTCCATGTTTCAACAAGAAAGCGATGTCTGGAGCAGTTTGGCTGAGGGAGCAGTCAAAGGGCTTCTTAATTTTTTCGTTTCCGGTAAAAGGTCTAAGTCAGATGCAGCGGAGATAACTCCCCAGGGCATGCAGGTACTCCAACAAATTTTGGCGGAAACCCAGATGGCTGGTCCGCAACTACCGGAAGTCGTTATTCAAAAGGCACTTGCCTTCGGTCTAACCCAGGAAGAGGCCCAAATGGTAGCGGCCTCCTATGCCTTTCAAATGTTGAGGTTTTCTACCATCGGTATGGTAGTTCAACAGGCCTTTTTTCAAGAAGTAATGACCGGGTTTCCGGCTGAACAAACGGTATCTAACCTTGCTATGCAAAAGGGGTTGCCACCGCAGGAGATCCAAATGGCAACACAGATGGTAACCATGGCCAAGGCCAGGCGTCCGTTTATCAGACAGGCCTTGCATCAAATTCTGTCCTGGTCTCAAAATCAACCCCTCACGCCGATGCAGGTTTATCAGCAGGCCCTTCAGTTGGGGTTGATGCCGGTGGAGGCCTTTTTTGTGGCCGGGGTGATGGAGATGCTTCTTTAGTCCATAAGGGAAACGAACTCAAAGCGCTCTACATCTACGAGCCCCTGATCGGTAATCTTTAAGTAGGGAATCACCGGAAGGGCTAGAAAAGAAAGGCTCATAAATGGTTCTGGTAACAGACATCCCAAGGCCTTGGCTGCTTGGTGTAAAGCTTCAAGGCGTTCGGCTACTTCATTAGCAGAAAGGGTACTCATAAGCCCGGCCACCGGTAGCGGGAGGGTAGCCATAATTTGTCCTTTATCAACCACCACCTGTCCTCCGCCTAACCTAGCCAGCTCTTTGGCCGCCAAAAGTATGTCTTCGTCATTCATACCGACGACCAGGAGATGATGGCTGTCATGGGCCACGGTCGAGGCCAAGGCCCCGCTTTTGAGACCAAAGCCCTGGACAAAGCCCACGGTGTAACGCCCGGTGTCGTGGTGGCGTTCAATACAGACGATCTTGGCCAAATCTCGCGCTGGATCGGCTACCACCAGGCCGTCTTTGACCGTGGGTTCGAGAATTAAGTGTTCGGTGACGATCTGACCAGGAATAAGGCCAATGACTCGCAGGCGTTCCCCTTGAACCGGGACACGAAGATCCAAATCACGTGGTAAAGAGAAGGGACGGGCGAAGGCCTCTTCTGGTCGAGGGATTTTTTCACAGAGTCTACCCTCTTTGGCCACCAAACGGCCTGCCGACCAAACGGCCTGGACTTCAAATCTCTCTAAGTCCTTGACCACCACCAAGTCGGCTCTGGCCCCGGGGAAGATCCCTCCTCGATCAAGGAGATGATAATGTCTGGCCGGGGAGATGGTGACCAAACGCACCGCTGTGATCGGTGAAAGTCCAAGGTCTACCACCTCACCAAGGACACGGTTTAGATGGCCCTTTTCTAAGATCTCTTTGGCGTTTACGTCATCGCTTACCAAGGTAAAGAAAGGCCAATTATTTTCAGAGACCAAGGGCAGGAGGTCTCCCAAGTTGTTGGCCACTGTGCCCCTTCTGATGAAGACCGTAAAACCCAGGGCAAGCTTTTCTTTGGCTTCCTCCAAGGAGATGGTTTCATGATCATTGGCCGGGCCGGCCAGGCGATAGGCCTCAAGGCCCAGACCTGAAAGCCCTGGGGCATGGCCGTCTATGTGTTTACCCAAGGCCTTGGTGATCCGTATCTTGGCCAAGAGGTCTGGTTCCCCGGCGATGGTCCCGGGAAAGTTCATCACTTCAGCCAGGCCGATGACTTGTGGTTGTTTAAGGAGCCAGGCCACCTCGTCCGGGCCAAGCACCGCCCCGGCGGTTTCAAGGGGAGAAGCCGGGACACAAGAAGGGGCGGTAAAATAAAAAGAAAAAGGGACCTTTTGGGCCTCGCGTAGGAAGTATTTAATTCCCTCAAGCCCGGCTACGTTGGCGATTTCATGCGGGTCACAGATGGCACAAGTAGTACCACAGGGCAGCAAAATCTTGGCCAGTTCCACCGGAGTGAGATAAGAACTCTCGATATGGAGATGGGCATCGATAAATCCCGGGAGGACATAGGCACCGGCGAGATCAATTTTTTCTTTGGCTTCTCGCGGTGAAAAGCCGATGATTTTCCCTCTGGCCACGTAAATATCTCGTTCTTCGATCTCACCGGAAAAGACATTGACCACTCTGGCCTGTTTCAGGCAAAAATCAGCGGCCTCATTTCCTCGCGCTATAGCTAGGTACTTTTCAAGGGCCATATTATCTACCTCCGGTTTTTTTATACCCTTTTTTGGAAATTTCACCAAAAGTGCTCGTGTTTTACCTAGATCTTGACACCTTTTAAGTAATCAGGTATTTAAATATCGAAATATTATTAAAGGTTAAATTATGGCTGGGAGCATATTGAGGATTTCGGAGGCGTTGTCTTTAGGGCTTCATGCCATGGTGTTTTTGGCGGCTCATGTTGGAGAACCCAAGAGGGTAGGGGAGATCGCCAAGAGGCTTAAAGCCTCGGAGGCCCATCTGGCCAAGGTCCTCCAGACGCTTGCTCGGGCCGGATTGGTCAGAGCCGTTCGCGGGCCAAAGGGAGGTTACGAGCTCGCCAAACCACCGGAAGAAATCACCCTTCTTGAAATCTTTGAGGTGCTTCACGGGCCCCTTGAGGATCGGCTCTGTCTTTTTAAGGAGCCACTCTGTGGTGGTAAGCGCTGCATCCTGGGAGACCTGCTGGAGAAGGTTAACCAGGCTGTAAGAGAGCACTTTAGTCAGACCAATCTCAAGATGGTCCAGGACATTCTTAAATAAAATTAAGGAGGTTTCGGCATGTTAAAAGACGGAGAGAAGGGGGCTGTCTTGCAGCGTGACAAGAAGACCTATGCGGTGGTGCCTCATGTACCCCTGGGAGTGGTAACACCTGAGTTTTTACGCAAGATGGCTGAGGTGGCTGAAAAATATGGGGTGTCAGCCATGAAGCTTACCAGTGCTGATCGCATTGCCCTGGTAGGCTTGAAAGAAGAAGACATTGACCAGGTTTGGACAGAGTTTGGGGTTGAGCCCGGGGCAGCGGTGGGAAATTGCGTAAGGAGTATCAAAGTTTGTCCTGGCATAACCTTTTGCCGAATGGGGCAGCAGGACTCTTTGGCTGTAGGGGCGGAGCTTGATAAGCGCTATCACGGCTATCAGCTCCCAGCGAAGTTCAAGATCGGGGTCTCTGGGTGTATCAACCAGTGTGCCGAAAATTGCATCAAGGACCTCGGCTTTGTGGGTAAGCCCAAGGGCTGGACAATAACGGTTGGTGGTTGTGGAGGCGCAAGGCCCATGCTCGCTCAGGTGCTGGCTGAGAATCTCTCTACGGAAGAGGCCTTAGAGATGGCAGATAGAGTTATCAAGTATTACGAGGCCAAGGGTAAGAAAAGCGATCGCCTTGGGCGCCTGATCGAGCGCGTAGGATTTGAGGAGTTCAAAAAAGATATTTTAGGGGGTTAGGTTGAAGGAATTAACGGGTTTCAGGGTTAAGGCCTGTCGCGGGGCCAGGGGATGCCCCAATGCGGTTACTTCTTCGGCCACCCTCCTTGAGCGAATAGAAGATCTCCTGCGTCGGGAAAAACTTACCGAGTTTTTGCAGGAAAAGGTGGGTGGTCCTTTAAGGCACCATCACCAGTTTCGGGTGGCTATTTCCGAGTGTCCGAATGCCTGCTCGCAGGTCCATATCCAGGACTTCGGCCTCATCGGTCAGATGGAACCGGAGCTTACCGGGGAATGTACCAAGTGCGGTAGTTGTGAAGAGGCCTGTGAGGAAGGGGCCATAAGGGTTGAGGATCGCTTCCCGGTCATCGACCCGGAGAGATGCCTTAATTGCGGTGCCTGTGTAAGGGCCTGTGCCTCGGGGGCCTTGACTCCCGGGCGCACAGGCTACCAGATCCTGGTAGGGGGAAAGCTTGGCCGGCACCCACGGCTGGCCCAGGAATTAGTCTCTTTCGCCACCGAAGAGGAGGTCTTACAAATTTTGAAAAAGGTCATTTCCTTTTATAAGGCCCACAACCGCCGCGGGGAAAGGCTGGGGCAGCTCATAGAAGAGGTGGGTTGGTCAAATTTTAGAAAGGCCATCCTAGGAGAAGATTCATGAAGTGTCCTGGGCAAGATACCCGTTACTGGAAGGAAGACGCCATCTTTGAGGTGCGCTGTCCAGAGTGTGGCACCATGGTTGAATTCTTCAAGGATGACGCCTCTCGTCCCTGTCCGGGTTGTGGGCGGCGTCTACCTAATCCGCGAATGGACTTTGGCTGTGCGGCTTACTGTCCCTATGCCGAGCAGTGTCTGGGAAGCCTCCCACCAGAGCTTCGTGAACAACAGTACCTGGTCTTTAAAGAGCGCCTCAAGGCCGAGATTTGGGCTCGGTTTAAAGACGATCCCTTGATCCTTGAAAGGATCCAGAAAAGAGAGAGGTTTGCCGAAGTGATTGCCCTTGAAGAGGGCGGTAAACTTCCGGTGATATTAGCGGCAAGCTATCTTTTTGAAATGAAAGAAGAGGCGGAAAATCTCCTCAAAACCCTCAGAGCACCGTCGGAGCTCCTTCGGGAAATCTTGATGACCCTTCAAGGAGCCGAGACCAAAGAAGCGGCCATCCTCCATGATGCCCAGCTTCTTACCCTTAAAACCCTAGGAAAGGATCTTTCCTCCCATTTCAAGACCAATACCGGCAAACGTTTGGTCCAAAACCTTTAAAATTTGTGTTGACAACGATTTTTCTTTATTCTAAGCTTAGAAAAATTATAAATTTATAGTTATCAAATAAAATATTCAACATTCGTTTTCGTTCTGCTCAAATTAGAAACAAATCTTAGATAAGAGCAATAAATAACCAAAATACCAAAGGAGGTACGGCTATGTGTATAAGACCAGGGACAATGGCCCCCGAGTTTGAGGCCCAGGCCTATCACCAGGGTGAGGTCAAGACGATTAAGCTTTCGGACTATCGCGGGAAATGGGTGGTGGTGTGTTTCTATCCAGCGGATTTTACCTTTGTTTGTCCGACCGAATTGGAAGAGGCGGCTAAGCATTACGATGAATTCAGGGAATTGGGCGCTGAGGTTTTAAGTGTAAGCACAGACACGGTCTATGTGCATAAAGCCTGGCATGACAGCTCTCCTTCGATCAACAAGATCAAATATCCGATGGTGGCCGATCCTACGGGGAAATTGAGCCGCGCTTTCGGGACTTATATTGAAGAGGCGGGCCTTGCGCTTAGAGGTTCCTTTGTGATAGATCCCGACGGGGTGTTAAGGGCCTATGAGATCCATGACAACAGCATAGGGCGCAGCATAAAGGAGCTTTTACGGAAGGTTCAGGCTGCGAAATTCGTCCGGGAGCATGGCGACAAGGTATGTCCGGCCAATTGGGAACCGGGCAAGGAAACCCTTACGCCGGGTTTGGATCTCGTAGGAAAGCTCTAATGGATCGTCCTTAAATAACCGGCGGCCATATCCTAAACGGTG
>CAZROA010000009.1:0-17434 GCA_964601575.1 uncultured Thermodesulfobacteriota bacterium
GCACTCCAGATCATAATCTTTGAGGGCCTTTTTGACCAAATCCGCCTTGTAGCCCACTACTACCAAGAGTTGATCGGGACGAAGGGCCAGGGCCGTTTCGACCACATGGATGATCATCGGCTCCCCGGCCAGGAGATGCAGGACCTTGGGATAAGGGGATTTCATTCTGGTGCCTTTGCCTGCCGCCAAAACGACCACCGCCAAGGCCATAGCCTCCCTCCTCAAATAAAAAAGGGGCAACCGAAGTTGCCCCTTTTAAACCCTTTTCTGAAATTAGGCTATATCAGGCCCCACCGCGGGCGTGTTCAGCCACCTTCAACCTAACCAAGGCCCGCTGGAGAGCAGCCTGCGCCCGGGCCATGTCTATTTTCTCGGCCTGAGCCATGGCCTCTTGGATACGACGCTCAGCCCGCTCCTTGGCCCTTAAGGCCCGTTCAACGTCTATCTCCTCCGCCTTCTCTGCCGATTCGCAGAGAAAGGTAATCTTATTTCGACTTACTTCACAAAAACCACCGCTCACCGCCAAATACTCTACCTTGTCCCCCACCCGATAACGTAACTCACCGATCTTTATCGCCGCCACCATGGGAGCATGCTTGGCCATCACACCAAATTCACCCGCCACTCCGGGAGCGGTGACTAGATCTACCTCTTCGCTAACCACCATTTTGCTTGGAGTAACGATCTCCAAGAGGATACGTGCCATTACTAACCTCCAGCAGCCATTTGCCTGGCTTTTTCCACCGCTTCTTCAATGGTACCGACCATATAGAAGGCCTGTTCAGGAAGATCGTCGTGTTTACCTTCAAGGATCTCCTTAAAGCCCCTGATGGTATCTTCTAGTTTGACATAACGACCAGGGGTACCAGTAAACTGCTCGGCCACGTGGAAGGGCTGAGACAAGAAACGCTGAATCTTACGAGCTCGGGCAACGATGATCTTGTCTTCCTCGGACAATTCATCCATACCCAAGATAGCAATGATATCTTGCAAGTCCTTATAACGCTGCAAGACCTGCTGGACCTGACGGGCAACACCATAGTGTTCCTCACCCAAGACGTTCGGATCAAGGATTCGAGACTGGGAGTCTAGCGGATCCACGGCGGGATAAATTCCAAGCTCAGCAATCTGACGGGAAAGAACGACGGTACCGTCCAGGTGGGCAAAGGTCGTTGCCGGAGCTGGGTCAGTCAGGTCGTCAGCAGGGACGTATACGCACTGAACCGAAGTAATAGAGCCCTTAGTGGTCGAAGTAATCCGTTCCTGCAAGGCACCAAGGTCCGTCGCCAGGGTCGGCTGATAACCGACGGCTGAAGGGATACGACCTAACAAGGCCGAAACTTCAGAACCAGCCTGGGTAAACCTAAAGATGTTATCGATAAAGAGAAGCACGTCCTGACCTTCTTCGTCACGGAAGTATTCGGCCACCGTAACCCCGGTCAACCCTACTCGCGCACGGGCTCCAGGTGGTTCGTTCATCTGACCGTAAACCAGAGCGGCCTTATCGATAACCCCGGACTCTTTCATTTCGAGGTAGAGGTCGTTCCCTTCACGTGTCCGCTCACCAACACCGCAGAACACGGAAATACCACCGTGCTCCATGGCGATGTTGTGAATCATCTCCATCATAACGACCGTCTTACCCACGCCAGCGCCACCGAAGGTACCCATCTTACCGCCACGGGGGAAGGGTACCAGAAGGTCAAGGACCTTAACACCGGTTTCCAAGACCTTAATGGTAACATCCTGTTCGGTGAAGGCCGGAGCCGGTCGGTGAATGGGGAAGAATTTATCGGCCTGGATCGGACCAGCTTCATCCACCGGGTCCCCAACCACGTTCATGATCCGACCCAAGACGCCTTTACCTACCGGCACCACGATCGGCTGACCAGTAGCCCAGACTTCTTGACCACGGGCCAAACCGTCGGTGGTATCCATGGCGATGGTGCGGACAACATTATCACCCAAGTGTTGGGCGACTTCTAAAACCAGATTCCACTCACGATCGTCGATCGCCGGGTTGGTTACCCGCAAGGCATCAAGGATCTTCGGTACTTTACCCGGCGGGAACTCAACGTCCACAACCGGCCCCATAACTTGGACTATTTTCCCTATTACTTTTTCCTCGGCCATATAGCCTTCCTCCTTACTAAACTTTACTAACCCTTTTTCAGGGCCTCAGCACCGCCTACGATATCCATAAGCTCTTTAGTAATAGCCGCCTGCCTGGTCTTATTAAAGAGGAGCGTAAGACTATGCACCATATCACTACAGGCCCGGTTGGCGTTGTCCATAGCCGTCATCCGGGCTGCCTGTTCACTAACTGCTGTCTCTAGCATACCAGCAAAGACGCGCGTATTCACGTAAAGGGGCAATATTTCTTGGAAGATCTCCTCTGCCGAAGGTTCATATATATAAGCCCCCATCGGGCCACCTTCTTCTACCTGCTCCCCACCCTCTTCTTCTTCAATAGAGATGGGTAAGAGCTTTTCCAGCTTGGGTACCTGACGGACGACATTAATAAAATAGCCGTAAATGAGGTAGGTTTCATCTACCTCTTCATCGATAAAGGCACGCATGGCCTCACGGGCCACCTCACGAGCATTAAAGATCTCCACCCGGCCCATGATGTCTACATATTCTTTCCGCAAGAAATCGAACTTCCGGAAGTACTGCGCCCCCTTCTTCCCGACACAGATCATGGAGACATCACGGCCCTTGGCCTTTTGTTCCTTGATAAACTTTTCCGCTCGATTGATCAAGTTGGCATTAAAGGCCCCGCAAAGACCGCGATCAGCCGTAATCAAAATGACCTCTACCTTCTTGACCTCACGTTGCTGCATCAAGGCAAACTGAGAAGGATCAACGGCTTTGGAGGCAGCCAACTCCGTAATTACCGCCTTAAATTTGGAGGCGTAGGGGCGAAACTGCTCCACCCGCTCCTGGGCACCACGCAGCTTCGCCGCGGCCACCATGTTCATGGCCTTCGTAATCTGGCCAATCTTCTTAACCGCTTCTATCTTTCGTTTGATATCTCTCAGGTTCGGCATCGCTCCTCACCTACTTATGATCTTTAAGGCACTGGAACCGTCTCAACATTGTGACGTTTCTTAAATTCTTCATTAAATTCCGCAAAGACTGTCTTCATCTTCTCTTCCAATTCACTGCTGATCTCTTTCTTTTCCTTGATTTCTTTGAATATTTCTGGATAACGAGACTCTATGAATTCATAGAGCTCCTGCTCGTAATCACCAAGGACATCAAGGGGCATCTCATCCAAGAAACCACGAGTACCAGCAAAGAGGATACAGACCTGCTTTTCAACCGGTAGAGGCTGATACTGTGGCTGTTTGAGGATCTCCGTAAGACGCGCCCCACGATGCAAGACCCGTTGGGTGGCACGATCTAATTCTGAACCGAACTGGGCAAAGGCCGCCAACTCACGATACTGCGCCAACTCCAAACGTAGACGACCAGCAACCTGCTTCATAGCCTTGATCTGCGCCGCACCACCAACGCGGGAGACCGAAAGACCAACGTTAATCGCCGGACGAATACCGGCAAAGAAAAGGCTCGGCTCTAAATAGACCTGACCATCGGTAATAGAGATGACGTTGGTCGGAATATAGGCCGAAACGTCACCCTGTAAGGTCTCAATAATCGGAAGGGCCGTAAGCGACCCACCACCATGCTCTTCATTAAGCTTGGCCGCCCGTTCAAGCAAACGGGAGTGATTATAGAAGATGTCACCCGGGTAAGCCTCACGTCCCGGAGGACGACGGAGGAGAAGAGCCATCTCACGATAGGCATTGGCCTGTTTGGAAAGGTCGTCGTAGATGATCAAGGCATGCCGACCAGTATCCCGGAAATACTCACCCATGGCGCAACCGGAATAAGGTGCAATGTACTGCAAAGTGGCCGGGTCAGAGGCACAGGCAGCAACCACGGTGGTGTATTCCATGGCCCCATGGCGCCTCAAGACCTCAACGATCTGGGCCACCGAGGCCTTTTTCTGACCGGAGGCCACATAGATACAATAAATGTCGCTATCTTTCTGATTGATGATGGCGTCAATCCCGATGGCCGTCTTACCAGTCTGACGGTCGCCGATGATGAGCTCACGCTGACCACGACCAATCGGGGTCATGGCGTCGATGGCCTTAAGCCCAGTGTACATGGGCTCATGCACCGGCCTACGGGCAATAATACCCGGGGCCTTGAGCTCGATTCGACGGAACTCCTTGGCTTGGATGGGCCCTTTACCATCAAGCGGACGCCCTAGTGGGTCTACCACTCGGCCCAGGACCGCTTCACCTACCGGGACTTCGGCGATACGCCCCGTCCGCTTGGCAATATCGCCCTCCTTAATCTTGGTGGCATCACCCATAATGGGCACACCGACGTTGTCAAATTCCAGGTTGAGGGCGATGCCCATTTCCCCGCCAGGGAACTCGATGAGCTCCATGGCCTGGCAGTTGCGGAGACCATAAACACGGGCGATGCCGTCACCAATGGAGATGACGACGCCCATCTCGTTTAGGTCTACTTTCTTCTCATACTCCTCAATACGCTTTTTAATAAGATCACTGATTTCTTCTACTCTAATCCCCTGCATCAGGACACCTCACCCCTTATAATAGATTCTTTAAATTTTTCTAACTGGGCCCGGATACTACCATCCAGGACCAGATCACCTACCTTAGCCATTACCCCACCGATGATCTCCGGGTCCTGAATTACATTGAGGACCACTTCCCGGCCCACCTTCTTGGCTAAGGCCTCGGCCAAGGCCTTCTGCATCTCTTCGTCAAGCTCGGTGGGCACATGGACTTCCACCCGAGCAATACCAAGCTCTTCGTCTAAAAGGGCCTGATAGGCCTTGACGATATCAGTGATGAAGTGAATACGCCGTTTCTCGACCAAGAGCCTCAAAAACTTGGCTATGGTCTCGTCTACCTGGAGGGCCTTGATGATCTCCTCGATGATCTCCATCTTGAGATCCGGAGGATAAATAGGACTTTCCAAGGCCTCCAAGATCTCCTTTTGGCCCTCTAGGAACTCCGCTACCCGCTGGAGTTCCTCACCATATTCCTTAAAACGACCATCTTCCTTACCGGCAGCAAACAAACCACGAGCGTATTTTTGGGCTACGATTGTCCTAATCAATTTAGTGCACCACCCTTTCTATAAATTCTTGAACCAGACGTTTCTGATCCTCAGCAGTGATCTTTTCTCGGATAATTTGTTCAGCCAATTTTACCGAAAGCTCGGCCACCTCTTTCCGGAGAGACTCCCGAGCCTTCTCTAACTCTTGCTGCACATAAAATTCAGCCTGTTGCTTAATACGCTCTGCGGTCTCATGGGCTTCTTGAATGATACGCTCCTTCTCCTTCTTCCCCTGCTCGATAAAGGCCTCCATAATAGCTCGCGCCTCTTCTTCTAGCTTGGCCAGCTTCTTTTCATATTCCTGATACCTGGCCTCGGCCTCGGCGCGTTTTTCTTCCAGCTCTCTGTATTCATTCTCGATGGCCTCACGCCGCGCCCGGAACATATCCGCCATGGGCTTACGGCCATACTTTACCAAAATAAAGACCAAGGCGATAAAGTTGACCGTCCACCAAAGGAGGTTCCGAAGTTGCTTGGAGGTCACATGGGGATGCACACCATGTGCGGCATGCTCACCATGAACAGCCTCATGTTCAGCCACCGCTTCATGACCCTCGGCTACCGCCTCATGACCGGCTTCAGGAGCAACGGCTTCACCACCTTCGTGGACCGCTGTCTCTGTTACCGCCGGGGCCTCCTGCGCCTCTTCGGTGGCCCAAGATAGACCATAAGAAAAAACAACCACCAAAAATAAGATATATACCAACCACCGTCTCATAGGGACCTCCCCAAGAGCTTCTCGGCGATGCCAGTCGCAAACATCTCTACCTGAGCCTTTAGAGACTCCCTTACCTGCTGGAGCTGCTGGGTCAACTGGGAGAGCATTTGCGTCTTGAGTTGTTCAGCTTCTTTAGTGGCCGCATCGAGAATCTTTTTCTCTTCGGCCTTGGCCTCGGACTTCAACTCTTCCCGTTTACGGTTACCTTCAATACGAGCCTCATTCAAACGCTGCTGATACTGCTGAAGGGCCTCTTCAGCCCCACGGGTAAAACGTTCGATTTCTCCCCTCAAGCCCTCAAACTTCTGTTCCCGCTCTTTAAAGGTCCTCATAATTGGCTTGATCAGGATGGCGTTCAAGATGGCCGTCATGATCAAGGCCTCTACGATCTGGATAATGAGTGTAATGTTGAGCGCTAACATCAGCTACCCCTCTCCCGTCCGGATTTCATGGATACCCTTTTTATGAATAACCATTCATGCTGGCGCTTTTACATCATTTCATTTTGCATGTCAATCGCCCTTACAGGACCAAAGAAGTCGATTATGTGCGAAAAATAACGTTTTAGGCGCTCAAATTCCTTATCGAAAGGAATAGCGCCTCCGAGATACGGCAAACACCAATCCAAGGGTGGCCAAGTTGACCAAAACCGCCGACCCCCCATAGCTCAAGAACGGTAGAGGGATACTGGCCACTGGTAAAAGGTGCAAAATTCCACCTATATTGATGCTCGTTTCCCAGAAAAACATGGTCGCTGCTCCGAAACAGAGCATACGTCCTAAAGGATCACGCACCTGAAAAGAAAGACGCAGGATGAGGAAGATAAGAGCAGCAAATAAAATAAGGACGACGCTGGTCCCTATAAAACCCCATTCCTCGGCCCAGACAGCGAAGGCAAGATCGGTATTCTTTTCCGGTAAATAGTTAAGACGGCTTGAAAGCCCCTCTTTAAACCCTTGACCGGTTAGCCCTCCTGACCCTACGGCGATGAGGGCTTGCAAGATTTGATACCCCCGATCTAACTTAAAGGCCTCTGGGTTAAGAAAGGCCTCCACCCGAGCCCGTTGATACGGCTTGAGTACTGCCCATAACTTTGGCCCGGCCACGGCCCCGACAAGGATACATCCTAACAACAAACTCAAAAAAAGGCGTTTGGGGATACCGGCGGCCAATAAATAAGAAAGATAGATCAAAAAGAGGATGCCCCCTTGATCCAAGTCGCCCGCGGCAACCAGAAGAATGGGAGGGAAGGCAAAGAGAGATATGGTTAAAAAGGTCCGTTTATCTAAATATTTAGGGTCTTTTCGATGGCTCAAGACCAAAGAAAAGACCACGATAAGTACCAATTTGGCGAATTCAGAGGGCTGAACACTTAACCCCCCTAATCTCAACCAACGTGTGTGTTTAAAGAGCAAGATGCTCAATAGGACCAAGAGCGCGAGATAAGAGATCATCACCAAACGGGGACTCAGGAGTTTTCGATAATCATAGAAGGCCAAGCCAAAAAAGATAACCAGCCCTGAACCAAACCAAACGAGCTGTTTTTTAAAGAGGGCCCCTCCCATGGAGGCACTGGCTTGATTTAGGGCCCCGGCCACTAAAAGGCCTAAAAGGACCACTAAAAGCCACCAATCAAAAGAAAGTCTCTTACGATTTACAGTGTGAACCATCTCAGTCTTTGGTCACTTCACCTTTAAAATAGGCCTTTAAAAACCGGCCAGCGATGGGGGCCGCAGCGGTACTCCCATGACCCCCGTGTTCTACAAAGACCACGGCCACGATCTCCGGGGCCTCGGCTGGGGCATAGGCCATAAACCAGGCATGGTCCCGTTTGGAATAAGGGAGTTTTTTACTGTGGATCCGCCGCTTCATTCCCACTATTTGGGCCGTCCCGGTCTTACCTCCCACGGTAATCCCTTCGAGAGCTGCGGCCCGTCCGGTACCATCTTTGGCGTTTACAGCCTCAACCAGGCCCTTTCTGATATAGGCCAATATACCGTTGTTCACCGGCAAACGGCCATCTTGTTGAGGGGTTATTTCCCTGACTATCTGCCCATAAGGATCAATCACCCGGGCTACACACCAAGGCCGATAGAGTTGACCGCCGTTGACTATGGCCGAGAGGAGCTTGGCCAATTGGAGAGGGGTCACCTTAAGGGCCCCTTGACCGATGGCCACGTTTAAAGTCTCACCCTTTTGCCAAGGTTTTTTAAACTTCCGCCACTTCCACTCTCGATCCGGTACCAGACCAGCACTTTCCTCCTTAAAGCCTAGACCAGTAGGTCTCCCGAGCCCGCATTCCCGAGCAATCTTAGATAGAAAATCGATCCCAACCTGTTCACCCAAATAATAAAAATAGGTGTCACAAGAGACAGCAAGGGCCTTAACCAAATCGACCTCACCGTGCCCAGCCCACCGCCAACAGCGAAAAAGACGGCGCCCGAGGCGATAATAACCCGGACAATAAACCTTGGTCGCTGGAGTAACGACCTTCTTTTTCAGAGCCGCTATAGCCGTAACCACTTTAAAGGTCGAGCCCGGAGGATAAGAAGCCAAAGCCTTGTTGATCAAGGGGTGGTGTATATCTTTGATCACCTTTTGCCATTCTTTGGGGGTAAAACCCTTTATGAAATGTTGGGGATCTATGGCCGGACGACTGACCATAGCCAAAAGTCTGCCATCACGGGGATCCATGATCACTATGGCCCCGGAGACGTTTCCTAAGACTTGGTAGGCCACCTGCTGCCAGAGGCTATCTATAGTGAGGACGAGGCTTTGACCAATGATTGGTGGTTCTTCGGCCACCACCTTCCTTATACGCCCTTGGGCATCTACCTCTACTAACCGACGCCCCTTCTTGCCCCTGAGACATCTTTCGTACTGCCTTTCAAGTCCAGCCCGACCCAAAAAGTCAGCGGCAGAAAATCCCTTTCTCTGTAATCTGGCCAGCTCTTTGGCATTTATACGAGAGACATAACCTATCAAATGAAAGGCCTTCTTCCCTAAGGGATAATAACGTTCTGGTTCAACCTGGATCTCTACTCCAGGAAGATAAAAGCGCCTGGCCTCTATCTTGGCCACGGTGTCTCGGGAGAGGTCACGTTCTAAAACAACCAACCCGGTCCTGGTCAGGCGCTTGGCCAAGAGATATCGCTGCTTTAGGCTGGGAAAATCTTCCCCCAAAAGCCTGGCCAGCCGTTTTAAGACCTCATCACCATGGACCTTCATGGTCTCTGGATCAACGGCCAGGGCAAAGGAAGGGGCGTTACCAGCCAACAAAAGGCCCCGCCGATCAAAGATATTCCCCCGGGGGGCCTGCAAGGAAAAACTTTTTAGACTCCTTTTTTGGGCCAATTCTCGATAGTAAGGACCTTTGATAATCTGCAAAAAGAATAAACGGAGCAAGAAGATCAAAAAGACCATCATGGCCAAAAAATAGAAGAGACGGACCCGACGTTGAAAGGTATCAAATTCTTCTTGGTGGCCGAATCTATCGAAAAACAAAAAAGTCCCTCACCCTTTCACCAGAGGTTAAGGTCCAAAGGATAAAGCCCCATATAAGCGAAAAACCGATGGTCAGCGTGGTATAAACTAAAATATCTCGAGGAGGCTGAAGATCAAGGATAAGAGGAAGGACCAAAAGACGCAAAATTTCGACCACAAAGATACTCAGAGAAAAGATAACGGCATAGGACAAAAAGAGACCGATGTCTAAATGTCCCCTCAATCGTCTGACCAAGAAGATCCCTACGACATAAGCCAAGACTGTGGGACCAGGCACTAGACTTGAAAAGGTGTCGACCACTATCCCCCAAAATAAAACAAGGCTTAGGATCTGCCATTTAGAAATTCTCAAAAGAGCCGTCCAAAGGACAAAGGGCGTGATCAAGTCTACGGGTAGGAGGCCAAGACCAGCCCAAAATTCCTGTAGGATAAAAAGAGAAAATAAGATGAGATTCAAAAACAAAAATCTCATGGCAAGGGCCTTTTGAGAATGATCAAGACCTCTTCCAAATCTTTTAAAGGGGCAGCCGGAGTGACCTCTATGAGACGAAAGAGACCCTTTTCCCTCCCTGGATAGATCCTTGAGACTTGCCCGACCAATATCCCCTTGGGGTAAATGCCGTCCAGGCCAGAGGTGATAACGATGTCTTTTTCGCGAACATCGGCCTCCGCCGGTACATAATCGAGGGCGCACAGGGCCCCGCCCTTACCCCGCAACAATCCTCTCTGACGCGAACGTTGGACGAGGACATCTACCGCTGAAGAAGGATCCGTAATGAGTAAGACCTTGGCATAATGTTTGGCCGCTGCCACCACCTGCCCAACCAAGGCTCCAGGCCCTTGAGGGGTATAGTAAACCACCGGCATCTCCGGCGAAACGCCATCTCCAAGACCTTTATCAACTATTACCAACCCTTGCCAATGCCCCAAAGGGCGCCCGATGACCCTGGCAGCCACCCTAGGGGTCTTAAACCGGCGGGCTATCTTTAAAAGGCGTTTCAGTCTCTCGTATTCAAGCTCATGCTCTCGGACCTTGGCCAATTCAGCCTCTAAATGGGCCAATTTCAGCTTGAGACGCTCGTTTTCCTCCTGGGTATGCCTAAGCCAAATATAGTGTCTAAAGATCTTCTTAAGTCCCCATCCCGAGGAGATGGCCTCTTTTGAAAAAGGCCCCAAAATCTTAAAGATGATCCTCTCACCATAGGGTAAATGCCCTTTGCCTTTAAGTCCTCCAAAAAGAAGGACTATTCCCAGCAAAAATAAGACTACCAGAGAAAGGTAGGCAACCCATTGTTTCTTTGGAGGAAAAACCGGCACTTATCTAACGCAACATTACTTCTTTTAAGATATGAATATTATCGAGGGCCTTGCCTGAACCAAGGACTACGGAACACAGAGGATCTTCGGCCACAATGACCGGCAGTTGTGTCTCGCGGCGAATCAGACAATCAAGGTTTTTGAGAAGGCTCCCCCCTCCGGTAAGGACGATACCTTTGTCTACGATATCGGCAGCGAGCTCTGGCGGAGTCTGTTCCAAGGCGTCTTTGATGGCCTCGATAATCACATCCACCTGCTCCTGGATGGCCTCCCTCACCTCTTCAGCGCTCACGGTAATGGTCTTCGGGACACCGGTAATCAAATCTCGCCCTTTGATATCCATCGTCTCATAAGGGGGCTCGGGAAGGACGTTCCCGATCTCGATCTTGATCTGTTCTGCGGTATGTTCTCCGATAAGTAGGTTATATTTACGTTTGATGTAATTCATGATGGCTTCATCCATCTTGTCGCCAGCCACTCGTACCGAATTACAATAGACGATCCCAGCCAGAGAAATAACAGCCACCTCGGTGGTACCACCGCCTATGTCAACCACCATATTTGCCGTAGGCTCGGTAATCGGGAGCCCGGCCCCGATGGCGGCAGCCATGGGCTCTTCGATCAGATAGACCTCTCGGGCCCCGGCGCTTTCGGCACTCTCTCTGACCGCCCGCCGTTCCACTTGAGTAATCCCCGAAGGGACACTAACGATAACCCGAGGCCGGACAAAGATCCGACGATTGTGGACCTTCTCGATGAAGTAACGCAACATGGCCTCAGCCACTTCAAAATCAGCGATAACACCGTCTTTTAAAGGACGAATAGCCTGGATATGACCGGGGGTACGGCCAAGCATCCTCTTGGCTTCTTGGCCTACGGCCAGCACCTTCTTGCCACGACCATCCTGCTTCACCGCCACCACCGATGGTTCACGCAAGACGATGCCCTTCCCCTTTACGTAAACCAGGGTGTTAGCTGTCCCCAGGTCTACGGCCAAATCTGTTGAAAACCAACCTACTAACGATCGAAACATAATAACGCCTCTTTGGGGAAGGATTTTTGCGACAACTTACCAAACCCACCCTTTACTGACAAGCTAGTCTCACGTATTTTGGAATGAGCCTGAAATACATTTCGAAAAAAGGCCCAAAGGCCTTGAAAGGTGCCAAGGAGGGAAACATGATTAGAAGAGCAGCCGTTGCCGGGCGTTTTTACGAAGCCAAGCCCAATAGTTTGGCCCGTGAGATAGAAGCCTATTTAATCCCCGGAAAACCTAAAGAGCCAGCCATTGCGGTGATCTGCCCACACGCCGGATATATATACTCCGGACACGTGGCCGGGGCTGTCTACAGTGAGATTGTCGTCCCCAATAAAGTCATCATTTTGGGACCAAATCATACAGGTCTCGGGCGTCCGGCAGCTATCATGGTTGAGGGTACCTGGCAGATGCCCTTCGGTCCGGTACCCATCGCCGATGACTTGGCCCGTTTAATCCTTAAGGAAAGCGAAGTCCTTGAAGAAGATGTCCAGGCCCATCTTTACGAACATTCCCTTGAGGTCCAGATCCCCTTCCTCCAATACCTGAACCCTGATATCGCCATTGTGCCCATCTGTCTCTCTTCTCTTTCTCTCCATGAGATCGAAGACATAGGCTTGGCTATAGAAAGGGTAATTAGGGTCTATAAAGAACCGGTTTTAATCGTGGCCAGTACCGACATGAGTCATTATGTACCTCATGATATCGCCAAAAAGAAAGACATGTTGGCCATCGAACGCATCTTAGAACTCGACCCCATCGGTCTCCTGGAAGTGGTGATGCAGGAAAAGATCAGCATGTGCGGGGCCATACCTACGGCAGCCACCATTATTGCCGCCAAAGGTCTTGGCGCCAGGCAGGGTTATCTGGTACGTTACGCCACCTCTGGGGAGGTCTCTGGAGATTTTTACCAGGTAGTAGGTTACGCCGGGATCATCATTCGTTAAAATAAGCCAGGTTTGAGAGACTAAAGATAAACGGAGAAGAGATGAAGACGGTTAAGACGCGTTTTCCTCCTAGCCCTACCGGTTATCTCCATATCGGAGGGGCCAGGACGGCCCTCTTTAATTGGCTCTTTGCCAAACACCATAATGGTATTTTTTTGCTCCGTTTTGAAGATACCGATCGAGAACGGTCGCGCAAAGAATTTGTAGACTCCATTAAAGAGGCCCTGGAATGGCTAGAACTTTTTTGGGATGAAGGCCCATATTTTCAACTTGAACGGCTTGAAATCTATCGGGAATACGCCAAACGCCTTTACGAAGAAGGAAAGGCCTATTATTGCGAGTGCCCTCCCGAGGTGCTTGAACAAAAACGCAAACAGGCCTTAGCTGAAGGTCGCAAACCAAAATATGATGGAACTTGTCGGGACCGCGGGCTTGGCCCAGGCCCTGGTCGAGTCCTGCGTTTTCGCTGCCCTGAATTCGGGACCACCGTAGTCGAAGACCTCATTCGTGGCTCGATTGCCTTTGATCACCAAGAATTAGATGACTTCATCCTCATGCGGGCCGATGGAACGCCCACCTATCAGTTTGCCGTGGTCATTGATGACCTGACCATGGGCATAACCCATGTCATTCGGGGTGATGATCACCTCTCCAATACCCCGAAACAGATCCTGCTCTACGAGGCCTTAGGGGCCACTCCTCCTCGTTTTGCCCACGTGCCCATGATCCTTGGCCCGGATGGCTCAAGGCTTTCTAAACGACACGGCGCCCTTTCCATCTTGGCCTATCGAGAAGCAGGTTATCTACCACAGGCCTTGCGAAATTATCTGGTCCGCTTGGGCTGGTCCTATGGAGACCAAGAGATTTTCACCTTGGAGGAAATGATTGAAAAATTCGATCTTTCGCGCGTCTCTAAATCACCAGCCCGCTTTGACCCGGACAAGCTTCTGGCCCTTAATGCCCATTATATCCGCCAAGAAACGACCGAACGGCTGGCTGAATTGGTAAAACCCTTCTTGGCCCGGTTGGAGATCAAAGATCCAGAAGAAACCAAACTCCTTAAGGCGGTGGAAACCGTCAAACCGCGGGCGCGCACTTTGGCAGAAATGGCCGAGATGATGCGTTTTTATTTTGTAGATGAGTTTGAATACGACGAAAAGGGCGTCAAAAAATTCTTTAAGGCGGAAATTATACCGGTCTTTGAACGACTAATTCAGGAATTGGAAAATCTCTATTCATTCGATGAAGAAACCCTAGAGAAACTATTTCGAGGGTTGGCTGAAGAATATCAACTCAAGCTTAAACACATTGCCCAGCCGGTGAGATTGGCCTTGACCGGACGCACGGTAAGCCCTGGCCTCTTTGAAGTGATGAATGTATTGGGCAAAGAAACAGTCCTCAAACGTCTTAAAAAGGCCTTAGATTATCTCAAAGGTAAGCTAAATGACTGATTTATTGGTGATCGTCCTGATTATTGTCGGTTGGATCTTAATAAACCGTTTTGTCCTCCCTCGGTTTGGAGTACCTACTTGAATGTCCCCCACTTGCTCGTGGGATCAACGGGCCAAAACCAAGAAAAAGAAGAAAACTTAGGTTTCTTCCCCTTCTTTTTTGGTAATTTCTGTGGGTTCAAGGTGTAGATGGGCGGTCTGCCCTCGATCTATGGCCACTAGATCGGTCTTTACTTGATATTCTTTTCCAACCACGATGGCCTCTTTTAACCAAAAAAAACCGTCTTTATAGGCCTCAAACAAACCTTCATACCGTGTCCCCGCTCGGGACTGGATAATGATCCTTTGCCCCTTTAGTCTTTCAAAGAAAGAAGGCTCGGGCTTTGACGGTTGTGTCGTCCGTTTGGCTTCCCCCCCTTTGCGCACAATAATAGTCTTTTTCGGACCAGCCATCTAACTACCCCCTTGGTGGATGGAGGGCGCGGCGGGATTCGAACCCACGACCTCTGGCTCCGGAGGCCAACGCTCTATCCACCTGAGCTACGCGCCCTTAACAAAGAATTAAAACAAGGCCCTATGTCCTGTCAACCAAACTCTGTAGGGATTATCGCTTTAAGAGGCCTCTGTTTGAAAACGTTTTTTGATATGGGGTATCAGGCCTCCGTCTTTTAAGAGTTCCTGCATAAAGGGCGGGATGGGCTGGCAACGATAGGTCTTGCCTGTAGTTAGATCCTTGATAATCCCGCTCTCAGCATCTACCTCGACCTCATGCCCGGCTTCGATTTCGCGGGCAGCTTCCGGGCTCTCCAAGATCAAGAGTCCGGTGTTAAAGGCATTGCGATAAAAGATGCGGGCAAAGCTGTCGGCGATGACACAGGCCACCCCCGCGGCCTTGATGGCTATAGGAGCATGTTCTCGAGAGGAACCACAACCGAAATTGCGCCCAGCGACAATGATGTCTCCGGGTTTTACCTTTTTGGCAAATTCAGGATCAGCGTCTTCCATACAGTGTTTGGCCAGTTCCTGCGGATCAGAAGTGTTTAGATAACGGGCAGGAATGATAACGTCTGTATCTACATTATCACCAAATTTCCAGACCTTTCCCTTGATCTTCATCTTGCTTCCTCCTTTAGCCCAAGTTCTTCGGGGCTGGCGATACGGCCAAGCACCGCTGAGGCCGCGGCCACCGCAGGACTGGCCAAGTAAACTTCACTTTCGGGATGCCCCATCCGACCAACGAAGTTGCGATTGGTCGTGGAAACCGCCCTTTCTCCCTTGGCCAAAATACCCATATGCCCTCCAAGACAAGGGCCACAAGTTGGCGGACTAATAATAGCCCCAGCCTCGATAAAAATTTGAAGGTATTTCTTACGCAGGGCCTCTTGATATACCCTCGGCGTGGCAGGGATAACAATCAAACGAACGTTGGGATTTACCTTTCGACCTTTTAAGATCTTAGCCGCCAAGGCCAAGTCTTCTAAACGACCATTGGTACAAGAACCAATGACTACTTGATCAATATCGATATGCCCTACCTCGCTGATGGGCTTGGTGTTTGAGGGAAGGTGGGGAAAGGCCACCTGGGGTTCTATCTTTGAGCAATCGTATTCGATGACCTTAAGATATTTGGCCTTCCGGTCGCTCTTAAAGACCTTTGGTTCCCTTGAAGCATGTTTACGAACAAAATTAAGGGTAAGGCGATCGGGTTCGATCAAACCCACCTTGCCCCCGGCCTCGATAGCCATATTGGCCATGGTGAAACGCTCATGCATTGGGAGCCTCTTGATTACCTCACCGGTGAACTCCATGGCCTTATAAAGGGCCCCATCGACCCCGATATCACCGATGGTGTAGAGGATAAGGTCTTTACCGGTGACCCAAGGCCTTAGCCTTCCGTAGTAAACAAACTTGATCGTCTCCGGGACCCGAAACCAGGTCCGTCCAGTAATCCAGGTAGCGGCCAAATCCGTGGAACCGACCCCGGTGGCAAAAGCGCCCAAAGCTCCATAGGTACAGGTATGACTATCGGCCCCAATAACAATGTCTCCGGGGACTACCAGTCCTTGTTCGGGAAGAAGCACGTGTTCGATCCCACAATTGCCGCCCTCGAAATAATGAATAATCCCCTGTTCTTTGGCAAATTCTCGACAAAGGCGAACCTGTTCAGCGCTCTGGATATCTTTGTTTGGGGTAAAGTGATCCAAGACCAGGGCAATCTTAGCACGATCAAAGACGCGACCGATATTGGCCTCACGAAAGATCTTGATGGCAATAGGTGCAGTAATATCGTTTGCCAAGGCCAAATCCACGGGGACGTCGACCAGCTGACCTGGTTCAACGGCTTCCAATCCGGCTCGGGCGGCCAATAACTTCTCAGCCAAGGTCATCGGCTTTTTCATGAAAACCTCCAAAAGTGGAATCTTGAGAAACTATAGGGAGGAAGACCTGGTGCCGAGGGAGGGAGTCGAACCCTCACGGGCGCGAGGCCCAGCGGATTTTGAGTTTCCGTCGGACGCTTCATATCTCGGCCCAGGAACGTCATTTTTTACTTCTTCCATCCGTAACTTACCATCCAATTACCACCAGGTTGAGGCGAAAAGAAAAGCGGGCCAAAGCCCGCTTGCCTCAACCCAAACCCCCCTTATGAAAGGAGGTGATGAGAATGCCTAGGATTAGAACAATTAAACCCGAATTTTGGACAGATGACAAGATCGTGGAGCTGTCTTTTCCTGCACGTCTGCTTTTCATAGGCCTTTGGAACTTTTGTGACGACTGGGGGAGGATGGAGTACAAGCCGAAGAGCATAAAACTTAGGATTTTTCCTGCGGACAATGTGGATATAGAGGAGCTTTTGGGAGAGCTTGAGAATTTAGGTCTGATACGCCCCTACGAAGTAGAGGGAAAAAAATATTTCGTGATTCCGAATTTTCGAAAACATCAAAACAAAGTATCCCTCAAATCCAAACCTCTCTATCCTGCCCCGCCTTGGGAAAACGTTGTTAAAGAAAAAATGGACACAGAGCCGCCCCCAACCTCCTCTGGAGACGGGACAAAAGAAACATCTTCTGGAACTTTCACGAACATTCTAGAACATTCTAGAAAGTTCAAGAAGGTTTTAGAAAAGACTTTTGGGGATAATAACAAAAATCCGATTAGGCAGACCGAAAAAAACTGCCCAAACCCCTTAGAAATAAAGATTTCCAGCCCAACAGTTAGAGTTGGGAGAAAAGATTCTAGAAATTTCATGAACTTTCTAGAAAGTTCTGGAATTTTCTACAAGGAAAAGGAAAAGGAA
>CAZROA010000010.1:0-5047 GCA_964601575.1 uncultured Thermodesulfobacteriota bacterium
GTTATAATAAAATTTCATGGCTGTCCTAGAGGAGTTTATTAATTTTCTGGCGGCGGATAAAGGGGCCTCGGCCCAAACCATCCGGGCCTACCGAAAAGACCTTGAACAATTGGCCGAGTTCCTGAAGGGCAAAGACCTTGCTCAGGCAAGCCTCCCTGAGGTACGCCTTTTCCTGGCCCAATTGGCCAAAGAGTGTTCCAAGACCACCCTTTCCCGGAAGGTGGCTAGCCTTCGGGCCTTTTTCAAATACTTAAAAAAACAAGGTCTTTTAAAAGACGAACGCCTACTTTATCTGCGAGGCCCAAAGCTTGGGCTTCAGCTACCCCGGGTACTCTCGGTAGACGAGGCCTTTGCCTTGGTCACCGCTCCTAAAGGGCCTGATTTTAAGGCCCTACGCGACCGGGCTATTTTAGAGCTCCTTTACGGGGCTGGGCTTCGGGTCTCTGAGCTCTGTGGCCTGACCTTAGACGATGTCTCCTTAGAGGTCATGATCCTCCGGGTAAGGGGCAAAGGTCGTAAGGAGAGATTAGCTCCTTTTGGACAAAAGGCCAAAGAGGCCTTGGTTGATTATCTACCGGCTAGGGAAGAACTTTTACTTAAACGCCGGAAGGAGACCAAGGCCCTTTTTCTGAATCAACGAGGAGGCCCACTCACCACCAGGAGTGTCCACCGCCTACTCAAATATTATGCCCTTCTTTTGGGCCTGCCCAAGGTTTCTCCTCACACCCTGAGGCACTCCTTTGCCACCCATCTTCTTGAGTCCGGGGCTGATCTTCGGGCCATTCAAGAGATGCTCGGCCATGCCCGGCTCTCTACCACCCAGCGCTACACCCACCTTGATTTTTCCCATCTGGCCGCCACTTATGATGCCGCTCATCCCCGGGCCAAAAGGCCTTCGCCCCTTGTCTCTTCCTCTGGCCATGTTAATGAAAAGGATCACCGAAAAAAGGACTAACGGAGTGAATATGTTTAAAGGAACAACGGTTTTGGTCGTAAAAAAGGACAACCAGATAGTCATGGCCGGCGATGGCCAGGTCTCTCTCGGTGAAACGGTGATCAAACACAAGGCCCGTAAGGTCCGCCGGCTTTATCACGACAAAGTCCTGGTGGGTTTTGCCGGGGCCACGGCTGATGCCCTGACTCTTTTTGAAAGGCTGGAGAAAAAGCTTGAACAATACGGCGGGCAATTGGTAAGAGCCGCCGTGGAGCTGGCCAAAGATTGGCGTACGGAAAGGACCTTGCGGCGGCTTGAGGCCATGCTTATTGCCTGTGATAAGAATCACCTGCTTCTACTTTCTGGAGCCGGAGACGTAATGGAGCCAGATGAACCGGTGTTGGCCATTGGTTCAGGTGGGGCTATGGCCTTGGCGGCGGCTAAGGCCCTCCTGGCGCACACCAATCTTTCCGCCAGAGAGATTGCCCTTGAGGCCCTGAAGATCGCTTCCTCGATCTGTGTCTACACCAACGACCAGATCATCATCGAGGAACTTTAACGGAGGTTCGTATGAAAGCGCTCACCGGAAGGGAACTCACTCCGCGAGAGATCGTAGCTGAGCTTGACAAATACATCGTCGGCCAAGACCGGGCCAAACGAGCGGTAGCCATCGCTTTACGCAATCGTTGGCGTCGCCAACAGGTCCCACCTCCGTTACAAGAAGAGATTTATCCCAAAAATATCATTATGATTGGCCCCACCGGAGTGGGTAAGACAGAGATCGCCAGGAGGCTCGCCCGTCTCTCTGGCTCGCCTTTTTTAAAGGTCGAGGCCACCAAGTTTACCGAAGTCGGTTACGTGGGCCGTGATGTAGAATCCATGATCCGTGATCTGACCCACATCGCCGTCGAAATGGTCCGGGCTGAGGAACAGAAACGGGTAGAGGAAAAGGCCGCCTTTTTGGCCGAAGAGCGCCTGCTTGATCTACTCTTGCCCCCTGTCTCGACCGAGACCCAACGGGCGGCGGATATGTCGGTCACCAGGGAGCGCTTTCGGGAGAAGCTTCGCCGCGGAGAGCTCGACGAGCGATATGTCGAACTTGAGGTCTCACAAAAACCCATGCCCATGGTCGAAGTCTTCGCTGCCACCGGCCTTGAAGATTTAGAACAGCAATTGCGGGACATGATGGGCAATCTCTTCCCCAGGCGCCCCAAGAGAAAACGGGTCAAGGTCAAGGAGGCCCTGGAGATCCTCAAACAAGAAGAGGCCGCCAAACTAATCGACATGGACAAGGTCACCCGCGAGGCCATCCACCGGGTAGAGACCAGCGGCATCATCTTCATCGATGAGATCGACAAAATCGCCGCTCGGGCTGGCACCGGATCTGGGCCTGATGTCTCCCGCGAAGGGGTCCAGCGCGACCTCTTGCCTATTGTCGAGGGTACTACGGTAAATACCCGTTACGGGATGGTACGGACCGATCATATCCTCTTTATCGCCAGCGGGGCCTTTCACGTGGCCAAAC
Organism: uncultured Thermodesulfobacteriota bacterium; assembly: GCA_964601575.1. Taxonomy (GTDB): domain Bacteria; phylum Desulfobacterota; class Thermodesulfobacteria; order Thermodesulfobacteriales; family Thermodesulfatatoraceae; genus CAZKEG01. Next base: position 2,460 of record CAZROA010000010.1, read on the forward strand.
CCTCGGACCTGATCCCCGAGCTTCAGGGGCGCTTCCCCATCCGGGTTGAACTCGATCCTTTGACCCAAAAGGATTTTGTCCGCATCCTGACCGAACCAGAAAACGCCCTGATCAAACAATATGTGGCCTTGCTTGAGACCGAGGGGGTGACTCTAGAATTTACCCCTGAAGGGATCGAGGAAATCGCCCGTATCGCCTATGAGGTCAATGAACGCACGGAAAACATTGGGGCCCGTAGGCTTTACACTGTCATGGAACGTCTGTTAGAAGAAATCTCTTTTGAGGCCCCAGATGTGGCCCCGACCAAGATCGTCATCACCGCGGATTACGTCCGTGAACGCCTGGCTGATGTGGCCAAAGATTTAGATCTGAGCCGCTTTATCCTCTAAACCTCAAGGGTTAGGCCGTCGTAGGCGGCGATTACTGGCAGGCCCAATTCGCGGGAGAGTTTTTCAGCCACCTGGTGGGGCCTGGCACGGATCATGGTCATCCCAAAATGGGTCAGGATGGCCTTTTGCGGCCTTAATTGGCTCAAGATCTCGCGAACATCGATCACCGAAAGGTGTTGCACATTGGGAGAAGGGTGGGGTTTGTAACGGACGACGTTCATGATGAGCACCTCACAGGCGGCATAGCTCTCAAGGAGCCGAGGGAAGTAGAGGGTGTCCACCAAAAAACCCACCCGTTTGGTCCCAAAGTCAAAGATAAGGCCGTAGGTCTCCGCCGTGTGATGGTGGCGACAGGAGGTGCGAAACCGAATATTTTCGAGTTGATAATCGGTCTCAGGCTTAAGGACATTGATTTCTCTGAGATAAGGCCTTAGGTAACGTAAGACCACCGCACTTTCGCCTTCCAGGCACTCCTTCGGGCAAAAGAGCACTCCTCGTTTTTTGAGTCCTCCTTCGGTCAGACCATCGATGAGGATGTTTACGTCATTAGAATGATCTAAATGAGCATGGGTAAGGATGATGCCGGAGAGTTTTTCGACCTTGATCCGTGGCTTGGCCGTGGCCATGCGCACCAGGGTGCCTGGGCCGGGATCAAGGATGACCCTGGTGCCCTGGTGTTCGATATAAGTCCCGGCCGAGGAACGCAACTGCCGCGCAACCACATACCTTGCCCCGGCGGTGCCTAAGATCTTGATGGTAGCCATAGCCTTCTCCCAGGCCTAAAGATAAAGCTTTTTCCAAGATAGGACAGGGGGCAATTAAGGCCCAAGTTCTAAAATTTGGGAGACCTTTGCTTCCAGCTCTTTCTTTTCGACAGGGCCAAGGACCACCAAGGCTGGCCTTTTAGAAAAGACCTCTTGGCCGAAAGATTCTATTTCTTTGGGCTTTAAGGCCTTAAGGCGCTCGATGGTCTCTTCATAGGGGATATACCGGGAAAAAAGAATCTCATTACGGGCTATGCGGGTCATCCGGGTCTCTGGGCTATCTGAAGAGAGGAGGAGCGCGCCCTTAAGGTGATCAAGGGCGGCGGAAAATTCTCCTTGTTCAAAGCGCCCTTCACAAAGGGCCTTAATCTCCTGGTGGATGACCAAAAGTGTTTCCCATAAATTTTCTTTTTCTACCGCGGCGTAAATGCCCAGGACACCTATGTCTTCATAGAGTGAGAGATAAGAGTAGACGGCATAAGCCAAACCCCTTCGTTCACGGATCTCTTGAAAGAGCCGGGAGCTCATCGTCCCGCCGAGGAGGGTGTTGAAGAGCAGGGCGGCGTAACGTCTCTCAGAAGCAGCACCCGGAGTAGGTACCCCTAGGACAAAATGGACCTGTTCCAGTTTCTTGGTCACCACCTCGAGCCCGGAACAAGGGGTAGGAGGTCGGCGAACACCCCCTTTAGGCCCAGGCGGTAGGTGGCCGAAGTACTTCTCGACCAAGTTGAGTAAGCTTTGGTGTTCAGTCGCCCCAGCAGCAGAGATCACCACCCTTAGTCCGGTGTAAAGGCGTTTAAAATAGTCTTTGATCCCTTCTGGGCTAAATTGGGAGACCGTCTCCCAGGTACCGAGGATGGGCCGCCCTAGGGCATGACCTCCCCAGATAAAACGGGCAAAGAGGTCATGGACCAGCTCTTCCGGGGAATCTTCGACCATCTTAATTTCCTGAAGGACGATCTGTTTTTCGCGCTCTACGTCCTCGTCGGCAAAGCGCGAGTGCAAAAAGAGGTCAGCCAGAAGATCGATCAGATCAGGCAGGTGCTCCGGAAGGACCTTGGCGTGAAAACAGGTATTTTCCCGAGAGGTAAAGGCATTGGAATATCCACCTAGTCGATCCATTTCCTTGGCGATTTCCTGGGCCGAGCGTCTATCCGTGCCCTTAAAAAGCATGTGTTCGATGAAGTGGGTAAGGCCGGCTTCCTTCGGGGCCTCATCCCTTGAACCGACGTTGACCCAGATCCCAAAGGCCACCGTGGGGAATTCAGGAATTTCTTCAGTCAGGACCCGCATACCGTTCGGCAGAGTGGTCTTGTGAAATTTGACCCGCATGCCGGGTGAAATACCCAGAAGCCCCTCTCCCGTCAACCGCTTTTTAGAACTACTCTGGTTCCAGATAAAAATAGAAAAACGCCAAACTACTTAACCTAATCGG
>CAZROA010000011.1:0-6183 GCA_964601575.1 uncultured Thermodesulfobacteriota bacterium
GGATTACAAATCCCATGCTCTGCCAATTGAGCTACACCGGCTAAATGGCTGAAATGCTTTATTGATAAGGCTTTTACCATATTTTCGAACCTGTCGCAATAAAACTCAAAACCCATCAAAAGTGTAAACTGAAGCAAGGGAGGTGTTCATAGATCTATGTGTCAGTTTGAACGAGAGCGGCGACAAAATTCTGGCCTAATCCCTCAGCGCATAAGCAAACCTTATCCCACAGATAAATAGCAGAAAGAACTCTTATTATTTGGGAGAGGGCAAGCCAAAGGCAGTTCAAAGATGTTTCGTTATTGTCTTTACCACTTCCTCGGGGCTTTGTTGGTCGGTCTCTATAACCAAATCGGCAAATTTTTGGTAAAGGGGCAGACGAGAAGTAAGTACTTCTCTAACTTCTTCGAGCACGTCTTTTCCAGTGAGGGAAGGTCTATTTTCTTTGGTCGAACTATCTCTTGAAAGCCGCTTGGCGATCGTCTCTGGCTGGGCTGAAAGCCATACCACCAGGGCCCCTTTTTTAAGAAAACCAAATTCCTCCTCGTGAAGCACCGCTCCTCCGCCACAGGCAAGGACTATAGGGCCGCGACCAGCCATCTCAAGCAGGGCCTCCTTTTCTCTGGCCCGAAAATATGCCCACCCCTTCTCCGCTACGACCTCCTTTATACTTTGGCCCATTTTCTGGACCAAATATTGATCAAGGTCCAAGAAGGGCAGACCCAATCTTTCGGCCAAAAGCCTCCCTACGGTACTTTTCCCTGTGGCCCGATAGCCAATGAGAATAATTCTAGGCATAGAGGCTTTCAAAGATTTCCCAGAAATTCGGAAAGGACTTGACCACACAGGCCGGATTTTTGATGCGTATCCCGGGGACCACCAGACCCAAGATAGCAAAGGACATAGCAATTCGGTGATCGTTGTATGTTTCGATCTCCGCCCCGTGAAATTCATTTTGGCCTTCGATGATGAGCCCGTCATCAAGCTCGATCACTGAAACACCGAGCTTAGAGAGTTCTGTAGCTACGGCCTTGAGCCGATCGGTCTCTTTATAACGCAGATGCGGCACCCCGCGGATGAAGGTCCTTCCGCGGGCCCTGGCGGCTACTATGGCCAGAGTGGGGACCAGATCGGGATAGCGGCCCATATTAATGTCAATCCCTCGGAGAGGTCTTTCTGGATCGCGATAGATGGTGACCCCATTTTGGTAAAAGACCTCACACCCCATCCGGGTCAGGATACGGGCAAAGGCCGCGTCTCCCTGGAGTGAATCTCGAGGAAGATTCTGAACCGTTACCCGACCGCCGACCAAAGCCGCCGCAGCCAAAGGATAGGAAGCACTTGAGGCATCGCCTTCTACTCGGTACTCCAGGGCTTGATAAGGAGTCCGCGGGACAAAGAAGGCCCCTTCCTTTTCGTTGACTACTACTCCGAAGGCCTTCATCACCGCTATGGTGAGATCGATATAGGGCCTTGAAACCAAGGGGCTTGAAAGCCTGATCTCTGCCGGAGACCTGGTATAAGGCCCCACTAAGAGAAGAGCCGAAAGGAATTGGCTGCTTTTGGCCACCGAGAGATCCACTGCCCCTCCGGAAAGGCCTCCTCCGGCTATTTCAAGTGGTAAAAAACCTTCTTTTTTAAGATACTTGATCCTCGCCCCCCAATGGGTAAGGGCCTCGATCAAAGGTTCGATCGGTCTTTCGCATAGGCGTTGTGTGCCGGTGAGCACTATGGGTTTACCTTGTCCTAAGGCGGCCAGGGCCGTGAAGAACCTCGTGCCTGTACCGTTGTTCCCCATAAAGATCTCTTTACCGGAAAGCATCGGCTGGCCGGAAACCCCTACAATGCTAAAAGAATCTTCCTCGGCGGTGACCTGGACTCCCACAGCCCTCAAGGCCTCGGCCAAGAGATCCGAATCTTCACTGCGCAGGGCCCCTGAAAGCCTGCTTTTGCCCTCGGCCAAGGCGGCACAAATCATGGCCCGCTGGGTGATACTCTTTGACCCAGGGACCTTCACCCGGGCTGAAAGGGGTTTATCTAAGGGTTTAATCTCCCGTATCTCCATCTCTTTCTCCAAAACCGAGGGCTTTTAAGGCAGCCTCTTCCATGAGGTTTACCGGGGGTTCTTGACCTGTCCATAGACGAAATTGTTCTACTCCTTGATAGACCAACATCTTGAGGCCATGGATCACCTTACATCCGGCTTCTTTGGCCTGTCGCAAAAGTTTGGTCTCCAAAGGGACATAGACAAGGTCCATCACCACCTCAAATCGAGGCAAGATCTCTTTCGGTACCAAACTTCGATCTTCGCCAAGGCCCACACTGGTGGTCTGAACCAAGATATTTCCTTTGGCCTGATTTAATTCTTCAAGGGGCCTGGCTTCAGCCCCAAATTCTTCGGCCAGGGCCTCGGCTTTAGAAAGGGTCCGATTGTAAATAGTTACCTTTGCTTTGGACTGGACCAAGGCATAAACAATGGCCCGTGCTGACCCACCGGCGCCAACCACTACCGCTTCCTTTCCATCAAGACCGATCACTTCCTCTAAGGCCCTTTTGGCCCCAAGCCAGTCGGTATTAGTCCCACGTAAAAGACCTTCTTTATTGAGAATGGTATTTACCGCTCCGATCTCTTGAGCTATTTCATCGACCTCATCCAAATATTTCATGACCCTTTCTTTGTGAGGGACGGTGACCGAAACCCCTTTGATCCCCAGGGCACGAAGGCCTTCAATGGCTGCTTCAAGCCTTTTTGGTTCTACCGGCAAAAGCCCGTATACCGCCTTGATCCCCAGGGTAGAAAAGGCCGTATTGTGCATCGCCGGGGAAAGGGAATGGGAGACCGGCCAACCGATTATACCGTAAATATCCATACTCTTGGATTTTAATGTAAAAATTGACCAGAAGACAAGATAAATCGATTAGAAGAACTTTACCGCTAATAATAAAAGGGCAGAAATTACTGTCAGAGATAATAGGACCAATCCGCCGATCTTTAACCGACCAAAAAACATAGCGTATATACCTTTGGCAAAATTGTTACTGATCGAAGCCAAAATAATAGCTAATTCTATTTCTTTTGCACTGATTACTTGATATTTGCCTTGGACGATACCCAAAATAAAAGGATCAATGTCAACTAGACCGATTACTCCGGCCAGAAACTCTAAACCGTATTCACCATAGCGCATCAAAGTCCAACGGGTAACGGCCACCACCGCGACAAACAAGAGAGCAAAGACCAGGGCGGCGGTGAGTTCCAGCGGATTTTGAGGCCTTTCTATTTCGGTGGGCAGATTCAAATTATCGGCCCAATGATGAAAGGCCAGGGAGATCAGCCCGGCAGCCATGATAGCCACCAAAAAATAAGGGAACAAGGCCAAGCCTAAGCGAACGTTGAAAATGGTAATCAAAGCGGCTAAGCGGAGGTACATCGCCCCGGTGGCCAAGACAATGGGGGAGACAGCGGCCAGAGTCCTTATGCGCCTTGCAATGACCACCGTAGTAGCCGTAGAAGAATAAAGCCCGCCTAAGAATCCAGATAAGATCAGACCTTTTCGTGGAAATAAATAAGATTGGATCAAATAACTGGCATAAGAAATAGAAGAGACCGCCACTACTGCCAGCCAGATCTGATAGGGGCTGATCTCAAGAAAGGGGATCTTTTGTTTGGGGAGCAGGGGCAAGATGACGCCGATAAGTAACAAAAACTTGGAGACGGTAATCAATTCTTCTTCCGGGAGCTTACGGGTCAGATAATGGAGAGTGGGTTTAGAATGTAATAAGACCACCGTGACCACGGTGATCCCGATGGGCCACCAGATGGGTTTTTCGACCACGGTCGGGCCGAGGGTATAAGTGACCAAGGCCGCCACTTCGCTGGTTATCCCAGGTCTCCCCACCGAGAGCTTACGCCAATAACTGACCAGGAGGAGGGCCGAGAGGCTGATCAGACCAATAACATAAGGGGTTAGGCTGTCTGGCTCGATGAGATAAAGCACCAACCCCAAGAGACCAATGAGGGGGAAGGTGCGTACCCCGCCAAAATAATGGGTAATTTCATCCTTTCGGGTGCGGCGGATGTGATCTTCCTCACGTTCAAGACCAATGATGAAAGAAAGGGCAAGGACCAAGATAAAATCTCGGCAGAAAAGAGACCATTCCATTTTAGACCCTTAGTTGTCTAAGGTTGCAGATATCTTAAAACTTCGCGCAGGACAAGGGCATCCAGTTGACCAGGGGCAGCCTTTTTACCAGCAGGCATACTGGCGTAGACAAAGGGGGCCCCAAGGAGGAGGGCGGCCACCCGCGAAATCTTACCCCATTCACCCATACCAAAGGCTATTACCGGGAAGTCAAGTTCCTTTCGGGCCCAAGGGATAAGGGAAAGGATGGTCAGATTATCTTCCGGCCTCTTGATCATAGTGACCACTTTACCGAGATCTGCTCCGCGGCCCTTCATCTCGCGCACTATATTCCTTAATTCGTTTAGCGGTGGGGTATCCATAAAATCATGGAAAGAAAGGAGGAGCCGGGAGGTAGTCTTGACTGTCTGAAGCTCAGAAAAGGCCTTTTCCCCGGCCCTTAACTCCAGATCAACCCAAGCCGCACCCTTTTTGGCGGCTTCTTTTAGCCAAAACAAACGCTCTTCTAAAGAAGCTGAAGAAAATCCCCCTTCCGCCGGATCGCGATAGGTAAACAGGAGCGGAATCTTAGTTGAGGAAAGAAAGGGTTCTACCGTCGGTTCTTTCAAGGCATCAAGACGTATTTCAGCCATCTCAGCCACCCTTGAAGCTTCTTTCAAGGCCTCAAGGGCGGCTTCTATTTCTTGTTCGACGATGGAGACACAAATCATTTCACCGAGGCAGGATCTATCCCGCGTAGATACTCGGCGATGGCCGTATCATATTTACTGGTGGTCTCGAAGACCTTGCGGGCCAATTCAAAGCGGGTCTTGAGGGTGGTCTCACCATTGTTCGCCCGCATTTCTTCGAGGATTTTTGGATAATCACCCGGATCAACCACTACGGTAACATCACGGAAATTTTTGGCTGCCGCCCGCAAGAGGGTAGGGCCGCCGATGTCGATATTTTCAATGGCCTCTTCGAGGCTTGCCCCACTGGCCACCGTCTTCTCAAAGGCATAGAGATTGACCACCACTAGGTCAATGGTCTTGATCCCATGCTCAGCCAACTGTTTCATATGAGTCTCGTTGGCGCGGATGGCCAGGATACCGCCGTGAACTTTGGGGTGTAGGGTCTTCACGCGGCCATCAAGCATTTCCGGGAACCCGGTCACTTCAGAGACATCGGTCACCGGTACTCCGGCCTCCCGGATCACTCTCGCCGTTCCGCCGGTGGAGATGATCTCAACCCCCATTTCGTGTAAGGCCTTGGCCAAATCAGCCACCCCGGTCTTATCAGTAACGCTGATCAAAGCTCGTTCAATCTTAGCCACCGCACACCTCCTTTATGTCTTTCGAGAAAATCTCTCCAAGAGAAATCTTGCCTTAGGCGATTCCGATTTCCTCATCGGTGAGGTAGCAGGCCGGGTCCGGGGCCCAAAGGTCACCGGTAGCCGCCTCGGCTCGGACCCTGAAGTTTCCAGCGCAACAATCTAAGAAACGACACTTGGCACAGCGGCCTTTGACGTATTTCTTCTTGTCCTTAAGCTTGGCCATAAGTGGATCCGAAGTGTCCATCCAGATCTCGCTAAAAGGTCGTTCACGGATATTGCCAAAGGAATAATGACGCCAGAACTGGTCAGCATGGACTGAACCATCCCAAGAGACACAGCCGATGCCCACCCCGGAATTGTTGCCTCCATTCATGCGCAAGAGCTCAAGGACCTCTTCAGCCCTGGGATTTCCCTCGCGCTTCATGCGCAGATAGAGATACGGGCCATCGGCGTGGTTGTCCACGGTAAGGACCTCGACCTTAAGGCCTTTGTCATGAAGTTCCTTGGTCCGATCAATGATGTAATCTACCCAATAACGGGTCTCTTCATGATTCAGGTCTTCTTCCATCAACTTCGTCCCCCGGCCAGCGTAGACCAGGTGATAAAAACAGATCCGCGGGATCTTCATCTCTTCGACTAGGTCAAAGACCCCTGGAATCTCTTGGGCGTTTAGGCGGTTGATGGTGAAACGAAGCCCTACTTTGATCCCTTCGGCCTGACAATTTTCAA
>CAZROA010000012.1:0-27376 GCA_964601575.1 uncultured Thermodesulfobacteriota bacterium
ACCTAAATAAAATAAACATTCATCTATTGGCTTACCTTGGTAGTTCTTCACCAAGGCTAAAGCCCTTTCCTCTGCCTCTTTGAATCTATTATGCAATAAACTCTTCCTTAACTCTACTAGCTCCTTCTGTTCTTTTAGTAATTTAGAAGTAGGAGATTTTAGAGCGCATGATGTTAAAATTATACAGGCAAAAATAAATAAAAAGTAGACCCCTTGCCTTCCTCGCTTTTTATCCACACCCTCCCTCCATGTGCTTCTATTATGTGCTTAACTATTGATAAACCCAAACCTGTACCTTTTACTACTTTGTTACCATATTTTATCTGAACAAATTTATTAAAAATTTTATCCTGTTGATCTTTTGATATCCCCGGCCCGAAATCTGTTACAGAAATTAGAAGTCCCTTTTCAAAAGGTTTAGCTTCTAATATAACTTCTTTTTCAGGTGGAGAAAATTTAACCGCATTCATAAGAAGATTTTTAATGGCTTGTTCTATTTTTTCTATATCAATTTTAACCAAAGGCAAATCTTTATGAATTATCTTTTTAATTTTTATTTTATTGGCCTCAAAAATGGGCTCTAATTCTTTACAAACTTTGTTAATAATTAAAGAGATATCACTTTTTTGGAAATTAAAAGACATCATGTTAGCTTCCATTTTGCTCAAATCTAATATATCATTGACTAATTGTACTAACTTATTACTTTCTTCTTTAATAATAGCAACGATTCTCTCCTGTTTAGGGGTTAAACTTCCACCAATTCCTTCCATTAATAAATTGGCACCTTCCTTAATAGACGTTAAAGGTGTCCTTAATTCATGAGAGATAAGAGCAAAAAATTCAGACTTCATTTTATCAATTTCCTGTAACTTTTCCGACATAATATTTAAAGAGTCTGCCAACTTTTTAATTTCAGGAGGAGATTTAATGTCTATTTTTTCTTTAAAATTTCCTTTGGCATAATTTTCTGTCTTTTGAATAATAATTGATAAAGGATAAGTAATATTTCTGGTAAGAAAGGCAGCAACAACTAAAATAGAAATTATAGCAAAAATCGTAGCAAAAAATAGAGCTTGAATACTAGTAGATCCTTGACGATCTAATTCCATTACTTTATTGTCTATACTCTTACGAAGTAAAGTTTTTAGTTCTCTTAAATAGCTTAGTAATGAACTTGTAAATTCCGCTCGCCTTTCAGTAAAGTCGTTTTTTTCAAAAGAAGTCATTTTAAAATTTTTAAATTCTTCATGACACAAGGCCAAATATGATTCCTCGATTTCTTGAATTTTTTCTAGTAAATCTTTTATTTCTTCATCTTGTGTTAGATTAATAGCATCTAACAGACATTTCTTAAAATTTTCTTCGGCCTTAACAAAATATTGATAAAAAGTTTTATCTTTAAGATATAAATATTGCCTTTCATTCCTCAACATTGATGAAAAATATTCAAACATCTTTTCTTGATCATAAAGAATTTTATTTTCTACCACTAAAGCATGTGAAAAATATTTAAAATGTCGAAATTTTAATAAGATATATATATTTACAAACAAGATTAAAAGCAAAACAATAACAAAACCGACTACTAATCGAGAAAATATGCTAAGATTTTCAAACATTCTGTTGAGAAAAGATTATTTCTCTCTTTTTAAGAGTAAGGCTGCCCAGCCTTCTCTCTGAGCCTGTTTTATCACCCGAAAATCAATATATTTTTCTTCAAGTCTTTTTTCGTTACCCACCAGAAAACCAGCACAGATTAAATAACCTCCAGGGCTTATCAAACGCCGAATGTTTTCCGCTTCTTGGAAGAGAATTCGTAGATAAATATTGGCCAAGAGGAGTTTAAAACCCCCTCTCAGGGCTTGAAGTGTCCCGCAAATGACCCGAATCTGTCTCTCCAAACGATTTAAACGAATATTTTTCTGACACACCAAACAGGCCCGAGGATCTATCTCTAAAGCGACTACCTTTGGAGCCCCCAAACGGGCAGCGACCAAGGAAAGAATGCCACTCCCAGCCCCAAGATCAAGTACCGTTTCCAAAGGATGATAAAAGGCCAATTCATCTAATAAATCCAGAGAAAGACGCGTTGAAGGATGAAATCCAGTCCCAAAGACCCCTTCGGCCTCCAGAAAAATATCCCCTTGGAGAGGACTTCCCCCTAGCCTTAAACGAAGACGTGAAAAGGGCAAGGTGTAGACCAAGCCCTCTTCCTTGATCTCCTCCACCGAAGAAACTGCCTCCGGGGGGAAAAGGGTAAGAAAATTTCGCAAAGAGTCCCCTTCAGCCTCGCACTCAAAGAGAAATCTCCCAGCCTCCAGCTTCCTTTGATGCTGAATCTTTACCCCAACCGGAACATCTGGGATCTCTTCTTGACTGACCCCGTCCACAATAATACGCCACATAAATCCTGCCTAAGTATCTGGTGATCAAAAAACTACTCGGTCCCTTTTTGGCGGTCTTTTTTACTCTCTATGAGCTTTTGGATCTGTTCAATAAATTCGTTTACATCCTGAAATTGACGATAGACCGAAGCAAAACGCACATAGGCTACATCATCCCATTCATGAAGCTTGTCCATTACCCGTTCACCGATCATGGTCGAAGGGACCTCTCGTTCTCCAGTGGCCACCAATTCTCGCTCCAGTTCATCGACAAAGCTCTCGATCTGATCCATACTGATGGGCCGTTTCTGGCAGGCCTTACGGATGCCTTCGATTACCTTTTCACGGCTAAACGGCTCTCGGCGGCCATCGCGTTTGATCACCATAGGGAGTTGCGTCTCTACTCTCTCGTAGGTAGTAAAGCGATAGCCGCATTTTAGACATTCCCGGCGGCGTCTAATAGCCGCGCCGTCTTTGGTTACTCGACTATCAACGACCTTGGTCTCTGAATAATGGCACGCCGGACATTTCATAGGCGCAATATATCACAAGGCCTTTCATCCCTTCAAACCTTTGAGATAACCAAGTAACTTTGTTGTTCCCCTGAACTCTTATCAGACTTTAGACCCGAAGCTTGACGATTGATTTTCTGAAAAGAAAGACTAAAATGCTTTTTATGGCCGAGATAATCTCCATCCGAGACAAAAATCGCATCAAAAAAGGTCGGGCTCGCCGATTAGAACAGATCAAAGACGAACTCCTGCGCGTGCACGGCATTGATCTTGATCAATTGTTGGCCAGGGAACCGGTACAAGGTATCACCCTTGATGAATTTCAAAAACTCACCGAAGAGCTCCTGCAAGTGATCGAGCGCTTCTGTACCGAACACCCCACTATTACCGTGCAAGACCTACTTTATACCCTAGAAAGCCTCAAAGAGATTATTCGTGAAACAGCCCTGGAAAATCTGGACTAGGCCCTCTCTTGCCAAGCCTTGAGGTGGGGACGTAGAACCTCTAAGGCCTTTTTTAGGAGGGTCTCTTCGTCTTGGGTGGCGTCAATTTTTTCGTGGGGAAATTGAGGCAGAATATCCTGATAGATCTCCGCCACTTTGTTCAAAAAGTCGGCTGTCTCAAATATTTCGGGTTTATAAAGGGGCTTTTCCTGAAGGCGTTTGACTCCTTCTTCCGCAGGGAGATCCAAATAAAGCACCAAATCCGGCACCGGGGCCCAGGTCTCATTTCGACGCTTTAGGTCTTCCACCTCGAGCCCGCATGCCCCTTGGTAGGCCATGGTGGAAAGGTAATATCTATCGCAAAGGACCAAATGCCCTGTCTCAAGCCGGGGAAGGATCTCTTTGATCACGTGTTCTCGGCGGTCTCGTAAAAAGAGTTCGGCCAGGGCCGCTGGAGAAATCTTGGAACCCGCTGAAAGGTGTTCACGGATTTTTTGCCCCCATTCGCCGTTGGTAGGCTCATAGGTGAGATAGACTTTAAAACCCTCGGTCTTAAGGGCTTTGGCCAGGTTTTTGGCCAAGGTACTCTTCCCCGAGCCATCAAGCCCCTCAAGGATGACCAACATCCCAGGACGATAGAATTCGGCCTTGATCCGCGAAACCAGGTGATCGCGGCTTTCCTGAGAAACCTCGGCATAGATGGCATCGCTTCGCTTAAAGAGCTCTTCAGTAAAGGGAAGTTTTCCGTAACCTACCGTGGCCAGGACCGGAATCTCCGAATCAAGCAAGGCCTTTACTTCTTCTTGAAAGGCCTTGGAGAAGAGTTCCATCTTTCCAATCTCATCGATGACCACGATGGTCCCAGGCTCTATATCACGAATGGTAGGGAGGGCCAAACGCTCAAAGGACTCCACATAGACCCGATATTTACCCACTTGGGGATAACCTTTGCCTCGCTTGGCTAACCAGGCCTCTTGGCCATCTAGGGTGACGATCTTAAACCCAACCCTCCGGCCACGTTCCCTAACTTCACGGGTATAGAAACCCTTTTTGGGATAAGGGATCCTGGCCACAAGACGTTCGACCAGAGTGGTCTTCCCGCTGCCCGGAAGACCATGAAGAAGGACGTTTTGCCGACCGTGTAGAGGGAGCAGCATCAGGTCCTTGATCTCTTTTTTCTTTGTTTTTTCAAGGGCCGAGAAGAAAGTAACACGTAAGTGGCCCCGGCGCCACCGTCACACTGACGTGCGCTACAAAAACCGATGATATACCGACGAAAAGGCCCTTTTTTCAGCCATTCCTGGACTTTATTTTTCAATACCGGCTCCCCCTTGGAGGAAAGCCCTCGTCCGTGAATAATAAGGACACAATGATCTCCCCGGGCAATGGCCTCCCGCATAAAAAAGTAAAACTCCTCCTCGGCCTCTTCTAACCGCAGGCGGTGTAAATTCAACACCCTTGAGACAGAAATCCGCCCGGCATGTAGTTCTTCAAATAGAGCGCGCTGTGTACCAAGGACCAATTCTTCTACATATTCCGAGGTATCTCGGACACGAATGCGCAACAATTCATGGAGAGAAATAGGGGCCTTGATTTTGGTAAAACCCTTTTTAAAAGAAGGCGCCCACCAATGTTTCTCACGACCAGGCAGCCGCCTTACTCCCTCCATGGCCGCTTCAAAAGGGATATCTTCTTCTCCTTCAGGCAGAACAGCCTCTTTTTGCGGCAGACTTTCTTTTGGAATTTTCCCTTTGAGGCTGGCAAAAGGTCTGAAAAACCCCTTCCCTTCCGGCATAACTTATTTTTATCATGCCTTAACCAAAGGGCCAAATCTACCCTTCAGGCACCAGCTTCTGAAGTTCCTCAAATCTGCGTCTGGCCTCCGGAGAAAGATATTTGGGCACCCTGATCATGGCCTCTACATAGAGATCCCCTCTGGTGCCATCCGGTCTAGGAATCCCTTTCCCTCGCAGGCGAAATTTCTGACCACACTGGGTACCAGGGGGGATCTTCATGCGTACCTTCCCGTTTAGAGTAGGGACCTCCACCTGCCCCCCAAGAACGGCCTTAAACAGCCCTATAGGTTGTTTGAGATAAAGGTCATATCCCCGGCGTTCAAAACGTGGGTCTGGCCGGACTACCAGTTCTAAATAGAGATCTCCTGGGGGCCCACCGGCCCGTCCGGGCATCCCTTTACCAGGGATACGTAACCTCGTCCCGGTATCCGAACCAGGAGGGATGCGCACTTTGAGACGCTCCCTTTCTCGAATGACCCCCTCTCCTTTACAGGTAGCACAAGGGCGGGTATAGACACGCCCTCTGCCACCGCAATAAGGACAGATCTCGATCATGCGCACCTTTCCCCGCACCTCTTCCTTCCGGCCCTTGCCTCCGCAGTGAGGACAAGGGGAGGAAGAGGCTAGATCTATCCCTTGACCATGACAAGAGGGACATGGTCTTTCCAGAGGAATCTCGACCTCGACTTCACCTCCCAAGGCCGCGTCTCTAAAGGGAACCTCAACCTGATAAAGCACATCCGCCCCGGGTGCAGGGCGGGTCTTCCATTCTCTTTCAAAACCAAACAGATCGGCAAAGATATCCGCAAACCCGCTAAATGGCCCAGACTCATCCATAAAGATACTGAAGTCATAGGCCCTCTCCCCACCAGGGGTGGTAAAGCTATAGGCCCTGGCCGCCTGGCGGAGTTGATCATATTCTGCTCGTTTCTTTGGGTCAGAAAGGATCTCGTAGGCCTCGCTTATCTCTTTAAACTTCTCCTCTGCTTCCTTGTCTCCTGGATGCAAATCGGGATGATACTTCCGCGCCAATCGCCGATAGGCCCTTTTTATCTCTTCCTCGCTGGCATCCGGACTGACCCCTAATATCTCGTAAAGATCCTTCTTAATCATGGCCACACCACCCCTGTTGTCTCTCTTCCTTTTCCCTTCTAAACTTGTCGTTAAAGACTTCTTTCCGAAATAAACAAAGGCTTGTTCTAACGAAAGGTTAAGTTCGATGGAAACGATAGCAAGGCCAGAAAAAGACCCTTCCCTTAAGACTCATGTCTTTACCGTGAAAGAATTGACCTATGTGATCAAAGATCTCCTCGAGGGCGCCTTTCCCTTTGTCTGGGTGGAAGGAGAGATAGCCAACCTTCGTTCCCCTAACTCCGGGCACCTTTATTTTACCCTACGCGACGAAGAGGTCTCTCTTAGGGCCGTGCTCTTCCGTGGGCAAAGGGCCTATCTCAAGTTCAGACTGGAAGACGGGCTCCATGTCCTCTGTTTTGGGCGGCTTTCCGTCTACGAACCCCGCGGCGAATATCAACTCATTGTCCAGCTCATAGAGCCCCGGGGGCTAGGGGCCCTACAACTGGCCTTTGAACAACTCAAAGAAAAGCTGGCCCAAAAGGGTTTTTTTGATCCCTCCCGCAAGAGGCCTCTACCCCTCTTACCCAAGACGGTTGGGCTCGTTACCTCTCTTACCGGGGCAGCCCTGCGCGATTTTTTGAAGGTGGCCCTCTCTCGCTATCCCAAGGCCAGGATCATCATCTTTCCCGTACGGGTCCAGGGTGAAGGAGCAGCCCGGGAGATCGCTGAAGGGATTAGAGTCCTTGGCTCCTACCAAGGGATTGAGCTCATCGTAGTCACCAGAGGCGGTGGCTCCCTCGAGGACCTTTGGGCCTTTAACGAGGAAATCGTGGCCAAGGCCATCTATCACTCCCCGGTGCCGGTGGTCTCTGCCGTAGGACACGAGATCGATTACACCATCTGTGACTTTGTGGCTGATGTAAGGGCCCCGACCCCTACGGCTGCGGCCCAGATCATCTTTCCTTCTCTCCTTGAGCTTCACCAAGGCGTGGAAGGACTTAAAAGACGGCTCTTTGAGGCTGCTAAAAACCTAATTGCTGCCCGAAGACAACAGGTCATCGAGGTCTCTAATCGCCTGCGCGACCCGCGGGATGAGCTGCGGCAGGGTAAGGCGCGGCTTAGACACCTTCAAGAACGGATTATCAAGGCCCTAAGTTACCAAATGCACTATAAAAGGGAAAAGCTGGCGGCCATTGCCAAGCACCTTGAAGCCGTCTCTCCCCTTTCGGTGCTTAGCCGGGGTTATAGCCTGGTCCGCCGTCTGCCGGATCAAAGGCTTATCACCGAGGCCGGTGAACTCAAGATAGGCGATCGAGTCGAAATACTTTTTCGTCGAGGAAAGGCTAGGGCCAAGATCGAAGAGATCCTATGAGCCGAAAATCCTGGCTTATTTTTAGCTTCATTTTAGGCTTGCTTGGGATCTTCTCAGGCCTTAGCCAAATGGCCTTGGCCTTGGAATATCAGCCGACTCACCCCTATCCCGGGGCCCCGGTCCTCCTCAAGGATCTACCCCAAGGGGTCCAAAGGATACGCTTTCTCGGACAGGATTTTGCGGTCTTTGACCTTGCCGGGCAGAGAATAGCCCTCCTTGCCGTTCCGCTTTCGGCTAAACCCGGACTCTATCCCTTGGCCCTTGAGGGGGCTCGTCTACCGCGCTTAAAACTTCGGGTCTACCCTAAGAAGTATCCAGAAGAGCACCTCACCGTCCCGGAAAAGATGGTCCGTTACTCACCTAAGGTCTTGGCCAGGATTAAAAGGGAGATCAGGTTGATCAAGACCACTGTCTCTGGATTCACCCCTAAGGTCTATCTGGACGGCCCCTTTGTCTGGCCCTTGAAAGGTCGGCTCTCAAGCCCCTTTGGCCTGAGGCGATTTTTCAACGGTGAACCGAGGAGCCCCCATTCTGGCATCGACCTCGCCGCCCCGGTGGGGACTCCGGTAAAGGCGGCCAACTCCGGGCGAGTGGTCCTGGTGGGTGATTTTTATCTCCCTGGCAAGACGCTGATCATCGACCATGGAGTAGGTATTTATACCATTTACGCCCATCTCTCGCGTTTTCGGGTCAAAAAAGGCCAAATAGTGAGGCGTGGTCAAGTGATTGCCCTTTCTGGCTGTACCGGTCGCGCTACCGGGCCTCATCTGCACTTTGGTTGTTATGTAAGAGGGATTAAGATTGATCCCCAAGCCTTATTGAGACTCTTGGGGGCCAGATGAAGCTTCGGTTTGAAGAGGCCTTAGAGGCCTTGGAAAAGATCGTTACCGAGCTTGAAAACACAGAGCTTCCCCTGGAAGAGGCCTTAAAGCGCTTTGAGGAGGGAATCAAACTGGCCAGGAGATGCCACCAACTCCTTGAGGAAGCAGAACAAAGGATCGAAGTCTTACTCAGGGAAGATGAAGAACTCAAATTGATCCCTTTAGAAAAGATAGATCAAGGGGGCTAGATGCTCTCTCCTGGCTTTTTTGATTTTTTGAAAAAGCGTCAGGCCCTAATCAACGAGGCCCTTCAAAGATACGTCCCCAGGTTCACCAACTTTGCCTCCCGGGTAACCGAGGCCATGCATTATAGTCTCTTTGCCGGGGGAAAACGCCTACGCCCCATCCTGCTTTTGAGTGGGGCCGAGGCTGTGGGGGGCCAACCTGAAGATTATCTACCGGCTGCCTGTGCCTTGGAATGTATCCATACCTATTCCCTAATCCACGATGATCTACCGGCCATGGACGATGATGACCTCCGGCGTGGGAAACCGACCTGCCACAAGGCCTTTGACGAGGCCACGGCCATCCTGGCCGGCGATGGTCTCCTGACCTTTGCCTTTGAACTCCTCACCCATCCCGATCTCTTGGCCAGGGCGCCGGGAGAACGAGTATTAAGGGTCATTGGCTTGATCGCCAAGGCCGCTGGCATCTCTGGTATGGTCGGAGGCCAGATGGCTGATCTCTTGGCCGAGGGCCGCCGGGTCTCCCCTGAAGAACTTGATTTTATCCACCGGCATAAGACAGGGGCCTTGATCACCGCTTCGGTAGTCTCCGGGGCCATACTGGCCGGGGCTTCACCGGAAGAGGAAAGGGCCTTGGAGGCCTATGGCTGGGCCGTTGGCCGGGCCTTTCAGATCGTCGATGACCTCCTGGATATCCTTGGTGACGAAAAAGTGATCGGCAAACCGGTGGGCTCTGACCTGGAAAAGGGAAAAGCGACTTATCCGGCCTTATTCGGGATCGAGGCCTCGCGCCAAAAGGCCATCGAACTGGTAGAAGAAGCCCTGGCTGCCCTTTCTCCCTTTGATCATCGGGCCGAACCCCTGCGTGACATCGCCCGTTATATCGTCGAACGCAAGCTCTAATTCGGCATCGCCTGGCTCGGATTGATAGATTAAAATAGTCTTCGTGGAAAGACTTCGCTTCTCAATAAAAGGCAACGAAGTTTAAATATGCCGCGGAAAAAGAAGACTACGGAAACCATCTTTGATCGGGTACCGCCGCAGAATATTGAGGCGGAAAAATGTGTCCTCGGGAGCATCTTCCTTGACAACAACGCCCTCCTTAAGGTGGTTGATCTCTTGAAGCCAGAAGATTTTTATCGTTCAGCCCACGGGGCCATCTATCGCACCATGCTCGAACTCTTTAATCACAACGAGCCCATAGACCTGGTCACCGTACACGATGCCTTGAGGGACAAAGATCTTTTGGAACAGGTAGGCGGAGCGGCTTATTTGGCTGAGCTGGCCCATTTCGTCCCCACCGCGGCCAACGTCGTCTATTACGCCCACATTGTCCGCGAGAAATCCATCCTCAGGCAATTGATTGCCGTTTCCACGGAGATCGCCAGTCGATGCTACGAGGGTACCGAGCCGGTGGATGACCTCTTAGAAGAGGCGGAACAAGCCATCTTTGAGATCAGGGCCCAGGGAGATAGTAAGAGCTTCTTCCCCATCAAAGAAGTGATCAAGAGCGCCGTTCTTCAGATCGAGCAACTCCATCAACGGCGTGAAGAGATCACCGGGGTACCCACGGGGTTTATTGAGTTCGATCGCATGACCGCTGGTCTTCAGCCAGCAGACTTGATCATCGTTGCCGGGCGTCCAAGCATGGGTAAGACCTCTTTGGCCCTGAATATCGCTCAGCATGCCGCCATCGAACACCAAATCCCGGTGGCCATCTTCTCCCTAGAGATGTCTAAGGAACAATTGGCCACCAGGATGCTCTGTGCCGAGGCCAAAGTGGATGCCCAGGCGGTAAGGACCGGGCGGCTCTCTGATGCTGAGTGGCAGCGTCTTACCTTTGCCGCCAACCGCCTTTCTCAGGCCCCGATCTTTGTAGATGATACTCCGGCCATCTCGGTCCTTGAGTTACGGGCCAAGGCCAGGCGGCTTATGGCTGAACACGGTCTGGGTCTGGTCATTGTTGACTATCTTCAGCTCATGCGCAGCCGCGAACGGCGTGAACGGCGCGAGCAGGAGATCTCCGAGATCTCAAGCTCACTTAAGGCCATGGCCAAGGAGCTAAATGTCCCGGTAGTAGCCCTTTCTCAGCTCAACCGGCGCGTGGAAGAACGACCGGACAAACGCCCTCAACTTGCTGACCTTCGCGAATCAGGGGCCATTGAACAAGACGCCGACGTGATCGTCTTTATCTATCGTGAAGAACTCTACAAAAAAGACACCCCGGACAAGGGAATAGCCGAATTAATTATCGGCAAACAGCGAAACGGCCCTACCGGGGTAGTGAAACTGGCCTTCCTTTCCCAATATTCCTCCTTCGCCAACCTGGACCAGGAACACCGACAAGTGGCCACGGCCCTTGTGTAAAGGTCATCTTTTAGCCCTGGGGCAGAGCCTGGGGCTGCTTAAAAAGGGTTATTTCCGGAAAACCCGGTGAAAAAAACGTTTGGGAGGCTTTAAGAGACAAGAGATTTGGCGGAGGGGGTGGGATTCGAACCCACGGTGCGCCGGTTAGGCGCACACACGATTTCCAGTCGTGCCCCTTCGGCCACTCGGGCACCCCTCCAAAGGATACCTTTCATGATTCTAAAGGGTCTTTTGAGATCAAGCAAGTGAAAACTGAGGTGGGCAAATGCCGAGGAAATGATTACACTTAGCCGCAAATAAGGGATCAAACCCGGAGAAGGGGAATGACTCAGCTAGATCGTCGTTTGGTAGAACAACTAAAGAGACAGGTCCAGGCAGAATTGGCCAAAAAAGAAGCTGAATGCGTGGAGTATTGGCTCCAGGAACTGCAAAAGGTCTATGCCCGTAAACATCAAACCCTCTCGGAGCTTAAGGCTGAACTGAAACAATTAATGGAAAAGATGAAAAACAGGATCCAGGTGGTAAAGACCCGCGGCTTTTAATCCATTTAGCCGACCTATACCTATTAACTCGGATAGAGGCCCTATTTAAGCAATTCTTCTAGGCCTTGATAATCTAGGTATTTACGAGTGAGCTCCAAGGCCCGGGCCAGTTTTTCCGGATGCCTGATCCTCGTCTGAACCGGGAGTTTTTCCACCCTGCGGGCCACGGAATAGGTATCGTCATGGACCACCAGGATGGGCACTTGGGCCTCTTCCGCCCGACTAAGGATGATCTCATTGGGGTAGAGCCCGCCGGTCAAGATCAAACAAGAAGCCCCGGTCTCGATGGCGGCCAATTGGATATCAGAACGGTCCCCGCCGACGATCACTCCGAAGCGAGGGGCCCTACGGAAATATTGAATGGCCTTGTCTACCTGCATACCACCGATGAGGAAATGTTCCACCAGGCGATCTTCCTTGATCGTGCCCAGGAGTTGGGCTCCTAAATATTCACGGAGTTCCTTGACCGAAACCGCGGCCAAGACCGAATCGTGCGGGATTTCTCCCAAGACCTTGAGTCCTTTTTTCTCCAAGAACGGCCTGATAAGATCGCGGAAGTTATAGAGGTTTTCTTCAGAGATATCATTGAAGATGACCCCACCAAAGAGCTCTGGGCCTAAATCTTCAAAGGCCTTTAAGAGATAATCGACCACGTATTCCCCTTCATAACGAACGACCATCACCACTTTGGCCCCCAAGGCCTTGGCTATCTTTTCCCCTGAAAGCCCCAAGAAGGCCCCGGAATAAAGCCCGCCATAGCCTCCAAGGAGCAATACTTCAACCTCTTCCCCCGCTGCTTGACAAGCGGAAACAACCTCGGTCATCAAATGATCTACCTGCCCCTTAAAGCCCTGGACAATAAGATCCTGCGAGAGGATCACCGAACAGAGCTCTTCCAGAGGGACATCAAGCTCAAGGACCTCGGCGATAAAAAGGGCATCATCATCCACCAAGACCTTGTCTTTGAACACAGGGCGTATCCCCACCGGTTTGCGGTAGGTAAAAGAAACCCCCTTGTCTTTTAAAAATTGGCCTATCCCTAAGGTGGCCAATGTCTTTCCGGCAAACCCTACGGTAGAACAGACATAAATAGTCCTCATCGTTCTCCTCCTAAGGCCAAACGGGCATCGACCGCAACCGCTCCTTGTCCTTTGGGACGGACCAAGAGCGGATTTATTTCTCCTTCACTGAGTTCAGGAAAATCTGCTGCCAATTGGGCCAAGGAGACCAAACTGTTCACCAGGGCTTCAAGATCGGCCTCTGGTTCTCCTCTGACCCCTTTCAAAATGGGATACCCCTTGATTTCACGGATCATCTCTTGGGCCTCTTCAGGACAAAGGGGCGCCAGACGAAAGGATACGTCCTTGATCACTTCAACGTAGATGCCACCAAGGCCAAACATTACCAAGGGGCCGAATTGGGGATCTCTGGTGAAACCGAGAATGATCTCCTTGCCTCCGGCGATCATCTCCTGGACCAGGACGCCTAATATGCTTACCCCAGGCAAGGCCTGACGGACGCCGATGGTCAATTCTTGGAAGGCCTTGATCAATTCTTCTTCATCCTTGATGTTTACCTTGACCCCCCCGACATCGGTCTTGTGTTGGACCTGGGGTGAAATGATCTTGAGCACCACCGGAAAGCCGATGACCTGAGCCGCCAGCAAGGCTTCTTCCGTGGTGCGGGCCATGAGAGATTTGGGGAATCGAAAACCATAGGCCTCAAGGATCTCTTTGACCTCGTAATCAAGCAGATGACTTCGCCCTTCTTCTCTAACCAAACGAAGGACTTGGGCTGCCTTTTCAAAATTGACCTGAGGCCTTTCGCACTGAATTTGGGGCTTTTTCCGCCAAAAATCGTAGAGCCAAGACTTTTCCAAGGCAGCGATGGCCTCTTCAGGGTACTCAAAAGGAGGGATCTTGTTTTTGAGCAGCAAACCACGGGCCTTTTTGACGCTATCGTAACCAAGGAAACAGGCGACCATGGTCTTTTGGCCCACTTTTCGGGCCATCCTTTCGGCTACTTCATCAGGATTAACCGTGGCTGTACGCGAAAGGATGACTAAAAGGCCGTTTAGGCGTTCGTCTTCGAGCAAGACCTCAAGGGCCTTTTCATACCTTTCGGCATCGGCATCACCAGTGATATCGACCGGGTTATAAAAAGCGGCATAGGCCGGGAGGACTGCCCGGAGTTTTTCTACCGTCTCCCCAGAAAGGGTAGGAAGCTCCAGAGAGGAACGTTCACAGGCATCGGCGGCCACGATTCCCGGGCCCCCAGAGTTGGTAAGGATGGCAAGCCTTGGTCCCTCCATTACCGGTTGGAAGGCAAGGAGTAAGGCCAAATTGAAGAATTCACGCAGGTTTCTGGCCCGGATAATACCTGCCTGCCGAGAGGCCGCCTCAAAAGCCACCTCCGAGCCGGCCAAGGAGCCGGTATGAGAGGAAGCCGCTCGGGCCCCGGCGGCGGTAACACCACTCTTGAAGATGATCACCGGTTTTTGGCGGGCCACCTCTTTGGCCGCCTCCATAAAGGCCCGGCCATCGTCTATACCCTCGAGATAGCCCATGACCACTTTTGTCCGTGGGTCTTCCCCCAGGAGGCGTAGACATTCTATCTCCGAGACGTCGCTCTTGTTGCCTAGGCTAATGAAACGAGAAAGCCCCACCCGCTCGGCTCGAGACCACTCTAACAAGGCCAAACACAAGGCCCCGGATTGGGAAAAGAACCCGATTTTGCCCCGAATGGGCTTTAAGGCGGCAAAGGTGGCGTTTAAACGCGAATAGGTGTCTACAATCCCAAGACAATTGGGGCCGATGATCCTGAGGCCATACTCATGAGCTAAGCTGACGATCTCATTTTCTAGCTTGGCCCCTTCTCGACCAGCCTCTTTAAACCCAGCCGAAAGGATGACCAAGGCCTTGACCCCCTTTTCACCACACTGTCGAATGACCTGAGGGACCAAAGGGGCCCGCACGGCAATGACACCGAGATCGACCTCTTCAGGGATATCGAGGACCGAGGGGAAGGCCTTAAGGCCTAATATCTCCTGGGCCTTGGGGTTTACTGGAAAGATCTTTCCTGGAAAGCGAAAATCTAGGAGATTCTTGACGACATCGTGGCCTACCTTGCCTGGTTCCCTGGCAGCCCCAATGACCGCAACGGCTTTGGGATTAAAGAATTTTTCTAGCACGGCCACCCCTGAATTCTTTTATTACGTTCTTATTTTCTTTCGACCAGGAGGAGGAGATTCTCAACTCATTAGACCACTTTTTCTCGGTCGAAGCTAGACTTTTCCTGGTTTATTCTTTAAGTTTTTGGTGATCTCAAATAAATCGGAATCAAAATGTCCATCTACAATCTAGATTATATCTTCCGACCGAAGAGTATAGCCATTTTAAACATCACCCCTGGCGAAGACTCCCCCAGTGAGGTCCTCTTTCGGAATCTCCTTTGGCGTGGGTTCAAAGGAGAAGTCTATCCCATAAACGAAGAACCCACCAGCATCTGTGGTATAGAGGCCTATCCTTCTCTGGCCAGCGTCCCCCGAGCCATAGACTTGGCCATTCTGGCCGGACCGCCGGATCGTATCCTTTCCGATCTCGAAGCCTGTGCCAAGAAGGGCATCAAAGGGGTCATCATCTTGGCCCGAGACTTTCGGGCTCGGGTAGAAAGCCCTAATGAGCTCCTGGTCCAGATCTATCGGTATGTAGAACGATACAAGATGCGCATCTTGGGGCCCAATACCCTGGGTTTTATTCGACCACCCAAAAAACTAAACGCAAGCCTCATCCCCGACCCTCTTCCTCCGGGTAATCTGGCTTTTATCAGCGATAGCGCCACTCTCTCCTCGGCGGTGCTTGATTGGGCGGTAAAGAAGAATGTTGGGATGAGCATGTTCGTCTCCTTGGGAGAGAAGGTGGACGTGGACCTAGCGGATATGATCGACTATCTAAGCCTTGACTATCATACCCGGGCCTTAATCGTGTATCTACAACGCCTCAAGACCGCACGGAAGTTTATTGGTGCGGCGCGGGCCTTCTCCCGCACCAAACCGATCATGGTAGTCAAAAATGGTCGCTTTGTCTCCTTTGAAGGCCAATATTCCACGGAGATCGGCTCCCTCATAAACGAGGACATGGTCTACGATGCTGCCTTCCGCCGAGCGGGTATCATTCGGGTAGATGAGGTCTTGGAGCTCTTCTATGTGGCCGAAAGTCTTTCTAAACAACCTCGGCCTAAAGGACAGAGGCTAGCCATTGTCAGTAACGCCGGAGGGCCGGCCTTGATCGCCACCGATACCCTGTTTGCCTTCGGTGGTCGCCTGGCCCGGTTTTCCGAAGAGACCAAAAGGGCCTTGAGAGAATTCCTCCCCCCGGAACGGGTGACCAACCCCATAGACCTCCTCTCCGACGCCTCTCCGGCCTGTTATCGCCAAGCCATCTCTCTCTGTCTGAAGGATCCGGAAGTAGACGGTGTGGTGGTCATTTATACTCCAGAGAT
Source organism: uncultured Thermodesulfobacteriota bacterium (assembly GCA_964601575.1). Classification (GTDB taxonomy): domain Bacteria; phylum Desulfobacterota; class Thermodesulfobacteria; order Thermodesulfobacteriales; family Thermodesulfatatoraceae; genus CAZKEG01. The sequence goes on from CAZROA010000012.1 coordinate 16,060, forward strand.
AGGGGTCTCCTGCGAAGACGTGGCTTGGGCCATCGTCCGAGCCGTCCAAGAAAACCGTAGAAAACCGGTGCTTACTTGTTTTATGGGGGAAGGTCGAGTAGCTTTAGGGCGCCAAATTTTGAGCGAACAAAATATCCCTAATTTTTTGACCCCGGTAGAAACGGTGAAGAGCTTTCTGTACATGTATAGCTATGATCACCTGTTAAGTCTCCTCTTTGAGACTCCGGGTAGTATCCTCGAAGATTTTGAGCCCCAGGTAGATAAAGCCGAAGATTTGATCCGCAAGGCCGCTTCGGAAGACCGCTTTCTCCTTACCGAAAAAGAGACCTTTGAATTACTTGAGGCCTACGGCATCCATACCGGAGATTCAACCGGAGATCAAAGCTTCCCCCTCTTTTTGGCCATGGTGAAGGACAATATCTTCGGGGCGGTGATCATCTTCGGCCTTGGTGGTTCTTTTACCAAACCCATGAAAGACTTTGCCCTGGGGCTTCCGCCCTTGAACCAGACCCTTGCCCGACGCCTCATGGAACAGACCAAGATCTATCATTTTTTCAAGGAAAACGGCTTTCCTCTGGGCTTGCTGGAAGAATTGTTGGTCCGTTTCTCGCACCTAATCGTTGATTTCCCGGAGATAAGGGAGATAGAGATCAATCCCCTCTTCTTTTCTCCTAAAGGATATTCTGTTTCCCAGGCCAAGATCTTCCTTGAGGAATATGCCTTCTTGGTCAGGGAAAAACCCCATGCCTTTTGCTGCCCTTCGCACCTAGCCATCTGCCCTTATCCCTCGCATTTTATCTTTGAGGTCTGTTTAAAAGACGGCACCTTGGTCAAGGTACGGCCCATCAAGCCCGAAGACGAGCCCTTGATGGCTGCCCTCTTTTATTCCTTCTCCGAAGACACCGTCCGCCAACGCTTTATGCAGCCGAAAAAGACCATCACTCACGAGGAATTGGTACGCTACTGCCAGATCGACTATGATCGGGAATTGGCTTTGGTGGCCATCATTGAGAAAGAGGGGCAAAAGCAGATTATTGGCGTGGTACGGCTGATCAAACACCCCGACGAAGAAAACGCCGAAATGGCCGTAGTGGTCTCTGATGCCTGGCAAGGAAAGGGGCTGGGGTGGCTTCTCTGTACCCAGATGATTCACGTGGCCAAACAGCTTGGGCTTAAACGAATCTGGATGGCGATTCTGGCTGACAATAGTAAAATGTTAAATTTGGCCAAAAAGTTGGGCTTTCGCCTAAAGCAGCAAGATGAAGATCTCATCAAGGTGGTATTGGAGCTTTGAAGACCTTGCCCATTGTCTATTCGTCGGATTTCAAGAGACACCTCACCAGCCCCAAACACCCGGAACAACCCTTGCGGGTGGAGGCCATTGTCCGCTTCCTTGAACACGGGCCTCTGGGGTCTCTTCTAGAGATAGTCCCTCCAGAGGAGGCCCCGTTTGAATGGCTTACCGAAATCCATGACCCTAATTACATCTTTCGTCTGGAAGAGGCCTGTCTGCGGGGCAAATCTTATATCTGCGGTACGGACAATGAAATCTGTTATGATTCCTTTGAAGTAGCCAAATTGGCGGCCGGGGCAGTGCTTAAGGCCGTTGAGCTAGTAGAAGGCCAAGGGCACCAGGTGGTCTTCTGCCCGGTAAGGCCACCAGGTCATCATGCCGAAAGGACAAGGGCCTTGGGATTTTGTTTTTTCAACAACGTGGCCATCGGGGCCAGATATTGGCAGAAGAACTATGGCCGGCGAGTCCTTATCCTTGACTGGGATGCCCATCACGGAAACGGTATTCAAAGTGCCTTCTACGATGAGGCGGAGGTCTTTTATATCAGTCTCCACGAAAACCCCCGTCTGAGTTTCCCAGGCACCGGCACCGCCGAGGAAAGGGGAGTCGGTCGGGGTGAAGGTTATACACTCAATATTCCCATGCCCCTTGACAGTGGAGACGTAGCCTATGAAGAGGCCTTTCGGACTGTGGTCGATCCCGCGGTGCAAAAATTCGCCCCGGAAGGGATCATCCTGGCCGCTGGATTTGACGGCCATCGCGATGATGATATGTCTTTTCTCAATCTTACCACCGGCGGGTTTGCGGTCATGAGCGAATACGTTCGCCAATGGAGCCAAACCTTCGAGGCCCCGGTGATTTCGGTCCTGGAAGGAGGGTACGACCTTGAATCCCTGGTTGCTTCAGTTGAGACTCATTTAAGAGTCCTTCTAGCCCTAGAATAACTAAATTATATATTGGACCTCTTGGGTCGATGATGGTATAAGAGCACCGAATTTTTAGAGCAAGTTCAACTCAAGGGAGGGCGCTGTTTATGTTAGTCAAAGAATGGATGTCTGAAGATCCCATTGTGCTGGATGAAAACGCCTCTATTATGAAGGCCGTCCAAATCATGAAAGAACATGGCATACGTCGTATCCCGGTCGTCCGCCAAAATAAGCTGGTCGGTATCGTTACCGACCGAGATATCAGAGAAGCCACCCCTTCTAAGGCCACAGCCCTTGATGTCCATGAGCTTTACTATCTGCTTTCCGAGATCAAGGTCAAGGATATTATGACCCCTAATCCCATCACCATTCACCCCGAACAGACCGTAGAATATGCCGCGGTGATTATGCTCGAAAATCGTATCTCTGGGCTCCCGGTGATCGACGATGAAGGCCATGTGGTCGGCATCATCACCCAGACCGACATCTTTAAGGTCCTTATCAACATCACGGGGATTTATTACGGACCGTATCAAGTCGTCTTTGATCTGGAGAACCGCCCAGGCTCCATCAGAGAGGTCCTTGATGTCATCCGGGATCATAACGGGAAGGTCATCAGTTTTCTCACTTCTTACATTGGTGTTGAGCCGGAGATCAGGAGGGTCTATTTCCGCCTGGCTGAGATGGAACCCGAGGCCTTTGAAAAGTTATTGGCTGACCTCAAATCAAAGTTTAATCTACTCTACTGGGTCAAGGATGACCTCTCAAACCTCCCCAAGAAAGAGACGGTGACCAAGAGCCCGGAGACAGTTGAATCCATTCTTAAGATATAAACCCCTTTGGCTTAAAAACTTTGGTTAAGCCCTCCCTAAGAGATATATTCCCCATCGGGGGTTACCACCAAAATATCCTGGGAATGGGAATAATACCGAGAAATTTGGGCCAGGTAGGCTTTGGTTCCGGCACTTCGTCTTCCCGATAAGGCATCCACAATTCTTCTTTCCCCCGCAGGGGATCCAAGTCCGTGGTCTTGACAAAGACAATGTCTTCCGGGGGTTCAAAGTCCTCCCCGGAATATTCTTGCGGGCGCCTTTCCATGGTAGCCAGCCAGATGGGACAGGCGGCTCGCGCCCCGGTCTCCAGCCTGCCCAAAGAGAGGAGATCATCGTAACCCACCCAGACTCCACAGGTCACTTCTTTGGTGAAACCGATGAACCAGGCATCGTGATAATTATCCGTGGTCCCGGTCTTACCTCCGGCAGGGACTTCTAGCCTCCGGGCACACCGCCCTGTACCGTCACGGATCACTTCTTCCAGGAGATAGGTCATGATATAGGCCGTCTCCCGAGAGATGACCGGACGCCTTTCGGTCTTAAACAGGGGGACTTCATTACCATCTCGATCAAAGATACTCTCCACAAAGCGGGGCTTCACCAGATAACCCTGATTGGGAAAGACCGTATAGGCATGGGTAATCTCAAAGAGAGAGACACCCGAACTACCCAAAGCAACGGAGTAATCCGGACTGATGGGACTGGTGATGCCGAAGAGTGTAGCCGTCTGTCTCAGATCTGGCAGGCCGATAGCCAAGGCCAATTTCACGGCAATGGTATTGCGTGAATGTACCAGGGCCGTACGTAAGGAAATGGGTCCTAGGTAATCGTGATCAAAATTCTTGGGTTGCCAATAAGAATCTGGCTTTGAACCGGGTAAGACCACTGGTTCGTCCACCAAGAGGCTGGAGACCTTGACCAATCTCTTTTCTAGGGCAGCGCTCCAAATAATGGGTTTAAAGGCCGACCCCGGCTGACGGCGGGCCTGCAAGGCGCGATTATATTGACTTTCTTCATAATCCCGCCCGCCGATAAGGATGCGTACCCCCCCGGTGGCGTTGTCAAAACAAACGATGGCCCCCTGGGGGATTCGCTTTTGGTTTTGATTAGGATGGCGTTTGGGAATGTCTTTTAATTTTTTCTGGAGTATCTCTTGGGCGGCCTCTTGCCAATTGAGATCAAGGGTGGTGTAAATGGTATAGCCTCCGGTAAGCAGTTCCTCCTCACCAAGCTTCTTTTCTAGCCTGGAACGTAGGGCATCCAGGAAGTAACCAGCCAGAGGATTGGGAGAAAAATCAGCCGGATGCAAGACAAGCGGGGCCTTGGCCGCCTTTTGGGCCTCCTCCAAGGTGATATATCCTTCTTCAGCCATGCGCCTGAGGACATAGGCCCGGCGTTTAAGGGCCAGGCGGGGATTGCGCAAAGGATTGTAACGACTGGGGGCTGGGGTAAGCCCGGCAATCAAGGCCGCTTCAGGCAGAGTAAGTTCCCAGACATGTTTGTTAAAATAAGTCCTGGCCGCGGCTTCTACTCCGTAGGCCCCTGCTCCTAAATAGATCTGGTTGAGATAGATATTCAAAATTTCGTCTTTGCTAAGGGCTGAATCTATCTCCCAGGCCAAGATGGCTTCTTTGAGCTTCCTTATAAAGCTCTTCTTCTTGGAAAGGAGAAGCGAACGGACCACTTGTTGGGTAATGGTACTCCCCCCTTGGACAATGGCCCGGGCCTTGATGTCTTTGATCGCCGCCCGTAGGATGCCCAGAAAGTCCACCCCTTTGTGTTCGTAAAACCGGGCATCCTCCGCGGAGACAAAGGCCTGAATAAGATAAGGAGGCATCTGACTCAAAGGGACCGGGAAGCGTCTTTCTTTGTACCAGTAGGCCAGGGGTTCTCCACGCCGATCTAAGACCTCGGTCACCGCTGGGGGACGATAATTTTTGAGAGAGGAAATATCCGGAAGACCTAAAGAGAGATAGAAATAGATCAGTCCCAGGACAATACTAAGGGCCACGCCAGCGGCCACGAACATAATAATCGAGGTATGGACGTGCGTAAGTCTCATTAGCTTTCTACCTGCAGAGTGCGCAAGCGATTTATGGCAGCGGCCAACTCAAAACGCCTGAAGGCGGCCAGATCCCCCCTTGAAATCGACGAAAGGGCCAAAAGCCCCTTGTTTCTGATCGTGTCTTCTATCTCCTTTACCCCTTCAGCCAAAAAGAAGGTCCTCTTTCGCGAAAGAAAAAGCAAGGCCAGGGCGATGGCCTTGGTCTGTTCTGGACAGACCAGTTGTTCCACCGCGGAGAGATCGATCATCTCTCGGCCAAGGAGGATGGCGGTTCGATCCTTGGCCTTGGCGACCTCCTTGGCCCCTCTTTGGGCCTTTAAGGAATCGCCTGATATATGCCGACCCTTAGGCCAGGAAAAAGGTTCTTGGACCTCTCTTTGACGTTTGGTCGGGTATCTTTTCACCACCAATCTTGCTTGAGAAGTGACTTCCTGCGGCTGATAGTGATCCATAGCAATGACGGTATCAGCCACCTCCAAATAATCACCGCTTCCGCCAACGACTAAAATGCTTGAGACCCCAAAATTCTCATAAAGCTCCCGCACCCGATCAAGGAACGGGGTGATGGGTTCCTTTTCTTTGGCGATCAAGGCCTGCATCCTGGCGTCACGGATCATGAAATTAGTGGCCGAGGTATCCTCATCAAGTAAAAGCACTTTGGCCCCTACTTCAAGGGCCTCCATGATGTTGGCCGCTTGGCTGGTGGAGCCAGAGGCCCAGGCCGTGGAAAAGGCCTTGGTCTCCTTTCCGAAGGGTAATTGATTAATAAAGGGTGAAATATCTACCTTGGTTACACTGCGACCATCTTCGGCGCGGATCTTTACCGTCTCGTAGAGGGAGACCACCAATTCTCGCCCGTCACCCGGGACGTGGTCGTAGATCCCCTGTTCCAAGGCCCGCAAGAGGGTGGATTTGCCGTGAAAACCACCTCCCACAATGAGGGTCACCCCTTTAGGCACTCCAAGGCCCCTGATCTTTCCTCGGTGGGGTAATTCTATCTCTACCGCGAGTTCAGGCGGACTCTTAAAAGGCACGGCCTCACGCGCCGGGCGAGGATCTACTCCCGAGGCCCGAGGGAGGATGCTTCCGTCAGCGACAAAGGCCACCAATCCTAGGGCAGGGAGTTTGGCTCGTAAGTATTCGACATCTTCCGTGGTCTCTACAAAGGCCCGTAAGCGCTGGGTATCAAGGTTTTCGTAGACTAGCCCTTTGAGGACCATCTGCGGCAGGAGTTCAAGCAACATCTTCTTGGCCGCTTGCCCCAGGATGCGTCGCCCAGCCGCCGGAAGCCCTACAAAAAAACGGGCCTCTACCGTGCCCTCGGAGAGGACGGTAACCGCACTACGCCAAAGGACCTCCTGCCCTGGGCCGTAAACAAGAAAGAGACCACTCTTCCCGGTCCCAAGCTTCTTGGTCGCCTGGCGGGCCTCTTGGGCCAGAGAGTAGGCCAGGAAATTTTCAAGCCCCAGGCGCCGGGAAGGGTTCTCATAGGTCCAGGAGGGAAGCCGAGCCTCTTTTGAGGGTAAGATCACTTTTACCCGGCTGGGCGGGGCAAAGGGGTCTGATTGAATATGTTCAAAGACCAACTTGAATCGGGGGAATTGATATGCCCCTCGAAGGTCCTGATAACGCTTGTAACTTCGGCCATCAAGTTCCTTTAATCGGCGCGCAAGGGTATGAAGGTCCATTTAAGAAAAGAGACTTTGTTGTTTGACCATGGAAGTCTGTTCTTGGGTCTCTTCCTTACCAAAGATGGAAATCTTGCCGTAGACCCCATCAAAGCCCGGTCGGATATAAAGCCTTCCCTCTCGAACGCGGCGGATTCCTTCAAGAATGCGAGGGGGCACGAACTCAGCCAGTTCTTCCAGAGGTTTGAAGAGCAGGATTTCAAACTCACTCCCTCCGAGCTCGATCAATTGCCGATAGGTCTTTTTTACTATCTGAGTCTGGATGCCTTTGGCCAGGGCCTCGGAGATGATCTCAAGCAGGGGAACAAGGTGTAAGGCCGGTGGTTTGCCTTCCGGGCGATAACCCTCTGGACGATCGGCCAGTTCCTCCACCCGATGCATGACACCGATGGTCAAAGGTTCTCCACAAACAGGACATTTTCCGCCATGGGCCCTGGTCTCTTTGGGGGAGAAGATGATACCGCAGTTTCGATGACCATCGAAATGGTATTTGCCTTCTTCAGGATAAAACTCAATGGTAAAGGCCAACTTGTCTTCTTTGATGGCCTGGGCCAAGGCTGGATAACTTGGCTCACCGTAAAGGGCATTGGCCTCGCGGCCCAATTTGGTCGGGGAATGGGCATCGGAATTAGAGACCAGGGTGAAACGATCAAGGGTTGAGAGCCGCCAATTCATGGCTGGGTCAGAGGAGAGACCGGTTTCCAAGGCAAAGATATATTCTAGCTCTTCTTCAAAGCATTCTTCCAGGGAATCAAAGCCAGAGAAGGCCCCGAAGACCGAGTACCAAGGGGTCCAGACATGGGCAGGAATGATGAGGATTTCCGGAGAAATTTTGCGCAAGAGCCGCACGAGTTCTTTTACCGGAAAACCAAAGGTCGGACGACCATCGACCTCCAGGTTACCCAGGCGGTCAAGGGCCAGATTGACCTCGCGCACCACCTCTAGACTCGGGGCCAGGATCAAGGTATGAACCCGGCGGTTGGCCTTTCCCCCTTGGGAGAAGATATTAGAGACCTCGGCACTCAAGACGAACCTGGTCCCCTCGGGATCTTCCCGGTAGACATAAAGCCCTTCTTCCGGGGCGGGCTCCAAAAATTCTTCTAACTCTTCGAAATAGGCTGGATGGGTAAAATCACCGGTACCGATCAGGCGAAGCCCCTTTTCTCTAGCGGTACGAGCCAAGACCGGTATGGTCATCTCCCGGCTTGTGGCCCGGCTATAACGGCTATGGATGTGTAAGTCTGCCAGATAAATATTTTTCAAGTCTTTAGGCCAAAAATCCTGTTTCACTTTCCTGCCCCTTGCTCAAATTAGCTACTTTTTAAAAGCTTTTGGACCTAATGCAAGGGGCAAATGAACTATTTAGATTCAAGCAATTCCAGGGCCAAAGGATAGACGCGACTCCTGGGAAGCCCTAATTCTCGGGCTACCTTCTGAGCGGCCTCCTTGGTAGAAAGCCCCTGGCTTAGAAGATCTTTGAGGCGGACTTTTATCTCTTCTTCGGAGAGGATGCTCTCTCTTTCGGCCCCTTTGACCACCAAGGTAAACTCTCCCCGAGGATCTTCTTTTTCAAATCGTCTTTTAAATTGGGAAAGGCTTCCCCGTCGGTATTCCTCATGGACCTTAGTCATCTCCCGGGCCAGGAAGGCCTCTCGTTCGCCGAAGATGTCAAGCATATCGGTAAGGGTCTTTAGCAGACGGTGAGGGGCCTCGTAAAAGACCATCGGTCGCCTCTCTTTGCGAAGGTCTTCTAGCCGCCTTCGCCTTTCCGCGGCCTTAGCCGGAAGAAAGCCAATAAAGACAAAGCCCTCTTTTAATTCAAAACCAGCGCAGCTTAAGGCAGCGGCTACGGCGGAAGGCCCGGGGACAGGGCGTACCGAAAGGTCTTTCCGATGGGCCAAGTTCACTAAATAGGCTCCGGGATCAGATATACCCGGCGTCCCGGCCTCACTCACCAAGGCCACACTCTTTCCTTCCTCCAGGAATCTGATGATTTCTTGGGCCCGGCGAACCTCATTGTGTTCGTGATAGGCCAAGAGTTTTGGAGCCCTGATTCCGTAGCGAGAAAGCAGCTTTCGCGTGGTGCGTGTGTCCTCGGCGGCAATGATGTTTACGGTCCGAAGGATCTCTAAGGCCCTTAAAGTAATATCAAGTAGATTGCCCAAGGGGGTGGCCACCAAATAAAGCGTTCCCGGCTCAGCTCCTTGACTGTCGCCAGACATGGAGCACCCTTTGGACCGCGGTGACGTTGGTAAAGATGGCCAGGAGGATGAGCACTGGATAGATGAGATTAAAGACCAGGCCGGCGGTAAGGATGACCAACCTTTCAAACCTGGTCAGGAGCCCTATTTTGCATTCAAAACCGAGGGCCTCGGCCCGAGCGCGGGTGTAGCTTACCATGAGCGAGCCAGCCAGGGCCACCAGGGCCAAGACCGTGGCAAACTTCTGCCCCAAATTCAGGAGATAAAAGACTAGGCCGGTAAAGATGGCGATTTCGGAATAGCGGTCGAGGGTGGAGTCCAAAAAGGCACCGAACTTGGTCTGTCGTTGGCTGCGTCTGGCCAGAAGGCCATCAATGGCATCCAGTGGACCAAAAACGATGAGGAGGAGACCAGCTAACCGCGGATGTCCGAGGCCTAAGGCTATACCGACCAGGATGCACCCCAGAAAACCGCAGATGGTCACCGTGTTAGGGGAAACCTTCAGACGGGCCAAGAAATCGGCTACCGGGGCCAAAAAAGGCTTACTCCACGCCCTGACACGATCAGTGAGGGTAAAAGTAGACATTTTCTACCCCTTTATTGGCTAAATAATAACCCACCTATCGAGAGTCAACCAGGATTTTGGGTTTATAAGGCCTGAGTTTAGATATTTTTGGCCGAAAAGTCCTTAAATGAGGTCCATAACTTTCGGGCGTCTTTACCAAAGGACCAAAAAAGTTCTATAAAATTTGTCAAACAGGGTGAACTCCACTAGAGTAAGCCTTATCTTTGGGAAACAGAATGAAAACAGAACGTCCAAAGTCCAAAATAATCGGCACCATCGGGCCGGCTTCTGCCTCCAAAAAGATCCTCCAACAGATGATCCAGGCAGGGATGGACATTGCCCGTCTGAACCTGGCCCATGGCACTCCTGAACTTCACGAACGATACATCGCCTCTGTGCGGGCGGCGGCCAATGCTGTGGGGCAAAAGGTGGCCATCTTAGCCGATCTACCGGGGCCAAAGATTCGCGTGGGTATCCTCCCCAAGGAACCTTTAGAACTCAAGAAGGGCTCTCGGATCTTCATTGTCCCTCAAGAACGCACCGAGAGCCTTGAGACGATCCCCATACCCCTCCCGGGCCTCCTTGATATCCTTCGCCCAAGACACTCGATCTACCTCAATGATGGCGTCATCCAATTGTTAGTAGAGGAAGTCCTCCCGGATAAGGCCCGAGCCAGGGTGGTGGTTGGGGGCGAGCTCTTTTCGCATAAAGGGGTAAATTTTCCGGGGATAGACCTCGGCTTTTCCGCCTTTACCGAAGAAGATCAAGCCCTCATGTCCTTTGCCTTGGCCCACGGAGTAGAGGCGGTAAGCCTTTCTTTTGTAGAAGGCCCGGAAGAGGTACGAAAAGCCAGGGAATATGCCCAATCTTTGGGGTATTCTCCCTTTCTCATCGCCAAGATCGAACGCGCCCAAGCGGTCAAGAATTTTTCTGCTATTTTGAAAGAGGCCGATGGGGTCATGATTGCCCGCGGGGATTTGGGAGTTGAAATCCCCATCGAAGAGATGGCCGTTGTTCAGAAATCGCTCATCGAAAAGGCCAACCTTGCTGGCAAGATAGTCATCACCGCTACCCAGATGCTAAAGTCTATGACCCATAACCGGCGTCCCACCCGGGCTGAGGTGACAGATGTGGCCAATGCCATCTTGGATGGGACGGATTGCCTCATGCTTTCTGAAGAAACGGCGGCGGGGATCTATCCCCTTGAGGCCGTAAAGATGATGGCCAAGATCGCCAAGGTGACCGAGAAGGAAAGAAAGTATTTCCCGGTTCGTGAAAACATTTTGGCCTCTTTTAACCGGGGGAGAATCAACTTAGACGAGGTCCTTTCACTGGATGTCTTTACTACGGTTGAACACCTGAAGGTGAAAGCAGTGATCATTCCTACCGATACCGGGGCCACGGCCAGGAAGGTGGCCCGCTTTCGGCTGCCGGTCTGGATCTATGCCTTCAGCCCTCATGAATCGACCTGCCGGCATCTGCTCTTTTCTTATGGAGTTCGACCGGTCCATCTAACCGAGTGTCTCAGCGACTGGCAGGGGTTCGCCCTCCATTGGCTGCGAAAAAACGTCTTAAAAGAAGGGCTCGTGGTCTCCTTGCAGCGCACCTTCCTCGGTTCTCATAAAAGTTATCGCCTCGAACTGATCGAACTGGAGGGATAACACCAGGATGAGTAATCCGAATAAACTTTTTGAGCCCTTCCGTAGCTTTTAGGCTGGTTTCAAAAAATTTCCATCCTGAAAAAA
>CAZROA010000013.1:0-4638 GCA_964601575.1 uncultured Thermodesulfobacteriota bacterium
AATTCTTCGCCGGCGATTGGTCTCCTCTATGGCCCGGCGCATGGATTCGGTGATCTCGTTGGCATAAAAGATCACCGTTCCGTTCACGTTCCTGGCCGCCCGGCCGGCGATCTGAATGAGCGAGCGCTCGGAGCGCAAAAATCCTTCCTTGTCGGCATCAAGTACCGCCACCAGGGAGACCTCAGGAAGATCCAGGCCTTCACGCAGGAGGTTGATACCTACCAAGACGTCAAAGACCCCTCGACGTAGGTCCCGGATGAGCCTTGCCCGTTCTAGGGTCTTGATGTCTGAATGCAAGTATCGGACCTTGATCCCCAAATCCGCCAGGTACTCGGTCAGCTCTTCGGCCATACGTTTGGTAAGAGTACAGACTAGGACCCGTTCACCTTGGCGGATTCGCTTTCTGATCTCCGCTACCAGGTCATCAACCTGATTCTCTGCTGGCCTGACTTCGATCTTAGGGTCCATAAGGCCGGTGGGACGAATGATCTGTTCTACTACCTGGCCTTTGGCCTTTTCCAATTCATAGGGGCCAGGGGTGGCGGAGACATAGATGATCTGGTTCACGCGGACCTCGAATTCTTCAAAGGTAAGAGGCCGGTTATCCAGGGCCGAAGGCAGGCGAAAACCGTATTCTACCAAGGTCTCTTTCCGGGAACGGTCTCCTCGATACATCCCGGCCAACTGGGGGATGGTGATGTGGCTTTCGTCCACAAAGATGAGAAAGTCATCGGGGAAATAATCAAGCAGGGTGTAGGGAGGTTCACCAGGGGCACGGCCATCGAGATAGCGGCTATAGTTTTCGATCCCATGGCAAAACCCCATCTCTTCAAGCATCTCCAGATCAAAGAGGGTGCGTTTCCAAAGCCTTTCGGCCTCTAAGAGCCGCCCCTGAGCCTTGAACCAGGCCACCCGTTCTTCGAGTTCTTTCTTGATGCCCTCAATGGCCCTTTTCAGACGATCTTCACTGGTGACGTAATGGGTGCCAGGGAAGATGGTCACCTCATTTAGTCGCCCGAGGACCTTACCTCGAAAGGGATCGATGACCTTGATGGCCTCGATCTCGTCACCGAAGAGTTCAACGCGAATAGCTCGTTTTTCCTCGTGGGCAGGGAAGATCTCGATCACGTCTCCGCGTACCCGGAAAGTTCCTCGGGTAAAGTTGTAATCATTTCGTTGATAATGAATACTCACCAAACGGCGCAGGATCTGATCACGCGGGTATTCTTTCCCCACTTGGAGATAGAGATGCATTCGGGCGTATTCTTCCGGGGAACCAAGGCCGTAAATACAGGAGACACTGGCCACCACGATGACGTCGCGGCGGGAAAGAACCGCGGCGGTGGCTGAATGTCTGAGCCGATCAATCAGCTCGTTAATAGAGGCATCCTTTTCAATATAGGTATCGGTGGCGGGGATATAGGCCTCGGGCTGATAGTAATCATAGTAGGAGACAAAGTATTCCACGGCGTTATAGGGAAAAAGCTTCTTGAACTCGTTATAGAGCTGGGCGGCTAAGGTCTTGTTCGGCGCAATGATAAGGGTGGGGCGATTTAGACGGGCAATGACCTGGGCCATGGTGAAGGTCTTGCCTGAGCCTGTCACCCCAAGAAGGACTTGGTGTTTGACTCCAGCTTCCACTCCACGCACCAGGGCCTCTATGGCCTGGGGTTGGTCCCCACAAGGGGCCAGGTCGGTTACCAATTGGAATTTCCCTGGAAGGATGGTGCTCTTGGGCATGGTTAGAGTTCAAATTCTTCCGCAAAGATTTTGGGCGGTGGTTTCTTGATCTCCCTAAAACCCATCTCTTCAAGGAATTCTAAGTATTCTTCAAAAGACATATCTGGTGGAGCAAGCTTCTTCAAAAACCGACGGTCTGTCTCACTAATTGGAAGATCTTCTTCAAGATTCAGTAGATTGTAATTCTTTCCAGAGCCCTTCTTGTCCATAACGTTTAAAATAACCTTGTACCTCTTCTAAATTAATCCCCGGAAGCTCTAAAAGAAACTTCAAGTCCCCTAATTCTTTAAATTTACGTGAGGGGTCATTTTTGAGGGCAAAAAGTTTTAGAGCTACCAAGTGTTCGGGTTTTACCACCGGGAAAGTCAAATTAGGCAAGATTTCTAAATAGCGAATTTCGGTAAAAATTTGCTCAAAGGTGTGTCCTTTTACATATACCCAATCTATGCGTCCACCCAATGGGTGGAGGTGATTAGAAAAGCCAGCACTTACATGAATAGTCTCAAAGCCCAAATTTTCTAAAAAGGCGATGATCTTTTTTTGAGAATCGGCAGCGGTAATAAGATCGATATCAGCGGTGGTTCGGGCCAATCCATAAACCTTTAAGGCCAAGGCCCCAATCAGGGCGACAGGAATATTTTCTTTTTCTGAAAAATCTCGCAAAAGACATAAAAATTCCTTAATTTTTAACATTATTTGACCTATCTAGTGAATTAACATGGGCGGGGCTCTCATCCCGCCCTTTAAATCTTTCTAAGGCAGCAAGGGTTTCCCTTGATAAGTAAGGCCTTTTAAGATGTGTTCGGCCTTTTTGACCACCTTTTCTGGAAGTCGCCCGTAAAGGAGCTTCTCGTTCATCTCTTGGGCATCATGGATACACCACCAGAGGAGATCGGCCAGGGCCTTGGCCTTTTCAAAGGGTCGATTTTTATAGGCCTGCTCCTGATAGACGATGATCCAGGTCATGGCGACAATGGGGTAGCCATCAGGGGCCGAGGTATCGGTAAGGGAGCAACGGGTATCTTCCGGGATCTCGATATTGGCCGCGGCGGAGATGGCCTTAAGGGTAGGCCGCACAAAATGCCCAGCCTGGTTCTTTAAGGCCGCCACCGGGATGTGATTCTTCTCAGCATAGGCCAACTCGATATAACCGATACACCCCGGGATCTGGCGAATGAGTCCGGCCACACCGGCGTTCCCCTTGCCACCCATGCCAATAGGCCAACGTACCGCCTTGCCTCGGCCTACACGCTTGGCCCATTCCGGACTCACTTTGCAGAGATAGTCGGTGAAGACATAGGTCGTCCCAGACCCGTCAGAGCGATAGGCCACCATGATGGGGAGATGGGGTAACCGGAGGCCGGGGTTTATGGCCTTGATGGCCGGATCATCCCAGTAACGAATCTTACCGAGGAAGATGTAGGTCAGGACCTGCGGGGTGAGCTTTAGGTCTTTGACTCCAGGCACATTATAAGCCACGACCACCGCACCAAGGGCCATGGGAATATGGACAATCTTTCCCGGGGCCTTGGCCAGCTCCTTATCGCTCATCGGGGCATCGGTGGCCCCGAAGTCTACGGTACAGGAGAGGAGTTGACGAATGCCACCGCCTGAGCCGATGGCTTGGTAATTCACCTTTACGCCGGTCTTTTGGTAATAGACATCAAACCACTTGGCGTAGAGCGGATAGGGGAAGGTGGCCCCGGCCCCGAGGAGGGTCACCTTGGCCGCCCAGACGGCGGTGGAAAATAAAAGGATCGAGACCATCAAAAAAAGACTCTTCTTCATCTTTTTTCCTCCTTTGGGCGCTTTGAAAGCTAGTCTTTAGATTTTTAACACGGATTTTACCTCTCTGCTTAGACCTCGTCAGGGGAGATCATTCTTAAAAAGAAACCTGAAGCACCGCCTGGACCCGAAAGTTGTCTTCTGTCCCGGCACCGATCCCTAGGGCACTCGGTCCGCTATAGGGTTTGCTCCAGGACCCAGCGGCGAGGTTGTCACCGTAATCCACCCATTCGAGATCAAGGAGGAGCATGTTTTTCTTGTGGAGTTGATAGGCCAAACCAGCCAGATAGAGCTGGTACTCATCGTCACCGGCCCCGTTGGTGACCACGTTGTCGGTATCCGGGTCAAACCAATCATAACGGGCGAAGGCATGCAGTTTTTCTTGGAGCACCGGCAGGGTTACATCCCCAAAGACAGACCAGAGCCTGGTCTTGAGCACGCGTCCGGTGCTGGGATCGACCCAACTACCGCTGTTGTTGCCTTTAGAGGTGCTGTACTCGGCGGTGACCACAAACCAGGGATGTTGGAAGGAAACCATGAAAAGGTCCACTTTATAGTCCGGGGCATTTTGGGCCACGTTTCCTTTGCCGCGGATGAAGAAATAGCTTAGCTGAAGCCCGCGGAGATAAGACTCCACGGCCCCGAAGGGGCGTAGGGTGAGGCGCCCCTCGATGGGTTTGTTGTTATTTTTCTCTGCGGTGTGATAGCCACCACCGTTATAAAGCCCAAGGTGCCAGGACCCAAACTTACCGGTGTAATGATCAAAGATCGGATAGTGTCTGGCCAATTCCTTTACGTAATCCTCAGGGAGCTTGCCCCCGAAATAGCCCATGACCCCAAGGCCCAGGTCGGCGGAATTAAAGGTGCCGGCCCGTTCCCGGGGCATGGTCCCCTGACAGCGATAGGGATTTACGTGTTCCTGAAAGTCAAGCCAAGGAAAGTGCCCTTGGCCTACTTCAGACTTGATGTCCCTCAGGAATCCCAGCGAAGGGAGCTTAAACCAGGCATAGGCATATTTGATGCGGACCTTTATATCACCGGTACTATCCCGATGGACATCCGGGGTCAGGCGAAAGCCCATCCAAGGCGTAATCTGTTTCTTGAAATTGAAGT
>CAZROA010000014.1:0-2546 GCA_964601575.1 uncultured Thermodesulfobacteriota bacterium
GAGAGCGATAACAAAGTCGGCCTCAGCTGCCGCACGCAGCCTCTTGGCAATAGCCTCCCAGGGCTCAAGTTGATCGCTAAGAGAGATAAAGGCCGTATCCGTAGAAAGAGGGGCCCCAAAGCGAGCAGCAGCCGCCAAGGCCGCCGTGACCCCAGGAATGATCTCTAGCTCTGGAGGCTCTCCCGGACGCCACCCCCTGGCCTCAAGCACTTCTAAGACCGGAGCCGCCATACCGTAAAGCCCAGGATCTCCGCCAGAGATCAGGGCTACTTTGTACCCTTCAAGGGCAAGTGCGACCGCTGTCCTGGCCCGTTGGACTTCTTCTTTCATGCGCCCAGGATAAATTCTCTTGTCCTCAATCAAGGGCTGGATAAGCTCTAAGTATCGTTGATAACCAACGATAACCTCGGCCTCCTCGATGGCCTCTTTCGCTCGTAAGGTAAGGTGTTCAAGCTTCCCCGGGCCTGTCCCCACAATCATTAATTTTCCTGGCAAAACCGCCTCCTTAAACGATATTTACTGGCCCCCCAAGACCGTGAATAAACTCAAAGATTAGCCTTGTTATAAAGTTTAGAACGTTTGCCCAAAGAGGTCTCTGAGGCCCGCAGGGCTTCGCCTACGTAGATCAAGGCCGTGCGCTTGATACCTGCCTCTTCCACCTTCTCCGCCAATTCTTTAAGGACGCAGCGAATAATCCTCTGTTCAGGCCAAGAAATCTTTTCCATGACCACCACCGGGGTCTCTGGCGGATAGCCCTTGAGCAATTCTTCCTGCACCTGTTCAATCATCCCTACACTGAGAAAGATGACCATGGTGGCCTGATACTTGGCCAAAGAAGCCAGGTTTTCTCTATTTGGCACCGGCGTCCGGCCTGAAAGACGGGTAAAGATCACCGTCTGGCTCACTTCCGGGATGGTCAATTCCTGTTTTAGGACCGCTGCCCCGGCACTGGCCGAAGAGACCCCAGGTATCACTTCCGCCTCTATACCAAAGCGCCTCAAGCCCTCGATCTGTTCGGTAATGGCGCTGTAAAAACTGGTATCCCCAGAATGAAGCCGAACCACTTTTTTACCTTCTTCCACGGCCTTACGCATGAGCTCAAGGATCTCGGCCAGGTCTAGGGGATGAGAATCGATCTTTTCCGCCTTCAAGCCTTCAAGAAGCCTCTTAGGCACCAGGCTCCCGGCATAGATAATCAGATCTGCCTCTTCAAGTAATTTTTGGCCTTTAACAGTGATTAATTCCGGATCTCCCGGCCCGGCACTCACAAAATAGACCTTTTTAGTCATCTTTCTTCTCCACCACTATGGCCCAAATACCCGCCTCTTGGCAGGCCTTAATCTTTTCTGGATAGCCTCCTTCGCGGCCACTCTTTTTGGTGATCAAGGCCTGAATCTTAAGTTCACGAATAAGGGCCAGATTGAACTCTTTGCTGAATGGCCCTTGAAGGGCGATAATCTGTCGTCGCTTAAGGCCTGCCCGTAGACAAGCCAAAATAGATTCTTCATAAGGAAGCACCCGGACAAAGACTTCTCGTTCCTCTAGTAAAGGGACAAAACTCAAATCTTTACTCCCGGTCGTAAAAAGCACTCGTTTCAGATCCAATTCTAGGATCTTTTTCGCGGCCTCTTTTAGAGAAAAGACCTGTATGAGCTTTGAATAAGAAAAAGAGGATTCGTTTGTTTTTCTCATGGCGGAGAGATACGACAAACCTTCGGTTTTGGCTACTTTTTGAGCAATCTTGGTGATTTCCTGGGCATAAGGATGGGTGCAATCAATAATTTTTTTAATTCCCTTTTCTTGGACAAAATGGCGAAGGCCTTCTTCGGTAAAGCGTTCCTTGACCAGAAAGGGGTCAGGGATAAATTCAGAAAAAAGTTCGTAACCGTAATCCGTAGCGGTACTAAGATAAAAAAGTCTCCCTTGGGCCCGAAGTCTTTTGGCCATCTTCACCGCCTCGGTAGTCCCTCCAAGGACCAAAATTTCTGGAGACTTTGATTTCAAAATTTCTTGCGGAAGATGTTCCCTGGCCACAGCCACGGTGACCCCATCAAAGCTTTGTCTTTCCAGGACTAGGCGAGTATTTTGGCCGGCAAGAAGGGCGCACGGCTCGGCTACGCCGTAAACACCGATCTTTTGGAAGACAAATTTTGAACGAGGCCAGGGCCAGGTCTCAAAAAAATGATCGATCAACCATTTGGGGATAAATCTTATCTGGGTCCCTAAGGCCTTAGCCGCCTCATAGGCCACAGGATCTTCTCGCTTCACCCAGGCAGTGGCCAAGAGCCTGACTTCTTCCAAGGAGACTTCTACTTCGGCCAAGGCCTTCTTTACCGCGGCTATCAAACCTTGAGCTGTCTTTCCTTTTCTCCAGCCCAAGCCCACAACATAGGTCCTTCGCGCCTCACTCGCGGTAGTGATTACCGGCTCCGCGCCGATGAGGGAGCTTATCCAGAGGGCCAGCTCATTGGCCCCACCTTCGTGTCCAGAAAGGGCACTAATGACAAAGCGCCCTTTTTCATCAAGGACCACCACCGCTGGGTCGA
>CAZROA010000015.1:0-30125 GCA_964601575.1 uncultured Thermodesulfobacteriota bacterium
GAGCTCATCGGTGAAGTCGATTTTGACCTTTGGTGGTAGAATGGCCATGGGCACCTCCTGGGTGAAGTGTGTTGTTTGTCGAATCTCTTTATACCCCAGGTTTGGTGCCCTTTCTCCTTTTTCTTATCCGGGACTTAGGGAGAATAAAGACCCAAACCGAATCTGATCCCTTGACGCCGGCCCTTAAGCCGTTTAAATAAACAATGAGTGCCGAGGTGGTGGAATTGGTAGACACGCTGTCTTGAGGGGGCAGTGGGCGTAAGCCCGTGCGGGTTCGAGTCCCGCCCTCGGCACCAATTTTCCTCGATGACCGCCTTTCCGAAAACATCTATCCCGGCTGGGGACACTTCGGGACAGCGTACAGTCACAAGGTTTTTATGTTGTAAAGATTTTCAATTAGTTAGCTTTTGACTTTTTGGTACATCTTAAGGGAAGCGATCTTACAGGCATGGTCTTCTAAGGTTAGCGTTAAGGCGAGCGTACCTCCTGGTAGTGCGCACGTCAGAGTGCCCCATGTAAGCGCCTATCTCCTCGTAGGATAGACCCTGCTTGAGTAGCTGGTAGGCAAAAGAATGTTACATCCCTTCATAGAACGAGACGTTAATTCCTAGCTCTGCACACGCCTTGTGCCAAAGCCGAGGCATACTGGACTTACACAATTTTTACCTGGTCTCGGGCTTACGGCGGTTTTTCATAAAAGGCTTCGATGCACTCTGTTCATAATGCCCTCTTGATGCGGTAGAAGGTGTCTCGACTGTAGCCCATAACGAGGCAAGCACAAGAGACATTTCCGGGTAAGCAGCAAGCTCTAGTAACCCCAGTTTGTTTTTTAAGTTTTCTTGAGTGTCATAGCTACTCCTTTATTAGGGATTCTGGGTGGATCTCTTGGAGGGTAGTCTGGACAGCTTCTTTTTGAAAGGCCCCTTGTCAGATTAAGCATGGGCTAAAGCATTAAAATCTCTATGTCTTTGGCGGTTTTGAAGTGGAAGGCTTTTATTATTTTTTGCCTCTATGGCGGGCTTGTGCTGATTAGTAAATACCGGTTAAGATAGATACCTCTATGGCCGCCGGGTCCTGCGCGACGGATCCCGGTGAACCCCGCCAGGCCCGGAAGGGAGCAACGGTAGCCGGGCTCTCCGGGTGCCGCAGGGGCGCCCGGCGGCCGCCAATATCTAGCTAATTCCTAACTCTTGAAGCTTCTCTGGAGTTGGCCGCCCGGATTCATCCCAACCACGTAGGCGATAATATTCCGGAAGCATCTCCGAAAGCCTGACCACTGAGCCCTGGTTCGGCCCTTCAGGCATAGGTTCTTCAAGGAGGCGTTTGGGCAGGGTGTCCTGTGCTGGATCAAGCCCGGCCTTGAGGTTGAAGAGCCGTTCGAGATTCCAGATCCTCTCCCCGCAGGCCAGCATTTCCTCTACGGTATAATCAAAGCCCGTGGCCGCGGCCAAAAGATCCCGATAGTCCTCGGCCCCTAGGGCAAAAGAGGTAAAAAGACAAAGACCGCTTGAGTCAATCACCGCCGTCAAATCCTGAAAGATCTTGGCCCATTTGGCCTTGTCTTCGATCGAGCGTGGGTCAAGCTTTTCCGGCACACCGAGTATTTCCGGGGCAATCATGTAGCCACGGACATGACAGCCACCACGATTGGAGGTGGCATAGACCAGGCCCTGGCCCTGAGCCCCACGAGGATCATAGGCCGGAAGCTCCTGGCCTTTGACCGACATGGAGAGCTCAGGATGCCCGTAAGCGGTGGCCAGCCGCAGGGAACCCTCAGCCATTTTGTCCCCAAGGCCTCGTCGATAGGCGATGGCCTCGGTGTAGTAGACAATGGCTTCCGAGCTTCCGAAGCGAAGTTCAGGCCCGTTGGCCAGGTCCTCCTTGGGTAGATGGCCCTTTTCATATAGCTCCATGGCACAGGCAATGGTCACTCCACAAGAGATGGTGTCAAGCCCTAGGCGGTTACACATAAAATTGGCCTCGGTGATGGCAATCAGATCTTGTACCCCGCAACAGGCCCCATAGGCCCAACTGCTTTCGTATTCTGGGCCTTCGCCCTTGTTTTTGGTAGGGAGTTCGGTCACCCGGGTACATTTGATCGGGCAGGCGTAACAGCCACGGTTCTTCTTGAGATAGCCTTTTCCAACCAAGGCCTCACCACATACCTCGGGTGTGCCTTCAAAGACACCGGTCTGGAAATTACGTGTGGGATAAAGGCCGTTTTCGTTGATGATGTTATCCAAGACCTTGGTTCCCAATTTGGGGAGACCTTCGGAGGTGACCGGGTGTTCCCGAAGGATGTCTACCTTTTTCCGAATGAAATCCATAAAGACGTCCTTGTCCGGGGCCTCGGGTCTCTTCGTGCCCCGGACGACGACGGCTTTAAGCTTCTTGGCCCCCATCACCGCCCCTACTCCGGAACGCCCGGCGGCCCGATGCTTATCATTGATTACACAGGCAAAGCGGACCTTGTTCTCCCCAGCCGGGCCGATACAGGCCACCCGCGCCTTTTCGTCACCGAATTCTTCAAGGATCTTGTCGGTGGCCACGTCGGTCTCAAGGCCCCAGAGGTGAGAGGCCGGTTTTAGGGCTACCTCATCGTCTTTTATGGCCAGATAGACCGGTTCTTGGGTCTCTCCTTCAAAGATAAGCAAGTCATAGCCTGCAGCCTTAAGCTCCGCCCCGAAATATCCGCCGGAATTAGAACAGGCAATAAGACCGGTCAGCGGGCTCTTGCAAAGGACCATATAACGCCCACCAGCCGGGGCCGGGGTGCCGGTAAGGGGTCCGGTGGCAAAGATGAGTACATTTTCCGGGGAAAAGGGATCGGCCTTAGGGTCCATAAGCTTGGAGAGATAATAAGTCCCCAGCCCACGGCCCCCGATGTAGGCCCGTAATATCTCTTCCTGGAGGTCTTCTTTCTTTATCTCTCCGGTGGTAAGGTTTACCCTTAAGATGCATCCCCCATACGTCCCTGGCATGGCCTACCTCCTTGACGAAATTCATCCTTTTAACTAGCACAGTTTAGGACAAATGAAAAAACTTTCTTTCCTCCAAATAATCTTTTTCCTGCTCCTTCCTCTTCTGGTTAAGGCCAAAGCCACTATCACTCCGGATCGAGTCTTGGTCCTAGCCAATACCCGAAGCCAGACCTCCCGAGAAATGGCCTCTTTTTACCTTGAGGTTAGACATATCCCTCGGGAAAATCTCTGTCTCCTCCCTTTACCTCTTAAGGAAGAGATCACCCGTCCGGTCTATCTCAAGAAGATCGAGCGACCTTTGGCCAAATTTCTGAGTAAACATCACCTTGAGGATCAAATCCTGGCCATTGTGATCATGCCTGGTGTACCTCATAAGATCAGCGGTCGGGTGGCCCGGGATGGGGATGCCGCTTCGGTGGACTCAGAACTCACCCTTCTTTATCGGAAGATGATCTACGGGCCGTATCGCCTCTCGGGTTGGATCAGGAACCCCTTTTTTGCTACTCCCAGAGAGATCCCCTTTGAGCATGATCGCTTTGATATCTATTTGGTGACCAGGATCGCCGCTTATACCCCCAAAGAGGCCAAGGATTTGATCAAACGGGCCTTACTCTCGGAAGAGACCAAACCCCCTTACGCCATTATTCTCGACGCCAAAGACGGCCCCAGCAGGCCGGGAGATAACTGGATCCATGCCGCTTATCTCCGATTGAAGGACCGGCCTGGCCTGCGTTTGATCACTTCTTTTGACCCGGCCTTCATTACCTCAGGAGACCGCGTTATCGGGTATTGTTCTTGGGGTTCAAACGATCCCAACTATCCCCCTGACCGAAGGCTCTATTTTCATTTTTTACCGGGAGCCATCGGGGTGACCTATGTCAGCACCAGTGCTCGTACCTTTAAAGAACCACCTCTTGGCTGGGAAGTAGGGCCGTGGAAGGAGCACTGGCGCTTCTTTGCCGGCTCTCCTCAATCTCTGATCGCTGATCTTATTCGTCTTGGGATCACTGGTATTTCGGGCAATGTCTATGAGCCATATCTCGGGGCCTCAGCCAGGCCTTATATCCTTTTTCCGGCCTATCTTGACGGGGATACCTTGGCTGAGGCCTATTATCGTTCTTTGGCCTTTCTCAGTTGGCAAACGGTGGTGATCGGCGATCCCTTGACCCGCCTCGGGCGACCGGTGCCCTCTCAAGCTCCAAAACCAGAAAATTGGTTTGAAAGACGCAAAGAGGTCTATCAAGAGGCCCTCACGAGACGGACAGAAGAAGATCGTCTGTTTTTGGCCAAGATCTATCTCAGGCAAGGCCTGACCATCAAGGCCTTTGAGGAGTTAAAACCCCTTCTTAAAAAGAAAGAGGTCAAAGACTTCGTCTTTGCTCTCCTTTTTCAGATTGCCCGGGACAAGGCCTCTAGGCGACGTGTTGTTTATTACCTTCGCCAAAGCCAAGATCCACGGGCCAAATTGGTCCTGGCCTTTCTGGCCCTGCAGGAGAAACAATGGATCCTCCTCAAGGAGTATCTCAAGGCCCTTCAAACAGAGCCCAATCTAAAAAGATCTTTTGAGGTCCGATACCTAAGGGCCATGCTAGAGCTTGAGACCGGTCATTGCCAAAAGGCCATCCCCCTCTTTGAAGGGCTTATTGCCCAAAACCCGGGGCGGTTTGACCTATATCTCCCCTTTATTAAGGCCCTTAAGGCCTGCGGACAGGAAGAACGTGCGGCAAGGATCAAAGAGCGGATCCTCGCCCATCCAGAACTGGTCGAACTTTGGCCAGAGCTTGCCCGTTAATAGCGGCGATTTTTCTCCCATTCCCAGGCGGTCTTGATAATGTAAGCCAGGTCGTCAAAACGAGGCCTAAAACCCAAAGTCTGAAAGGCCCTTTCACAAGAAGCCACCAAAATAGGCGGATCACCTGGACGGCGTCCTTTCTCCTCCACCGGGATATCTACACCGGTGACCTTTTTGGCCGTTTCGACCACCTCTTTCACCGAGTAACCATGCCCGTAACCACAATTCAAGACCGTACTCCGCCCTCCTTCAAGCAGATATTCCAAGGCTAAGAGATGGACCTCCGCCAGGTCGTCTACATGGATGAAATCACGGATACAAGTGCCATCAGCGGTGGGGTAGTCGGTCCCAAAGAGGAAGAATTTTTCTCGTTTTCCCAAGGCTGTCTGAAGAAGAAGGGGAATGAGATGGGTCTCGGGGTCATGGGCCTCACCCAGCCGGCCTTTGGGGTCAGCCCCGGCGGCGTTGAAATAACGCAGGGCCACATACTCAAATTCCGGATCAGCCGCAGCCAGGTCAGCCAGGACCCTTTCGACCATGGCCTTGGTCGCCCCGTAGGGGTTGATGGGGTTTACCGGATGTTCCTCAGGGATGGGTGTCTCTTGGGGTTCTCCATAGACCGCCGCGCTGGAAGAAAAGATAAACTTTTTGACCCCAGCAGATCGAGCAGCCTCTAACAAGGCAATGGTCTGGGCAAGGTTATTTTGATAATACTTGAGGGGTTCGGTGACGCTCTCCGGGACGACGATATAGGCGGCAAAATGCATCACCGCCAGGGGACGATAGGCCTCAAAGACCTCTTTTAACCTGGTCTTATCTTCGGTCTTGCCCACAAGCAAGTCTCCAAAGAGTACGGCCTCGCGATGACCAGAAGAGAGGTCGTCATAGACTACCGGGAAGAGTCCTCGTTTATGAAGGGCCTTGGCCACGTGCGAGCCGATATATCCTGCCCCACCGGTCACCAGGATGCTCTTCTTAGACATCTCCATTCTCCCAAACTCGCCTTTTGCCGAATTGTGCCCCTCCGAACCCAAGGATCGGGACAAAGATGACCGGGAAAAAGGCCATCCCCAGGCCAAAGAGCGGACCTTTACCAAACCTCTCGGCCAATTCTAGGTGAACGATAAGGGAAAAGACGATATTGATCACCGGGATGAAGAAAAAGATCGCCCACCAGAGCGGTCTTTCGACGATTTGAAGGAGGACGACCACGTTATAGATGGGTATTACCGCCGCCCAGCCTGGTCTTCCGGCCTTTTCGTAGATTCGCCAATAACCAGTAAGGACCAGGGCGGCACAAAGGATCTCGATGATAGATAGGGCGTCTAATCTCATAAAACTTCCCGCCGATTTTCAAAGACCTTACTATAGTAGAGATGATGTCTTCAAGGAAAGAGACCGGGGTCATTCGTAAAAGGTGGCGAGGCCGGGTGCCGGTGGCCTTGGTCTTCCCCAATGTCTATCACCTGGGTATGTCTAATCTCGGCTTTCGCCTGGTCTATCATTTTCTGAATGCCTACGATGAGATTGTCTGCGAACGTCTCTTTTTGCCCCAGGAAGGTGAACCCCTGCGCTCGGTGGAATCAAACCGCCCGCTCACCGACTTCAAGGTGGTACTCTTTTCCATCTCTTTTGAGCCGGATTTTGTAAACGTGGTCAAGATCTTGGAACAAGCCGGCCTCCCTCCTTTAGCCGCAGAAAGAAAGGAAGGTCCTTTGATATTGGCCGGGGGAGTAGGGGTCTGGCTCAATCCCGATCCCCTAGCCCCTTTTGTCGATGGGTTCTTGATCGGCGAGATCGAGGCCCTGGGCAAAGCCCTGGTAAAAAAGATAATCAAGGACCCGGAGCGTGAGGCCTTGGAGGAAGAGCTTTTTGAAATACCGGGTTTTCTCCCAAGCAGGGCCTATGAGCCCATCTTTGAGGCCGAAGGATGGCTAAGGGGCTTTGAAAGCCGGGGCATAAGACTGCCGGTCAAGAAAGTTATAGCCACGCACCTAGAAAATCCTCCTTTTTCTGATCTCTTGGCCGAAGAAACCGAGTTTTCGAAGACTTATCTCTTAGAAGTAGGCAGGGGTTGTGGCCGGGGGTGTCGTTTCTGTGCTGCGGGGATGATCTATCGCCCCCCAAGGCCTTGGCCTAGGGAGGTCTTGGAGAAGGCCTTGGACCAGATAGCCCCTGGGAGCAAGGTTGGGCTTATCGGCCTTGAGTTTGCTGACCAGGAGACCTTAGAGATCATTGCCGAGGCCTTGATCAAAAAGGATTGCGTCCTTACCTTCTCCTCCCTTCGAGCCGATACCCTAACCCCCTCCTTTGTCAGGCTCCTTTCCCGGCAGAAGACAGCCACCATTGCCCCAGAGGCCGGAAGCGAACGCCTACGTCAGGTGATCAACAAGGGCCTTAGTGAAGAGGACCTTCTCCGGGCGACAAGGCTCTTGGCTGAGGCTGGAGTACGCAGTTTAAAGCTCTATTTCATGATCGGGCTCCCGACCGAGACCCAGGAAGATATAGAGGCCATCGTGGCCCTGGCCAAGAGGATCAAGCACGTTGCCGATCAGGTGACCAAACCCCAGGGCTATGTGGTTCAGATCAAACTCAGCGTGGCCTGTTTTGTCCCTAAGCCCTGGACACCGTTTCAATGGGCCCCTTTCGCCGGGAAGAAGGTTTTAAAAGAGCGCCTTTCTTGGCTGAAAAAAAAGGTGGCCAAAAGCCCCAATATGTCCCTTACCAGCGATCTTCCTAAATGGGCCTATCTCCAGGCCCTGATCGCCAGAGGGGACAGGCGCCTAAAGACCTTGCTCCTTGATCTGGCTCGAGGGAAGACCTTGTCTCAGGCCTTGGTCAAGCTCCCGATCAATCCGGACTTTTTGGTGAGTCGTTTGCGGGAAAAAGAAGAGATCTTTCCGTGGGAGGTGATTGACCTCGGGGTCAAGCGATCCTTTCTCTGGGAGGAATGGGAAAAGGCCCAGAAGGGGCTTACCTCCCCTCCCTGTCTCTTGGGGAAGTGTACCCGTTGCGGGGTCTGTTAGGCCCGATAGACCCGTTTACAGGCCTGGAGCTGTAAGACCTGTTGACGAAAGATGTGTTGGACCAGCCGATCCTGATCGGCCTCGGTGATCCAGATAAACTTAAAGGCCACCTCAAAGCATCCGTCTTCTTTCTTTTCTACCCTAACCACCTCTCCATAGGCCCGGAAGAAATACCATTCCGGCATGAGCCCGATATCTAGCTCGAATAGCTCTCCTACCTTTGGCTCTTCAGGTAAAGGAACCCTTAGCCCCCCGGCGCTCAGATTGGCCTCGATCTCGACAAAACCCTTTAGACAATCAGCTCCTAAGAGATGGATCAGGATACGATCTAGCTTTTGATTAAGAATTTCTAGGAGGCCAGCCAGTTCTCGATCCCTTTCACGGAGCTTTTTGAGAAGAGCTTCCTGTTTACGTGCTTCCCCTGGGGGACGAATAGGGTCGATCCAAGGTTGATCTTTACCCTTTCGGTATTCTTCAAGCTTGGCCTCTAGTTCTTCTTTGGACAATTTCTGATAGCGCAGGAGAATACAGTCATGGATACGGATATAACTTCGTTTTTCCTTGCTCATTTTTCCTCCGGTAAAGGTTCTTGGTTACGTTTTCCAGAAAAGGCCTCGGAATATCCGAGGAGGGGGGCATTTTTCTGGAGGAGGATGATCTCTACCCGGCGATTGGCCGCCCGGTGTTCTTCGGTGTCGTTGGGGTAAAGGGGACGGCTTGGGCCGTAGCCTACGGCGGCAATCTGCCTGGGTAAGACGAATTTATGGGCCAGGAGAAAGTCTACCACCGAGACCGCCCTGGCCGCTGAAAGATCCCAATTAGACCTGAATTTTTGACTATGAATAGGTAGATTATCGGTGTGCCCGGCGACGATGATCTCACCGTCAAAAAGGGCCAAGACCTCCCCCAGTTTCAATAAGACCGCCTTGGCCCTGGGGGTTAGTTCAGCGCTTCCCTTGGGGAACATGAGTTCATCTTTGAAGCGTAGGATGACTCGATCCTTGAGGCTTTCGATCTGGATCTCGCCCTTGATCAACTCGAGTTTTACCGCCGCCTTTACCCGTTCGAGTAACTCATCCACGGTAAAACGGGCCGGGAATTCGGTGGAGACCACGTCTATCCCCTTCGGAATTTGAAAGACCACCTCCTCCCTTTGGACCCCGAAGGCATCCCGCAGTGAGCCGGCGACCTCCTTAAACCTAGCCACATCCATTTCAGAGAAAGAAAGCAAAAGGACGAAGAAACACAGAAGAAGGGACATGAGGTCAGAGAAGGTGGTCATCCATTTTGGGGCACCACCTTCACACTTTTCTTTTTTTTCGATCTCTTTGGCCACGGGGCCTAGCCTCCACCCTCTCCACGTTTCTTCGGCGGCAAGAAGGTCTTTAAGACCTCCTCCAAGACCCGCGGGTTAAGGCCCTTTTGAAGGCCGAGGACCCCTTCAATGATCAGGCGATAATTGAGTTGTTCTTCTTGGGAGCGCAGGGTCAGTTTGTTGGCAATGGGGATGAAGATGAGGTTGGCCAAGACCGCGCCGTAGAGGGTGGTCAAAAGGGCCACGGCCATAGAGGGCCCAATGGACTTGGGGTCGTCCATGGAGGAAAGCATCTGTACCAGACCAATCAACGTACCGATCATTCCAAAGGCCGGAGCAGAATCCGCCATGGATTTGAATAGATTCTGCCCCAGTTCGTGGCGTTCGGCGGTGAGGGTTACCTCTTTGGTCAGCACTTCTTCGATAAAGTCCGCCTCATGACCGTCCACACAATACATAATGGCCTTCTTGAGAAAGGGGTTTTTGACCGGTTGTTTTTCAAGTTTGAGCAGACCTTCCCGGCGGGCGATATTGGCCAAGGTGACCAGTTCCTTGATGATCTCCTCCGGGGGTTCGAGTTTGTTGAAAAAGGCGTTCATGGCGATCTTGAAGGAACCAATGACGTCCTGGAGGGAGTAAGAGATAAAAGAAGCGGCGATGGTGCCACCGACCACGATCAAGACCGAGGGGATGTTGATAAAGATCCCTAAACTGCCACCGACCAGGATTGAGCCGACAAGCAAGACGATACCCAGGACCAGACCAACAACCGTTCCGAGATCCATGCATCCCCCGGAATATGGGTTTCTGGGGGATGTATCGGCAAAACTAGGGTTTTGATTTACGGGCCTGGGAAGAGGGTCAGATCAGGCCGCGGCGGGCATAATAACACTCTGGCAGACGTCGATAATAATCCTGTAGAGGTCGCACGGTAAACCGTGTCTCCTTGAGTCTTTCAATGGCCTGGGCCATGGCCCGGGCACAGGCGATGGTCGTGGCATAGGGGACATCGAGTTCCATGGCGTAACGCCGGATGAGATAGGCGTCTTCCCGGCTTATCTTACCGGTAGCGGTGTTAATCACCAGGGCAATCTCTCCGTTTTTTAGCCGATCAACGGCATGGGGCCGCACCCGATCGGAAATCTTGGGAATGATCTCGGCCTTGACCCCTTGCTGGCGTAAGAAATTTGCTGTCCCCTCGGTGGCCAGGATCTCAAAGCCTAGTTCAGCAAGCTTCTTGGCGATATCTACCACCAGCGGTTTATCATCATCCTTGACCGAGATGAAGACCCGACCTTCGGTGGGAAGTCGCATGCCAGCAGCCAACTGGGCCTTGGCATAGGCCAGGCCAAAGTCAAGGTCGATGCCCATCACCTCTCCGGTGGACTTCATCTCCGGGCCGAGGAGGACGTCCACTTTGGGAAAACGTCGGAAGGGAAAGACCGATTCCTTGACCGCTTTGTGTTTGGGTTCCACCTCTTTGGTAAAACCAATCTCTTTAAGGCTCTTGCCCATCATCACCCAGGTAGCCAGGCGAGCCAAGGGGACTCCGGTGGCCTTGGAGACAAAAGGAACCGTACGCGAAGCCCGAGGGTTTACCTCTAAGACAAAGAGTTCTTCGTCTTTGATGGCAAATTGGATGTTCATCAGACCTATTACCCGTAATTCCCTGGCCAAGGCCCTGGTGGCCTCTTTGATCTCAGCGATGATCTTTTTAGAGAGGGTGATCGGGGGAATGACACAGGCCGAATCTCCCGAGTGAATACCGGCCTCTTCGATGTGCTCCATGATGCCACCGATGACCGTGATCTCACCGTCTGAGATGGCGTCTACGTCTACTTCAGTGGCGTGCTCTAAGAACTTATCAATCAATACCGGATGTTCGGGGTTGACCTTGGCCGCTGTTTCCATAAAGTGTTTTAGCCCCTGGATGTCGTAGACGATCTGCATGGCCCGGCCTCCAAGGACATACGAAGGGCGGACCAAGACCGGGAAACCGATCTCTTCAGCCACACGCAGGGCCTCTTCAACGGTAAAGGCCGTCCCGGCCGGGGGCTTTTTAAGACCCAATTTGTCGAGCAGGGCGGTAAACCGCTCTCGATCTTCGGCCCGGTCGATGCTATCCGGAGAAGTGCCAAGGATCTTTACCCCGGCCTTGGCCAGAGGGACTGCCAGGTTCAGAGGAGTCTGCCCGCCAAATTGGACGATCACCCCTTCTGGTTCTTCCTGTTCATAAATATGAAGAACATCTTCTAGGGTCAGGGGTTCAAAATAGAGCCGATCTGAGGTGTCGTAGTCAGTGGAGACCGTCTCGGGATTGGAATTGACCATGATGGATTCGATGCCCAATTCTCGTAGACCAAAGGAGGCGTGGACACAGCAATAGTCAAACTCAATCCCCTGACCGATACGGTTTGGCCCTCCGCCGAGGATCATGACCTTGCGTTTTTTGGAGACCCGGGCCTCGTTTTCTACCTCGTAACTCGAATAGTAATAAGGGGTGTAGGCCTCGAATTCGGCGGCACAAGTATCGACCAATTTATAGACCGGACGCAGACCAAGTTCATAACGCCTTTGGCGCACTTCGTCTTCGGAAAGGCCGGTGAGAAAGGCCAGTTGCTGATCAGAAAACCCCAGGCGTTTTATCTCATAAAGGCGTTCGGCGGAAAAGATCTTTTCTCCTTCTTCCCGAATTTTTTCCTCTTCTTCGACGATTTGGCGCAGTTGTTCTAAGAACCAAGGATCAATCTTGGTGAGCTCGTAGATTTCCTGGGTGGTAAAACCGTTCTTGTAGGCTTCTCGTAGATAGAAGATCCGCTCGCTGTTAGGTACCCGGAGTTTTTCGATCAAGACCTGGCGCGGAAGTCTTTGGCCGTGATCAGAAGGGGACTTTCCATCGGCCCCGAGTCCAGCCCGGCCAATCTCAAGCCCGCGCAAGGCCTTTTGCAGGGCCTCTTTAAAAGTCCGCCCGATGGCCATGGTCTCTCCCACCGAACGCATGGAAGTGGTCAGTTCATCCTTGGTCTCGGGAAATTTCTCAAAGGTAAAACGAGGTACCTTGACCACTACGTAGTCTATGGTGGGCTCAAAGGAGGCCATGGTCTCTCGGGTGATGTCATTAGGGATCTCGTCTAAGGTGTAGCCCACCGCTAGTTTGGCCGCGATCTTGGCAATGGGAAAACCGGTGGCTTTACTGGCTAGGGCCGAAGAACGAGAGACCCTGGGGTTCATCTCGATGACCACCATCTCTCCGGTCTCAGGATGGATGGCGAACTGGATATTCGAACCGCCGGTATCCACGCCGATCTCCCGCATGATGGCCAGGGCGGCATCACGCATCACTTGGTATTCACGGTCGGTCAAGGTCTGGGCTGGGGCCACGGTAATGGAGTCCCCGGTATGGACCCCCATGGGATCAAAATTTTCGATGGAACAGATGATGACCACGTTGTCCTTGGCATCCCGCATGACCTCAAGCTCGAATTCCTTCCAACCTAAGACGCTTTCTTCGATCATTACTTCGTGGATCAACGAGAGCTCGAGCCCTTGGCCGGCGATCTCGCGTAATTCATCCTGGTTGTAAGCCACCCCCCCACCGGTGCCTCCAAGGGTAAAACTTGGGCGAATAATGACCGGGTAGCCGATCTCTTGGGCGATCTTCAAGGCCTCTTTCACCGAACGGGCGATGCCGCTTCTAGGGATACGCAACCCGATGTTCTGCATCGCCGCTCGAAATTCCTCCCGGTCTTCGGCCTTTTTGATTACTTGGGCCGTGGCTCCAATCATCTCTACGCCGTATTCTTCAAGTACCCCCTGCCGGGCCACCTCAAAGGCCACGTTGAGCCCGGTCTGTCCGCCCAAGGTGGGGAGAAGGGCATCAGGGCGTTCTTCTTTGATGATCTCCGCCACTACATCCGGGGTGATGGGTTCGATATAGGTCCGGTCAGCCATTTCTGGGTCGGTCATAATGGTGGCTGGATTGGAATTGACCAGGACCACCTCAAACCCTTCTTCTTTAAGGGCCTTACAGGCCTGAGTACCGGAATAGTCGAATTCACAGGCCTGACCGATGACTATCGGCCCGGAACCAATGATCAATATCTTTTTGAGATCCGTGCGTTTGGGCATATCGACCTCATGCCTATAGTTTGGGAAGTTCGCGGTAAAGTTTGATCTCGGCCTTTTCTCGTAACCGTTTGTACCAAGCCCAAAAGGCCTGGTCTCGCTTCTCCCGCGTAAGTCGGGCCTTAAGGGCCTTTTCTTCTTGGGCAAACTGTTTCAAATCAGCCGGTTTGAGATCAACTAATTGGACCAGATAATAGGCATCCTCGGCCAAGACCGGATGATCGATCCACTCACCGATCCTCCCTAGACCTTGGCAGGCCTGAGCCACCGGGGTTGGCAACCCCAAACGATCGACCAGCTCTTTCCGCGGAAAGGGACCTTTTTCCTGCCTGGTGAGTCCAGCCTCTTTGAGGATCTTTTCTTGATCAGAGGCCGACTTTAACTTGGCCAAGAGTTCTTCGGCCTTTTTCTCACAGAGCTCGCGTGCCTTTTCCGCTACATAATCAACTTTGACCTTTTCTTTTACTTCTTTAAAGGGCGGGATATGAGGATCATCACGCTTGGCCAACTTGAAAATGATGATGCCTTCCGGGACTTCAATCGGTGGACCGAGCTCTCCTTGCTCGAGTTTTTTGGCCGCTTTCAGCACTTGTGGCCGCGAAACAGGTCCAGGAGGAGGGTTAAATAGGGTAAAAAGAGGGGTTTCCTCCAGGTGGACCTGGTGTTTTTGGGCCCATTTCTCTAGGCCTCCGAGTAAGATGATCTCGTCGTAGATCTTGTTGGCCCGATCCCAGGCCAGTTCCTTGACCTTTTGGTCCTTGAGATGGGCAAGGATCTTGTCTTTGACCTTTTCAAAGGGGATATACCCCTTGGGCCGGATCTTTTCTATCAAGATGATGTGATAGCCCAAGGGGCTTTTGATCGGGCCAATGATATCCCCTTCCTTGGCGCTAAAGACCGGCCCTTGCAGGCTCGCAAAGAGGTCTTTTTTGGTGACAAAGCCGAGTTCACCACCTTCATCCTTAGTGTGGGGATCATCGGAGTATTTCTTGGCTAGGCGGGCCACATCTTCAGGGCCTTTGATCTCGGCCAAGATCTTTTCCGCTTTCTCTCTGGCCTTGGTCTCGTCTTCACCTGGTTTGACGGCGATCAAGATGTGTCGAAGTTTCCTAGCCTCAGGTCGGAAAAATTCGCTATCCTTATGAGATTCATAATATTCTTTGAGTTCCTGCTCAGATATCTTCAACTCCTTCTTGAGATTATCAAAGGACAAAAGATAATAAACCAGCTTCAGTTTGAGCGGGGTTCGATAATCTTCCTGATGACCTTCAAAGTATTTCTTGAGTTCCTCCTCGGTGACCTTTATCTCTTTTTCACATTCAGCCACCGGGATCTTGACATAGCCGATCTTTAGGCCTTCGTTTTCAAAGATAAAAAACTCTTTGGCCTGTTCGGTGGTGGCCACGATGGGTGTGGTCAGGAGTTGATGTAGCTTGGCCTCGAGTAATTGTACCCGGACTTCTTCCTCAAAGACCGCCGGGACCATTCTCAATTGACGTAAGACCAACCGATAACGCTCTGGACTAAAGCGACCGTTTTCTTGGAAGGCATGTATTTGAGAGATGGCCAGACGCACCTCATCAGGGGTGACGCGGATGCCCATCTTTTTGGCGGCGGACTCAAGCAGGATACGGCGGACCAACTCCTCAAAGATCTGGCCGGGAAGATTAAGGCGTTTGAGCATCTCATCGCTCAATTGTCCCCGAAACATCCGTTGAAGTTGTTCTAAACGCTGGGCATAAAGGGTTTGATATTGGGCGTAAGTAATGGCTTGACCATTGACTGTGGCCAGGAGATTGGCCCTTCGGCTCCGAAAGGACCCCACCCCCCAAAAGATGAAGACCACAATAATGGCCCCCAGCATGATCTTGATCATCCAAGAGCCAGCACGTTGGCGTATAAAATCCAGCATTCTTTCCTCCTATCCCTGTCTTTCCGGCTCAAAGGCTTTAACATCTAACCCTGGGCTAGGCAACACCGGAATATGATCGAAGACCTTTCACCCGCCAAGCCGCTTCTTCGGCCCGAGCCCGAAGGCGTGGGCTTTGGGCCACTTCCTTTAGAAATTCTTCAATACCCTCTATGGCTCTCCAAAAGTCCTGACAGATGAGGAGGAGATCATGACCGGCCAACAAAGCCTTGGTCAGGGCCTCGGGCAGGGGCCATCTCTTGGCAATAGCCCCCATGTCCAGGTCATCGGTGAGTATGGGACCTTTAAAGCCCAATCTGTGTCGCAAGAGTTTGATTATCTCCGGCGAAAAAGTCACCGGCTGAGGGGAGAGGGCCTCTACCAGGAGATGAGTGGTCATGATTGCCGGGACTCCGGCACGAATTGCCTCAGCAAAGGGATAAAGGGCCTCTTCGGATAAGCGGGCCACCCTGGGGAGGTCTCGATGGGGATCTACCTCTACCCCTCCAAGACCTGGAAAATGTTTGGCACAACAAAGGACCCCTGCGGTCTGAAAGGTTTGGATATAGATACGACCTAAACAAGCCACTAAAGATGGATCTTTACCGAAAGTTCGGGCCCGGAGATAAGGAGGGGCGGTTTCATCCGCTAGGTCTAAGACCGGGGCCAAATTGAAGTTTAGACCGAAGGTCCGCAAGATTTTGACACAGATCTTGGCCTCCTGGGCCACGGTCTTTTCGGGAGAAGGTCCTTGGGCCAGTTCAAGGGGAGCCCTTAAGCTCGGGGCCAAGGGTGGTGAGAGGCGAACCACCGGGCCGCCTTCTTGATCCACGGCCCTAAGCCCCCCTTGACTAATTTTTTCAAGCTGAGAGAGGAGATCTAGAAATTGCTCGCGGGAGGAGATATGCCGCCTAAAAAAGATGAAATTTTTGATTTTTAAGGTCTTAAGAGCCTCCTTGACTTCTGGAGAGAGTTCCGGGCCAGGGAGGGCAATCATGAAGATCTCGGTCAGGGAGTTCATGACCAAGAGACCCTTTTGGGTGGTTCATGTTTCAGGACCTTTTGGAGGACTGCCGAAAGTTCTTGGATGGTGAAGGGTTTTTTGATGGCGGCTTGAAAGCCAAAGAGGCGATAATCTTCAAAGGCCGGGTCATCTGCGTAACCA
This sequence comes from uncultured Thermodesulfobacteriota bacterium, assembly GCA_964601575.1. Classification (GTDB taxonomy): domain Bacteria; phylum Desulfobacterota; class Thermodesulfobacteria; order Thermodesulfobacteriales; family Thermodesulfatatoraceae; genus CAZKEG01. The sequence goes on from CAZROA010000015.1 coordinate 16,314, forward strand.
CTGGCGACGATGGCCTTGATCTCCGGGTCAAGTTGGCGGATCTCCCGGAGGACTTCTTTCCCCCCGGCTCCTCCGGGGATGGTAAGGTCCAGAATGACCAGATCAAAGGGCTGTTTCATCATTATTGATTTGGCTACCTCTTGGACCGCTGCCTCTCCGTGGGCCACGGTGACCACTTCATAGCCTAGAAATTCCAAAGATTCCCTGAAAGTCGAACGGATTATCTTTTCGTCATCCATGACCAAGATCCGCCCTCGACCAGTAACTACTTGGCCCTCCGACCGCCTGCCACCGGCCCCTTTTTCTTCTAGGGCCGGAAGGTAAATATAAAACGTGGTCCCTTTGCCCTCTTGCGATTTGACCCGGATATGGCCACCGTGTTTCTTGATGATGGAATAAGAAACGGCGAGCCCCAGCCCGGTTCCTTCTTTCTTGGTGGTGAAATACGGATCAAAGATCTTGGAGAGATATTCTTTGGGGATTCCTACGCCGGTATCAGCGACGATGATCTCTACGTATCTCCCCGGTGGAATTAAAAAGGGGTTTTCGGCTTCTATCTTTAAGTTACGAACCGAGACCTGTAGCTGCCCTCCCTCGGGCATGGCCTGTTTGGCGTTGATGACCAGATTGGTGATCACTTGACTGAATTGGGTGGTGTCTAAATCCACCAGCCAAAGGTTTGGGTCTATGTGGATGGACCATTTGATATTGGAACCTCTTAGACAAAAACCCACGGTCTCGCGTACCAAATCCCCGACAGAGGCAGGTTTTTTGATTGGGGTACCCCCCTTGGCAAAGGTCAATAGCTGATAGGTAAGTCCTTTGGCCTTTAGACAGGCCTCTTCAGCTACGGATAGGAGGCGTTCTAGCTCGGGGTGTCCCTCGATTTTTAATCTGGCCAGGGAGATATTACCCAAAATGGCGGTCAAGAAGTTATTAAAGTCATGGGCAATGCCCCCGGCGAGCAGGCCTAAGGCCTCGAGTTTGGAGGCATGAAGGGCCTCTTCTTCGGCCTTTTTTCGGTCGGTGATATCGACCACCATGGTGAGAGACTGGATCTCGCCTGAAGGGAGCTTGAGCGGGGTACTGACCACTTGGTACCAGCGACCATCCCGCGGGCATTGAATCTCTAAATGGGCTGGTTTTCCAGCGAAGACCTGGTCTTTTTTACACCAGGGACAGGGTTCTGAAAGATCATGAAACAATTGATAGCAGATCTCGCCTATGGCCTCTCGACCTAGGCGTTTGATCAGATTCTTGTTCATAAATTGGACGCGGTAATCAGAAGAAACTACACAGACATAACCATCAAAGGCCTCGAGGATGGCCTCATACTTGGCAATAATCTCTTGAAGGGAACGATAGAGTTCTTTTTTCTTGGTGATGTCGACCGCTGTCCCGACCCCGACCGTCTGGCCCCGCATTTTAAAGACAGCAGCGGTGACCTCAAGCCAGCGTTCCTCCCCTGACTTGGTCACGATCTTTATTTCGTAATGGGCCGGGGGATTTTTGCCTGCTAGGCGATCCCTGATTCTCTGTTTGACCAATTCTTTGTAATCTTCATGGACCACATCCCAAAGATAGAGTTCGCATAGCTCTTCAAGAGGGTAACCGGTGATGCGTTCCATGGCTGGATTGACGTAGATGAACTTTTCGCGATAGAGAAAGATCCCTACGGCGGCTGATTCGGTGAGGGTGCGAAACTTGATCTCACTTTCGCGGAGGGCTTGTTCTAAATCAACCTGATCCAGAGGTTGAAAGGCTTTTTCCATTTTACGGTTCTTCAACGAGAAATCATGTTTATGCTACTATATTTAGACCGGGATTAGCAAAGAGAAAAAAACTGTTTAGAGAAAATTCGGAGGAAAAGAAGTGTTTATGCGGCTTATTTTTCATAACCTTTTGCTGTACTTATTCATCCTCCTTTCTGTGCCCCTTTTTTGTCTAGTGATCTTTGTTATCGGGCCCTTGGAGAAGAGGAGGACCTTTTCTCATGGAGTGAGCCGTTTTTGGATGCGCATTATCCTGTTTTTATCAGGGGTATCTCTTGAGGTGAAAGGTCTAGAAAACTTAGACCCCAAGGGGGCCTATATCTTTGCGGCCAATCACCAGAGCCAATTTGACATCCCGACCCTTGAGGTGGCCCTCCCCTTCCAGATTCGCTGGTTGGCCAAAAAGAGCCTTTTTCATATCCCGGTCTTCGGTTGGGCCCTAAAGGTCATCGGCTATATTCCGGTGGACCGAGAAAACCCTCGAGGGGGGCTTAAAAGCCTAATAGCCGCGGCTGAAAAGGTCAAAGAGGGCTTTTCCGTAGTTATCTTTCCTGAAGGTACGCGTAGTCGAGATGGAAAACTTCTGCCCTTTAAACCCGGGGGTTTTGTCTTGGCCATCAAGAGCGAACAGCCCATTGTCCCGGTGGCCATCTGCGGTACGCGAGAGATCATGCCCAAGGGAAGACTATGGGTCCGTCCAGGGAAGGTAAGGATCAAGATTATGTCTCCCATAGAAACCAAAGGCCTTAGCCTGAGGGATAAAGAGCTCTTGGCCAAGAAGATCCGTGAAAGACTGGAAGAGGCCCTTTCTTCAGGTTGTCTCTGAGTTTAAGGCCATTTGGAGTAATTTTTCGACCAAATCTTCAAAGGAATATCCCGCTACCTTAGCGGCCAAGGGCAAGAGGCTGGTCTCGGTCATACCAGGAATGGTGTTTGTCTCAAGGAGATAGAGTTTATTATGGGCATAGATCATGTCTGTTCGGCTGTAGTGCCTGAGTCTTAAGACCTGATGGGCCTTAATCGCGCACCTTTGGGCCTCCTGGGCTACTTCTGAAGGGATCTTGGCCGGGCAGATTTCTTCTGTGGCCCCAGGAGTGTATTTGGCTTCGTAATCGAAGAAACGATGTCTTTCGCCGGGGATGATTTCTACCACCGGGAGGGCCTCTTCCCCTAACACTCCTACGGTAAGCTCTCGCCCAGGAAGATATTCCTCAAGAAGGACCCTTTTTTCATGTCTGAAGGCCGCCTCGAGGGCCGCTGGGAGATCTTCTTTCTTTTCTACCAGAGAGAGCCCGATACTTGACCCTTGAGAGACCGGCTTAACCACCAGAGGGAAACCTATCTCTTCGATCATTTCTGCCGGGAAAGGGCCTCCTTTTTGAAGTTCAACGGCCTTGGGCACATTAAGCCCGGCCAGGCGATAAAGTTCTTTAGAAAGCTTCTTATCCATGGCCAGGGCGCTGCCCAAGACCCCGGCCCCTTGATAAGGAAGCCCAAGGAGGTCTAAGAGGCCTTGGATAGTTCCATCCTCTCCACCAGGGCCATGAAGGACCAAAAAGGCTGCGTCAAAATAAGAGGCCTCTTTTACCAAGTCCAAAAGATCGGTAGCTGGATCAAAGATTTTTACTACATAACCTCTGGATTCAAGGGCCTGGCGTACCGCCTGACCACCACGTATAGAAACCTCGCGTTCGGCTGATTTTCCACCGCAAAGGAGGGCCACTCTAGTCATCATCTAACTCCTGGATTTTTTCCGGGCCGAAATCTAGTTTCTTGAAGATACGTCGTTCAAGGAGTTTGGTTATCTCTTCCAGGTTATAGAGGCGTATCAAAGAAGAGACCGTTTTCCCGTATCTGGCCCGTAGGTCTTCAAAGCGCACCTTAAGAGGGACGATCTTGGTGTGCATGACCCGTTTGTCCGCGTAATAGACCAACTCCTCTTCACGGATCGGTGTCCCTGGTGGCCCTGGCTTTAGAAAGATGTGTTGGCCCACAACCCTGGCCACCTCTGGATAACCCCTTTCGCGCAGGATGCGAGCGGCGGATTGGGCGTGATTTTCTCCGGTCTTTAAGGAGAGGTGCTTGGTGAGATCATGTAACAGACCACCGGCCTCTACTAAGGGGATATTGATCGGTTCTCCCTTTTCTACCAAGTGTTTGGCCAAAAAGACGGCCACTTTGGCCACCTTTTCACAATGGGCCACGATATGGGGAGGGACCTGAAATTCCTCAAGAAGACGATAACACTCGGCCCGAGAGGGGATGGTCCCTTTTTTAGATGGGTTTTGCTCCTTAAACATGATTTTTTGCTACCAAAACTTTTGCTTTTTCGCTAGATGTTTTCCAACCCAGCATTCTTTCGTAGAAGAGAGAAAAGAAAAAATTGATAAAAATTGGTAGAAAAAGAAAAGAAAGGAGAGTACTTCTATTTGTTGATAGAAGAATTTGTGAAAAGCAACATACTCAAAAAACTTAAAAATTTTAAAACTTTTCTATACATGAAGCACTCTATGTTTCAGAGGTTACAGGCTGTAACTTCCTTTTTTATCGATGACAAAAACAAAGGAAAGAGAGTTGATCGAAATCGTCTCTGGCCCCCCTTAACCACTTTTGACCCTTTTCCCTCTTAGGAGTATCTTCGCCCTGTCTTGTTAAGAGGGGGGTATATATGAGTAGTTTGTGGAAAAGACTTAAATTTGCCCTTCGGGAAAGGCTTCCGGAGGCAAGTTATAGAGTCTGGATTGAGCCCCTGCGCTGTGTAGGTCTTTCGGAAAAAAAGATCATTATTGCCTGTCCTAATAATTTCAGCCTCCTCTGGGTGAAAGAAAATTACTTTTCCATTATGGAAGAGGTCATTAAGGAACAGAATCTCTCTTTAGAAGTAGAATTGGTAGCGGTTGAGACCCCTCCGCCTGAGATGGTGCAACGCGAGCTGCCCTATGATCCCACCCGCCTCCTGGGCCGGCGCCTATCTTCTCGCTATACCTTTGAGGAATTTGTGGTCGGAGAGTGTAATCGCTTGGCCTATGCCACCTGTTGGTCTATCGCCACCAAAAATCCCCAGAGTAATATCGTCTATCTCTGCGGTGATACGGGCCTGGGCAAAAGCCATCTGAGTCAGGCCGTGGGTAATTACCTCCTGAGTAATCCGGGGAAAGAAAGGGTTTGTTATCTGACCGCCCAGGACTTTACTGCCCAGTTGGTAAGGGCCCTTAAAAACGGGCGCTTAGAGGACTTTAAAGAAAGGCTCCGTCAAGGCTGTGAGATCCTGATGCTCGAGGAGATACACTTCCTTTCTGGTAAGGAATTTACTCAGGCCGAACTGGCCGTGACCCTAGATTATCTCTATGACTCCGGAAAGACGGTGGTCTTTACCGCCGACCGAACCCCTCAGGAGATCCCCAAACTCGATCCTTCGCTTCGTTCGCGATTTTCCGCCGGGGTATTGGTGCGTCTTAATCCTCCAGACTATAAAACGAGAGTGAACATTATTCGCCGAAAGGCCAGGAACCAAGGGATAGAATTCCCAGAGGAGGTGGTTACCTATCTGGCTCAGCACCTCCACGGAGATATTCGCCAGATCGAGAGTGCGGTCATCGGGCTGGTAGCCCGTTCAAGCCTCCTGAGAGAACCCATCAGTCTGACCCTGGCCAAGGAATTGGTCCAAGAGATCGCCCCGAAAGAACCAAAAGTGACCAAGGAATTCATCCTAGACCTTGTGTGTCATCACTTTCGGGTGAGCAAGGAAGAACTTCGATCCAAGTCTCGCCGGCGTCAGGTGACCTTCCCCCGTCAGGTGGCCATGTATCTCTGTCGCCAATTTACCGAAGAAAGCCTCCAGTCCATCGGTCGACTCTTTAATCGAGACCATGCCACGGTAATCTATGCGGTAAATTGTGTGGAGAAGAAACTCCATCGGCCAGGGCCGATCAAATACCAGATAGAATATCTATGCCGTGAAATCGAAGAACACATTCAACCCGCTGTCGTCAAAGATTCGTCAAAGCCTTAGAAAGATCCTAGGGTCACGCCTTTTGGAGGGCAAAGAAGACCTCTGGGCCTATTCCTACGATGCCTCGGGGCTGACCTTTCTCCCCGAGGCTGTTGCCTTGCCAGAGACCGGGGAGGAAGTAGCAGCCATCTTACGCTTGGCAAGTGAAGAACACTTCCCGGTTATTCCTCGAGGGGCGGGAACAGCCACCACCGGGGCCCCCTTAGCCGTGGCCGGGGGGTTAGTGCTTGCCCTAACCAAGATGGACCGCATCTTGGAGATCAATGAAGAAGACTTGGTGGCGGTGGTCGAGCCCGGAGTCCCGACCGGGCGTCTCAAAAAAGAGGTTGCTTATCGAGGGCTCTTTTATCCCCCGGATCCAGCCAGTTATCAGTTTTCTACTATTGGAGGGAACGTAGCCACCTGTGCCGGGGGGCCTAAGGGGCTTAAGTACGGAGTGACTAAAGATTATGTCTTAGGCCTTGAGGTGGCCTTGGCCAGCGGAGAGCTGGTCTTCTTGGGTACAAGGACGGTCAAAGGAGTGGTTGGGTATGACCTGGTTCATCTCTTCGTCGGTTCAGAAGGGACCCTAGGGGTGATCACCAAGATCATCCTAAAACTCCTCCCTAAACCTCGATCTCAAGCGGTGGTCATGGTGGGGTTTGAGACCGTTGAGGAGGCGGCAATAAGTTTTGGTCAAATCCTCAAGGGAGGTATCCTCCCGGCCACAGCGGAGTTGATGGACGAGGTGACCATCGAGGCCACTTCGCGACTCTTAGAGGTCCCTCTGCCCAAGAGAATCAAAGCTTTACTCATCTTAGAAGTAGATGGGTCGCCACTCCAGGTAAAAGAAGAATTAAAGGCCCTAAAGAAAGTCTTGGGCCACTCTCCTTTTTACCAAGAGGGCCTTCAAGAAGAGGAAAGAGAAGAGATTTGGCGGATACGGCGGAGCATCTCACCGGCCTTAAAGACTATCGCCCCTAATAAAATCGCCGATGACGTGGTCCTTCCGCGGAGGAGGGTGGTTCAATTTCTCAATTTTGTCAAAAATCTCTCGACAGAAAACCGTGTTATCATCGCCTGCTTTGGGCATTTGGGTGATGGCAATATCCATGTCAATTTATTATTCGACACCAACGATCCTTGGCAAAGAGAAAAGGCCCTTTCCTGCCGCGAAGAAATCTTAAACGAAGTCTTACGCCTTTCCGGGACTATTTCTGGAGAGCACGGTCTTGGTTTTAGTAAGAGGGGTTATTTTCCTCGAGAAATTCCTCCTTCGGTCCAAGATTTGATGTATCAATTGAAAAAAATCTTTGATCCCGCTGGAATCCTTAATCCAGGAAAGATCTTCCCGCCTCATTAAAGTTTTCGGATCAGTTTTCGACTAAGAATCGAGAGAACCCCAAGCCAAAGGAGAGTCTATGAGCACATCCACCGTAGTCAATGCCTTGCACGAAGCCGTCAAAGAGGTCTTGATGACCTTTACCGGGCAGATACCAGAACCGCAGAAATCTTTCATTCGTGAAGAACCAGAGGCCTTGGGTGAAGTCTCGGCGGTGGTAGGGCTCACGGGAAAGGGTTTTACCGGTAGTTTTGTGGTCAGTTTTAAGAGCGACTGTATTTTCAAGGTGGTAGCCAGCCTTTTCGGACAAGCTCCAGATAAGATAAACGAAGAGGTAAGAGACGCCGCCGGAGAGATGGCCAATATGATCTGCGGGGCCTTTCGGCGCCGTTTTGAAAAAGAAGGTATTTCCCTCCAGGCCTCAACACCGGTAATCATTACCGGAAAGGATCATACCTTAAAGATCATGTGCCATAGTAAACGGCTGGTCATTCCTTATGCCGTTAATGGGTCTCAGCTTTTCATCGAATTTTGCCTAGACAAAAAATAATAAAAATTGATCATGTGACTTTGACAAATTTGTAAATTCTTTACGAAGATCGAGAAGCTTATTCTGCAAAATTGCAAAAATTGTTTTGCCCACCTTCTAGAAATGAATCCCGCCTTTTCTAATCTACGATCTTAAGGCAAAGCCAAATATTGGCACCTAAATTGCTTTCAAAATTGCTGACAAAAATTCGGGAGGGATACAATGAACGGAGCGGATGTAGCCTTTATGTTGGCCTCTTCAGCCTTGGTCATGTTTATGACCCCGGGTTTGGCCCTTTTTTATGGTGGTCTTGTCCGTCGTAAAAACGTGCTTTCGACCATGATGCAGAGTTTTATCTGCCTTGGTCTGGTCAGCCTTATCTGGTTTATCTACGGCTATAGTTTGGCCTTTGGTCCGGATCACGGCGGATTGATCGGTGATCTGTCTTATTTGTTTATGAAAGGCGTTGGTCTTGAACCCGGACCACCAGCCGACAATATACCCCATCTCCTTTTTGCCGCCTTCCAACTGATGTTTGCCATCATCACCCCAGCCTTGATCACCGGGGCCTTTGCCGAACGGATTCGTTTTTCGGCCTATTTGGTCTTTACCGCTTTATGGCTTACCTTTGTCTATCTGCCTCTTTGTCACTGGGTCTGGGGTGGTGGTTGGTTAGGGAAACTTGGGGCCCTTGACTTTGCCGGTGGTACAGTGATTCACATTGCCTCCGGGGCCTCGGCCTTGGCCGCGGCCTTGGTCATTGGCCCACGTCTTGGGTATAAACGCGAGCCCTTCCACCCCCACAACCTCCCCCTCACCATTATCGGGGCAGGGATTCTTTGGTTCGGTTGGTTTGGCTTCAACGCCGGAAGTGCCTTGGCCGCCGATAAGATCGCCGTTCTGGCCTTTATGAACACCCAGCTTGCCGCTGGTGTAGCCGCCTTTTCCTGGGCCTTGGCTGAATGGGTCTATCAGGGCAAACCCACTACTCTGGGGGCTGCCTCTGGAGCAGTGGCCGGCTTGGTGGCCATCACCCCGGCGGCGGGGTTTGTTCCGGTCTGGGCCGGGGTGATTATCGGCTTGATCGCCGGCGTGATCTGTTATCTAGCCGTCTTGCTAAAGACCAAGCTCGGGTACGACGATGCCTTGGACGTGGTCGGTGTCCATGGAGTAGGCGGTTTCTTCGGGGCCTTGGCCACTGGTATTTTTTGCTCCACCGCGGCCAACCCCGGCGGGGCTCAGGGGCTCATTTTCGGCAACACCAAGCAGTTTCTCGTCCAGGCCATCGGAGCCACGGCTTCGGTAATCTATTGTTTTGTCCTGAGTTACCTTCTCTTTAAGGTCGTCGATGTCCTTATCGGGCTCCGGGTGGATCGGGAAAGCGAGGTCCAGGGGCTGGACCTTTCCGAACATGGCGAGGCTGGCTACACCTTTTAACAATCGGGCCGGGTTCGCCCGGCCCTCAAAAAGAAGAGGTAATCTGATGGTAGATTATCTCAGCCAGGTCATGGGCTACTTGACGCAAGGCCTCTTCCCTTCCTGGGTCCAGACTCCCTCCGGAGGTAGCCGTGCTCACCGGATAATCTTCAAATCTTGAGAGATTATCGTTTCGCCAGATCACTCGCCCGGTAGATTTCTCGATCAAGGAGGCCTTGGCCCTTACCGTGACCCGGCGTTCCAAGGTCTTGGTGTAGACATCATAGGAAAGACCGCCGACGGCAATAGAGATGATCTTTCCTTGAAGCACGAGATCGGCCTCATCCTTTCCCGCCAATGACAGCGAGCCGGCCAGGGCAAATCTTTCCCTTAAGGCCTCGGCCATAATCTCTCCAAAACGGATATCAGCCGTGGGGTTTTCCCAGACCGGAATGTAGATAGAACGCCAGCGGGGATTGAGATTCTCAGGCCGCCCTTCAAGGTGGTAACCACAAGCCAAGAGGAGGAAAAACACCCCAGCAATACCTGTATATTTGAAGAGTTTCCGGCCCATTTAATGTTTTTTGGCTTCCTTGGCCTCGAAGTGTGAAATGATCACCTCAGGGGGCTCACTCCGCAGGGGATGATCCCCGTCGAGATTAAAGAGCCGGCGGGTAAAGTCCACCACTTGCTGGCCTTCTCGATGATAGCGGTTTTTAAGGAACATAACCGGGTCGTGAAGCAGTTTGTTTACCAGAGATTTGGTCAAGACCTCGATGGCCTCTATCTCTTCTGGCCCAAGGCGATCGCGTAGGTGGGTCAAGGTCTTTTCTAATTCACGTTTACGGATGGCCTCGGCCTTTTGGCGCAAGGCCACGATGGTTGGATAGACCTCAAGCTGGGCCATCCAGGCCTCGAACTTTAGGGCCTCTTCCTCGATGATTCTTTCTGCGCGCACGGCCTCCTTGCGTCGAAAGGCCAGGTTTTCCTCCACCACCGCCTTGAGATCGTCGATGTCGTAGAGATAGACGTTTTCTATCTTGTTTACTTCTGGATCGATATCCCTCGGCACGGCGATATCGATGAAAAAGATCGGGCGCATCTTTCTTGGGCGCATGAGGCGTTTTACCTGTTCGGCGGTGAGGATGTAATGAGGGGCCCCGGTGGAACTGATGACGATGTCTGTCTTCAAGAGATAGTCTTCCAGTTCCTCAAGAGAGATGGCCTCACCGTGGAATTGTTTAGCCAAGTCCACGGCCCGGGCAAGGGTGCGGTTGGCAACGATGAGTTTTTTGACTCCGTGGCTTAAGAGGTGCTGGGCGGCAAGTTCGGCCATCTCACCAGCACCGATGAGCATGGCCTGCTTATCAGACAGGTCACCGAAGATCTTTTTGGCCAATTCGACCGCGGCATAACTCACCGAGACGGCATGGCTGCCGATCCCTGTTTCGGAACGGATGCGTTTGGCCACAGAAAAGGTCTTGTGCAGCAGACGATTTAGGATAACCCCTGTGGCCCGCCGTTCAGCCGCCTGACGGTAGGCTTCTTTTAATTGACCAAGGATTTGAGGTTCGCCAAGGACCATGGAATCAAGCCCAGCGGCTACCCGAAAGAGATGGGTGATGGCCTCGCGGTCACGAAAATAGTAGAGATGCGGTTCAAAGGCAGAAGGCGAGAGCTCATTGGCCCGCCCCCACACCTCGATACATTCTCGGATAGCCGCCTCCGGTTCTCGGGAGACAAAGAGTATTTCTACCCGGTTACAGGTGGAAAGAAAAAGGACTTCCCGGACCAAGGGGCAGGTAAGAAAAAGGTTTAAAGGATCTATCTCCTTTCCGGCAAAGGAGAGTTTTTCCCGCACTTCTACCGGGGCCGTCCGATGGTTGAGACCAATCAAGACGATATGGTCTTTAGCCGTGCCATTCGACATAGGTATGCGCCCCTGGCAGGAAGAGATTTACTACAAAAAAAGTAATTATCCAAACCCCGAAGCCGATCAGGGACATAATAGCCGCTCGCCGGCCACGCCAGCCCACGGCCAGTCTTTCGTGAAGGAGTGCGGCATAGACCAACCACATAATGAGCGACCAGGTCTCTTTTGGGTCCCAACTCCAATAGGCCCCCCAAGCTTTTTCGGCCCAAATGGCCCCGGTGATGATTCCAAGGGTTAATAAAGGGAACCCGATCTTCAGGGACAATTCGTTTAGACGATCTATGGTTTCTAAAGAGGGCAACCGTTTGAAAAGCCCGCTCAGTTTCTTTCTTTTGATCTGTCTTTCTTGTAGGAGATACATGACCCCAGCGCAGGCCATAAGGATGAAAAAGACATAAGCCAGAATAGAGATGGTAGCATGTATCGGAAGCCAAAGGCTTCGGAGTACCGGAGGCAAGGGTAAGATTTCTTTAGGGCAGAGCGAAGAATAGGCCATCAGGATGGTGACCACCGGAGAAACAAAGGCCCCCAGGACCTTTTGGGAAGGAACCTTCCACTCAAGGATCAAGTAACCCAAGACCAGCCCCCAACCCAGGAAGGAGGTCGCTTCGTGTAGATTGGTTAAGGCTGGATGCCCGGCCTCGATCCAACGGGCGACTACGCTAATGGTATGGAGGCCAAAACCAACGAGCAGGACATAATGGGCTCCGTGGGCAGCCTCCTTTTTCATGGTGTAGAGATAGACCAAAAAGCCCACCGTGGCCACCAGATAGACCAGGAGCGCCAGTTTGAAGAAAAAGATGTTCATTACCGCTTAAAGTGACACAGCTTGGACCATTTGTGAAGGCTTAAAGAGAGGCCTCGCGCGCCTTCTGCCGAAGGAGGGCGATGGTTTTTTGGTAATCTTCACTCTTAAAGACCGCTGATCCGGCGACCAAAATTTCGCCTCCGGCCCGGACTACTTCGGCCACGGTCTCAAGGTTTACCCCTCCGTCTACTTCGATTTCCACGGAAAGTCCGCGTTCTTTGATCATCTGGCGGAGCCTTTGGAGCTTTCGTAGGGAGGAGGGGATGAACTTTTGCCCACCAAAACCCGGATTGACACTCATGATCACGATATAGTCCACCTCTTCAAGGATATAGTCGAGGACTTCAAGGGGAGTGGCGGGATTGATGGCTACCCCGGCCCTTTTGCCAAGTTCTTTAATTCGGGTGATCACCCGCTGAAGATGAACGCAGGCCTCGGCATGGACCGAGATCCAGTCTGCTCCGGCTTGGACAAAAGACTCTAAATAGCGACCGGGATTTTCGATCATCAAGTGGACATCAAAGGGGAGCCTTGTTGCTCCCCGGATGGCCTCCACCACCAAAGGGCCGATGGTGATGTTCGGGACAAAACAACCATCCATGACATCGATATGGACAACGTCAGCCCCGGCGGCCTCAATGGCTTTGATCTCTTCGACCAAGCGTCCAAAATCTGCTGAAAGAATGGAAGGGGCAATCTTTATCATGGTTGTTCTGGTTTAGAGCCTGGGAAAAGGACTATCTTTTCCCTCCCTGCCCGACGAGAGGGTTTGGGCGGTGAAGGCTCCGGTGGTTTGTCTGGTTTGATTGGTAAGCGTTCACGATACTGTTGCAACAGGATTTCGGGAATACTCGTGGTATACCAGACCACATTGGCCCGTTGGACGACGATGTGTTCGATCATCAACGGAATAGGATGCCAACCGTTGGCATCGATGGCAATAATTGCCGGCCATTCCAGGTCAAAAAATTCGCGTTTTTCAAGCACAAAGGTCAGAGATTCCATACCATGATTATAACAAACGAGCCCGAGTATTAGGCCGGTGGCTGTCTGCATCAGGACCGGTTCTTTGCGGGTAGCCTTAAGAAGCATGTTTAAAACATAAACGACTCTCAGGGAGATGCAATAAAATTAGAATTATCGTTTCCCGATTATCCTTTGATTGAGTTTTATTGATTTTAATGGCGGCGGATGAGGACGTAGTGGGCGATGCCTTCTAAGAGATCGCGCGTTTCGTTTTGGGGCAGACCCCGGAGATAGGATAAGGCCTGATTGATCTGTTCCTCGGCCCGTCGACGGGTATAGGTAAAGCCGTCATATTTTTCGATGAGGCTTACGGCTTCTTGAAAAGTCTCCGGGGTGGGTTCAATGTCCTTGATAAGGGCCAGTAAGCGATCCCGGTCGGTTTTATTGGCCTTGGAAAGGGCCACAATCAAAGGTAAAGTTACTTTTCCTTCCTTAAAATCGTTTCCTACTTCTTTACCCGTTTCTTGGGCCACCCCAAGATAATCCAAGAGGTCATCGGTGATTTGAAAGGCAAGACCCAGGTGTCGGCCAAATTCGCGCATGAGTTCCACGTATTTGGTTCCGTTTTCGGCAAAGATGGCCCCTACCTCACAGGCGGCAGAGATCAGAGCCGCGGTCTTCCGAAAGATGACTTCCATATATTCCTGTTCGGTGAGCTCGACGTTGTCGCAATTGATCAACTGGAGGACTTCTCCTTCACTCATCAAAGTAGTAGTTCGCGAAATGACATCCAAAATGGCCATATTTCCTTCTTCCACGGCAATCCTGATAGCTCGAGAATAAAGGAAATCCCCGACCAAGATGACCGCCTGGTTGCCCCAGAGGGTGTGAGCGGCCTTTCGGCCTCGACGAAAGAGGGCATTGTCTACGACATCGTCATGGAGCAAGGTGGCGGCGTGGAGATATTCGAAGAGGACAGAAAGACGATAAATTTGCCCTTCGTCTTTTCGACAGCCGCAAAGACGGGTGGAAAGGACCATCAGCAAGGGACGCAG
>CAZROA010000016.1:0-5162 GCA_964601575.1 uncultured Thermodesulfobacteriota bacterium
TCCGACGAGGAAGTGCTTCGCCGCGTAAAGCGCTATTATGGGGACAGGCGCAAAATCGAAAATCTGCCTTCAGAAAAAATTTTCTACTGGCGTAACCGCCTTTCTGACCTTTCCCGCTACGTTCAGGAGATCAAGCAGCGGTTTTCCCGCTGGTTCAACAAACGCAAGGGCCGCAAGGGCTACTTCTGGGCTGACCGCTTTAAAAGTGTAATCATCGAAACTGGTGAGGCGCTTCTCAATTGCCTGGCTTACATAGACTTAAACCCTGTGCGTGCTGGCCTGGTCAGACGCCCTGAGGACTACCGCTGGTGCTCGCTTGCCTACCACCTTGGCACCGGAAACAAAGGAGGCTTCCTCTCCACTGATCTTGGCGTGGCGGACTTTACCAACAAAGGCTATCGAGAAAGAATCGGTCTTTACCGTGAATATGTTTACGAGAAAGGCGGGCTGGCCAAGGAATCAGTGGGGACCATCCCGCAGGAAGTGCTTTTTGAGGAACGCAAGAAGAGTTATCGCCTAAGCCGAAAGGAGGTTTTTCGGAGGCGGGTACGGTACTTTACAGAGGGATTGATCATCGGGTCGCGGGAGTTTGTAAGGGAGACCACCGAAAAAATCAGGGAGATACTCAAACTCAAAAGGAAGAGGAGGCCGCGAAAGATCGGGCTGCTCGAAGGGCTCTATTCCTTTCGAGCGGTAGGTTAGACTTTGCTTTGTTGGTCTTGCCGGCACAAAGGGGTAATAATTATCTGGCCATCCCAAAAGCAGCCAGTCTGGAATAGCCCAGACTTTTTCGGATAACTGCCAAACGTTTCCTCCTTTGGGCTGAAGGAATCTTTTGTCTTGGGGGCATTCCCTGTCCCCCTAATCTATAAGTTTCTTTGCCCTAACCAGTTTTTACCCTACCTGGAACCCTAGGGAGCGTCCTTTAGACATCTTGGCGGAAGGTAAAGCAGCCTGGTAACCAGAGAGTTTCTGCTCAAGGAGTCGGTCTTCCACCAGGGAAAGGATGTCTCGCAAAGAGAGTTGGGAATACCTGACCACCTCTTGGGCTATTTTTCTCACCTCCTCTTTGGGCCTTCGCCGAAAAGTTTGACCAAACTCACGGGGAAAGAGTTTTAGCACCAGTTCTATCTTTTCTTCTGCACTATAGGGCTTAAACATTAAAGGGCTTTCAAAGCGATCTTTTATCTCGGGAATTTCAAAAATGGGTTTGTGGTCATTGGCTGCGGCCACAAAAAAGGTCTTGAAGCGCAGGTCGTGTCCGTAACCGGCGAATACGCCCTGGAGGAAACGATCTTCAAGAGGCTGGGCTGGGTCGAGAAGATTAAGGAGCAGGGGATAAACATGGGGCAGTCCCTTTTCCAACTCGTCGAGAAAGACCACGACCAGGTCCACATCTTTGCGGGCCACCATGCGCGCCAGGGTCCCGGGAAAGGCGTTGGAATAATATACCTCGGTGCCCAAGAGATACATCCCTAGCTCTTTTACCGCCTCTTCTCCGGAAACAAGCGTCCGCCGGATGAGTTCGGTCCGGATACCGTTTTTGTTCAAGGTCTTGACCAGGGCCTCCACGGCAAAACTCTTGCCTGTCCCCGGTGGGCCTACCATAAGCGGTGCGCGTACCACCTTAGAGTTTGAAATCTTGCGGTAAAGGAGTCCTATAAGCCGACGGGCTAGGTCCTCCCTAAGGGGCAAAAAGCCTTCTAAGTCCTGCAGGATGCGCCGCCTCCTCCTATAAAGACGTTTACACACCTTTTGCATGATCTCTTCTCTGACCCCATTATCTGAACCCAAAAGGCCAAACTCGGTAAGTTCTTGAAGGAATTCCGAGGCCCGCTTGCGAATGTCCTCATCTAGACTCTTGAGCAATAATTGATCGACCTTTTTGCCTGATGACTCCCCTGAGTCGCCCTCCAAAACCCTCTTGGCCACAAACTTTTGAAACTCCTTGGCTTCCTTAGACCTTACAAGGAGCTTTATCAGCTCCTGTTCGGAGGGCTTTAGTTTGTTCATGGCAATCTCCTTTTAATTTTATTGCCTATAATATAATCGAAAAACAATTTGTTGCCAAATCCCAAACCTGGCCATTTGGGCCGAAGTTTTAGATCAATCGTTTCCCAGAAGGGTGGAACTTTCTGATCATCTGTTGAATGATCTTTAGACGAAGGGCTTCGCGTATCCCGTGGAGACGAGCGAAATCCTCTTTTGCCATCTGAGCCTCGATTCCCCTTTTGATCGAGGGCAAAAAGACAAAGGTCTTTTTCAATTCTTGGTCTTCATAGACCGAAGCCTGGCTGGAATTTAGCCCCAGTCCCAATAATTCTCTTACGGCTAGAGAGGCCTTCCTGCCGAGCACTACGACCAGCTCCGCCGGAGAAAGTATTAATTTCCAGGCAAGATAGCGATCGCGGCATACTCGGATTACCGGAACGGGAAAGCTCCCTTCGTTTATGGCGTTCCGACACTGGACCACCGGAGTATAAGACCAGAGCTCTTCCGGCAGAGAATCGGCGTTTTCCACACCGAGAAATTCGGCCAAAATTCCGCGTATCTGTGCAAAAGGGGCCTCTTGACCCTTGGTAGCCTTTTCAAACAGGTGGCGGGCCTCTTCTAACGAGACATCTCTATAGGAAGGATAAGCCGCCCTTTTAAGGGGAGGTTTAAAGCCCACAAAGAGCACTGGGGCCTTGGTAAGCCTCCCGGCCCAAGGTAGAGGACGAAATATCTCCTTTAAGTGTACCGCCTTATAACTCCAGAAGAGCTTCCGACAAGGCACGCCGCGCTCTCCCATAAGGTGTCGTTTTATCTCCGGGCAGCCCTGGATCTTTTCGAAAAGTATTTGGGCAACCTCTTTACGGTTGAAAAAGGTCCAGAGCTTAAAGGCCGCTACCTGGCGGTCAAGGATATGAAACCTAAGGGCCGCAAGCATTTCCTCGGGCAAATCCTCTTCTCTTTGAAGGATGAGCGCAAGTTGGGGTCTCCCCCGCGAGCCAAAGATGAGCCTGCGCCAGCCTTTGTTTTCAGGATTGGTCTCTTGGTCAAGGAGAGGATCCTCGTCGCCCTTTGGGCGGGCCTTGAGCACAAAAGACTCTCCCCGAAAAATTTCTACCCAATCCCGGAAAAAGGTCTCGGCCTCGGATGCCGCCTCGGGTAGCACGACGACCGTGCCCTGAATAGCCTTGAGTATCTCCGGGAAAAACCGCTTGGCGCAGGTCTTGAGGACCTTTTCGTCGCCGCCGGCGCAGTGTCTAAGGTAGGTCACCGCAGGGGCGGGAAACCCCTCTTCCGGCCCCACTAAGGTCTGAAGGAGCTTCAAGGCCTGGCAAAGCCTTTGGTCGTCAAAAAGGGCCTTTCCGGATAGCACCCGGGCGGAGAAATATTCCTCTACCCGTCCTGGGAACCACTTTTCTGAAAATTGCGGATACTCTTCCCGCGAGAGTTCAGCACGCACCCCTTCCCAGCTTGGGCTTTGCGCCACCATTACCACCCGGGCCTTGGCAAGGTCTCCGGCCCAGGGCTCTGGGCGAGGGCTTTCCTTAAGGCCCTTGAGCCCTAGGGTCTTGGGCACGCTGGCACACGGGCCTTTTTGGCCTTCGAAACGCAGGGCGGCCTCAAGGTGCACGCAGCCTGCTATCCGGTGGAAGAGGTCGCGCACCTCTCCCCCAGGCTCTTCAAAGAGGTCTTTCATACCGGTGCCCACGGTACGGGCCAGGCGCTCCAGGGTGCGCAGGGTGGGTGGGGTTTCGCCCCTGGAGATCTTGTTTAAGGTCAGAAATTGGATGGTCCCCCAAGAGGCCACTTCTCGCTGGGAGTAGCCGAGCCTTCGCAAGACCTCGTTTACCGTTAGGTAAAAGGTGCTTTTGCTCGCTCTAAAATGAAAGATCTTTTTTACCCGGGTTACCTTTAAGGCTGTGCGGGCCTCTATGAGGGCTAAAAATTTCTTCCCGGCCTCCTCTGGGAGCGCCACCACCCCCTGCCGCAGCCCTTCTTGTACCTCTGGAAAGAGCTCGTCCGGGGCCGGGAGGCCGGTCTCTTCCCAGGGAGTCCACCAAAGCCCAGGCCTTTCCCAAAGGAGGGGGCAGCGTGCCGGAGGCCTTATGGTGCTCAGGGGGAGATAGCTTTGGCCTTGTTCAGCCAGCAGCAACTGGTAGGGACGGTAGTCCACAAAGCGGTGGTGCCTCTCGGTGTCGGCCAGGTTGTAGCGCCAGGCCGGGGTGTGGCGGAACTCTGCGAGCTTGTGCGGAAGCTCTATACCCAGGGCCGCGGCGGCCTTACGAAAGGCGGCATACCCTTCAGGGCTTCCCAGCCTGTGCTCAAAGCGCCCTTTGCCGGTCTCTTCAACCGGGAGTTCCAGCTTGTCCTTCACGCAAAAGACCGTGTCCACAAAGAGGTAAACTTTTCCGCAGGGGCGTGTGCAAGCACGGCATTCTTCACTTTCTGGAAAGAGCACCCCCCCAAAGACGACCCAATCTCCGGGGAGTGCCTCCGCGGTAAGGAGCCCCCCTACCCTTCCGTTGGGATAAAGCACCCGGTTGTGTTCTTTGGCCGTGGAGTCGAGCCTACAATGGGCCAGGAACCAGGGCAGAGGCTCAGAGCACACGCACGGATCTTGGTTGGAATTGAGTACCCCAGGTCCCCGTCCGTCTAGGTAAAGAAAGGCCTCCAAAGCCGATTCTCCTTTCTGGGTTTGGGCTTCAAAATGGGCCCAAAACGGCCAGCGCCCAGGTCTTTCCGGGCTGGCCAAGGGGTGGCAAAAGAAAAAGACCCGCGCCGTCCTTTTCATATCCGTCTCCTCCGAGGATTTGTGGCTCATTTAAATACCTTACCTATTAATATAAAACATTTTTAAGTCATGTCTAGACTATCAAAGACAAAGATTTCAAATAAAATTGATTTTGCTAAGATTTTGCAACCAATAAACGCAAGCTACCGAGAAAAACCTCCCTTCCTCAGGTGGTCATAGACTTTCTGGCCGGCATGACAGACGATTATTTCCTCTCCGTATGTAAAGAACTCAATCTAATCCCGGGGGACAATTTCATCTGACAAACCGTAACTGTACCCATCCCATTTGAAAGCGCGCCCTTAAGAGATCAGACCCTGTCTACCCTCTTGTCTCCCTGGTAATCAAATATTAAAATAGTTAATCAAACTATATTTAT
>CAZROA010000017.1:0-25940 GCA_964601575.1 uncultured Thermodesulfobacteriota bacterium
AGATTACAAGAAGTATCTCTGTGCAATTCATCGATTGGCAAATGAGTTAGGATGGAAAGTGCAAGAAGTCGATCTTGCGATCTGGGAATATGATCGAGCAAATAATGGATCTAAAAATAATGAGAATTAAAAATTTTCTAACAATCTGCTTCAGCGGAAGGTGCTATAGCGCCACCACTGAACTTGGGCATTAGATTGAAAAAAATTTAAAAAGTTTAAATTTTTATAAAAATATTTTAATGCAGGAGAAAGAGATGAAAGTAACCGTAATAATAGAAAAAGACGAATTCGGATATTATGTCTATTGTCCTGAATTGAAAGGTTGTCATACCCAAGGAGATAGTTTGGAAGAGGTTTTAAAAAATATCAAAGAAGCTGTAGAATTATATTTAGAAACTTTAGATGAAGAAGAAAGTGGGTCGCTGAGTTTGGACGTTAGAAAAGATTAAAAGGAGAAAATTTATGCGTATTATTTTAGAAGTTGAAGATAATAAAGAAGGTAGAGCTTTGATGAAGTTTTTAAAACAGTTATCTTTTGTAAGAATAGAAGAAATTCAAAAACAAAGAAGAAAAAAAGGATTAAAATTTGAAGAAATTTTTGGTCTCTGGAGAAATAGAGATATTACAAAAGAAAAATTGAGAGAAAAAGCATGGAGAATATAAAAGTTTTGTGTGATACAGATGTAATCATTGAATATTTAAAAGGCAACGAAACAACGAAGAAAATTTTTGATAAACTAAAGAATAAAAATATTGCATTAAGTGCCATTACTTTAATGGAACTATTTTACGGTGCTATTAATAAGCGAGAATTAAATAAAATTAAAAGAGCGCTAAGTGAATTTGATATATTATTGTTAAATGAAGATATTACACAAATAGCAGTAGAGTTAATTGAGAAATACTCAAAAAGTCATGGATTAAAAATACCAGATGCTTTGATAGCTTCTACTGCTATCTATTATGATATTACTTTATGGACTTACAATGTTAAAGATTTCCGTTTTATAGATAATGTAAGGCTATTTAAAGAAGAATAATTTCTAACAAGTCTCTTCAGCGGATCGGCGAATATCGCCGATCCGCTGAGTTTGAGTATTAAGTTTCCCTTATTTAGTTATAATTTTTTATTCAGTTATAATTTTAGCTATCAGAAGAGGAAAAAACATGTTTACACAGATAAGAATCGAGGCTTATAAGTCTTTTACTAAAAGAGTGTCTGGCTGAAAGGGAAAACCCAAGAGGAAAATGGAGTTTATATATTTCTTACCATGCTTATTTCTGGTGGACTGATATGCAAAGTAGGCAAAGGACTCGAATCTATGAGATTGATCAAGAACAGGGTGACAAAATCCTTAATGGTTTCATAGACATAAATATTCGTTCCAGAATTAGTAAGGATTTGCCAATTGTGCTTACTGCTTTGGCTGCCGACAAACGCCTAATCTCAAATAATCGGCAAGATCGAAAGCATTTTCAAGATGCTTGTGCGTGGGCTGACTCTCTTAGCGATCTGCTTTGGCCTTGGCCTTTAACAAAGGTACCTGAATGGTTGTTTAGAGGGGCTCCTTCAGATCCGAAGTACAAATTATGTTGTAAGATAACAGAGAATCAATAGTAGAAAAAATGGATTATCAAATTTGTGACTTTTTGGTCTATATTCTTCAGGGCTGAAAGAGAAAAAATGTCATACATTAAATGCCTCCATTAATGGAAGCGCTTTAAAATTCAACTGCCATTTTAATGCTATAATTTTCACACCGCCAGTTGAATTATCATCACATAACCAATCGCTGAGGAGGGATGAGCAATAATCCAGCAGCTCTTGTCCACTCTTAGTTCGGTGTTATGGGAAAACCTGATATGAACATCTTCATAAAATATGGTCTGAGTTGGATCGGACTGGTGGCTCTCGCTATCTTTAATGGAGTTATCAGAGAAAAATGGTATGGACAATTTATGAACGAGTTGTCAGCCCATCAATTGTCCACATTAATGGGGATCGTCCTCTTAGGATTTTTTGTCTGGATTCTCACAGGAATTTGGCCAATCGAATCAGCAGAGCAGGCCTTTTTAATAGGTGGTATGTGGCTGATCCTAACTATTACTTTTGAATTTCTTTTTGGTCATTATGTGATAGGCCATTCCTGGCATAGACTCTTTTACGATTACAGTATCTTCAAGGGCAGAGTTTGGATATTTGTCTTGATATGGATAACTATAGCACCATATTTATTTTATAAAATTCGATCCTAACGCCAAGAATCTGTAACTAAAAGTTTAAGGTAGTTTTTTAGATAAGTTTTGAAATGTCTTTGTCGAAGCTGATTGGTTTGTAGTCTTTCACCTTAGCCCAAGCCAGAATGATAGCGTCCACCACGTCAATGCTCTTTCGGCCAAAGATTTTCAAGGCCTCCCGATAAACGTCTAGCTCTCCGGTTAACCCCTTGTAATCAAGGAGTCGGGATAGCTTGACCACCACTTCACCCTTTGGCACGCCATAAATCTTTAGAAGGACATAAACACTTTCAGCGAGCACGCTTTCGGGAATGAAGGCTGCAATTTCTCCAAGCTTAACTTTTTCCCAGAAAGACCGAGCCTTTTCAAAATGTTCCTGGTGGTCGGCAAGGAGGTAACGGATGATGACATTCGTATCAATCACCACCAAACTTTTCACGCACGGCCTCCGTCCAGGCCTTCTCTTTAGCCTCTTCTATAGAAATGGGCTTGGCATATTTCTTTAGTGAGCCTGCCAAATCTTCCACCGGCTCAATAACCACCGTTCGGCCCTTGAGGACGAGCTTAACTACCTTGGAACCTAGGGCTTCCCTAATCTGCCTGGGCAGAGTGATCTGGCCCTTACGGGAAATCTTAACCGTCTTGATAAACATAAGACTTCTCCTATTAGTAAAGCTAAAATTAATTGTAAAGCAAATTTAAATTTCGACAACTATTCACTAAGGTAGGATCAAGCCCTGGCACGCGCAGTAGCTCCTCCTTTGAAGCCTTTACCGGAGAAAATGGTGGGTTGGCCTGGGGCCTTCCATATCTAAGAACAAGCCCACTGATAACAAGTCACAAGGAAAGATTAGGGTTAGGAATCAAGAGATTTCAGAAAATCCTTGTTTAAATTAAGCCTAATCTTAATAACCAATTTTTGATTTTGAGATCGGTGCCGATGATGTGGTCTACCAGCCAGTCCCGTAAAAATAGCAACAAATCATATTTGGATACTTTTTTCTGTTCATAACGCCTCTTAAACTCAAAGACCTCTAAGACCAGCCGTTCGTGCTCCGCCCGGTGTTCCTCGTATTCAGGATAGTTTATCCTTTGCATCAATTCCTCTTCATCCCGAAAATGGTTTTCAGCATAGTTGATCAGTTGAATGAGAACCTCATCGATGATCTTGTTAGAACAACCGGAATGGATCTTCTTGTGCAGTAAATTTAAGAGTTTGACCAGCTCTTGATGTTGACGATCAACTTTAGGGTCTCCAATACAATACGAAGAATGCCAAACAACGAATTCCATCTCACTCCCCCCTTTTGAATTCCCCACCCTTGTCCATTTATCGGAACAAGTTCATCATTTTTGAATAGTTTTTCGATTATAAACTTTACAAAGTCTATCTTTTAGATTTGTCTTCTAAGCCGAGACCAAGAAAATTTTCTATAAGGGGGGGAATATGGACCAAAACAGGGCAAAAGTTGCTTGTACCTTTATTTGTAGTCGGGATACCCTTGACGGGGCCTATCCGCCTCTTATTTTGGCCATTAATGCCCGGAGATTGGGCATGGAGGCCACCATTTTCTTTACCTTTATGGGCATTAACGTCATCAGAAAAGACGGGGCCCGAAAATGTAAATTTATCCCTCCCGGGGTGTTAGGAGCCATTCCGGGAATGGCCATCTTGGCCACTAAAATGATGCAGAAAAAGATAGAAGCCGCTAACATTCCTTCTTTACCCGAGCTGTTGGAGATGGCTCAATTGGAAGGGGTTCGTTTTGTAGCCTGTAAAATGACCGTAGACATGATGAATCTCAAGGAAGAGGACTTTATCGAGGGCGTGGCCATCGAGACCGCGGAAGACTATCTTAAGTATGCTCAGAACTGCCGCATAAATATGTTCATGTGAGAAATTGGCCGGGTGTCTAGAATAGCTAAAAGGGGATTGCCATGGGGGAGCCGATCCTTGTCTCAGCTTGTTTATTCGGGCTTTGTACCCGTTATGACGGGGCCTCAAAGGAAGACCCAACCATCCTTTCCCTCATCTCTGAAGCCAGGTTTATTCCTGTTTGCCCGGAACAATTAGGGGGGCTTCCCACCCCAAGGCCGCCGGCGGAGATCGTAGGCGGTGATGGATTGGCGGTGCTTGAAGGCCAGGCCCGGGTCATAAACCAAGAAGGCGAGGACGTGACCAAGGCCTTTCTCAAAGGGGCGGAAGAGGCCCTACGTTTAGCCAAACTCTTTGGGGTCAGGCGGGCTATTTTGAAGAGTCGAAGCCCTTCCTGCGGCCTTACTCCCAAACTCGGAGTGGCCGCGGCAAGGCTCTTAGCCGCCGGGATTAAGGTGGAAGAATGGGGCTAAGAGTCTCAAAATGAGATTGGTCAAAAGGCCGGCCATTAAGTCATCGGCCATGATGCCAACCCCCCCGGGTAACCTCTCAAGCTGACGTACCGGAGGGGGTTTGATAATGTCTAGGGCCCTAAAGAGGAAAAAGGCGCTCAAAAGGATAAAAGGCCGGGGAGAAAGGCCGATTAGGGCCAAAAATTGGCCGGCAATCTCATCGATGACCACCATTTTGGGGTCTTTTTTCCCTTCCTCTTTGGCTACTTTGTTAGCCGTATAGATTCCTACCAAGGAAATAATAACCACCACCAGCACCTGAAGGACCAGAGATAGTTTGGCCAAAAAGATAAAGGCGAACACCGCCAATAGCGATCCCCAGGTACCAGGGGCCTTGGGTAAATAACCACTCCCCAGGCCAGTAGCGATAAATCTTGAGATATTCATTTGTTCTCCTTAATAATCTTGGCTCAAAAAACGATAAATTCATTAGATGAAACCCTCAAAAAACTTTAAGGAAAGTAGTCCGTCAAGTCTTTCCAAATTAGCCGAAAAGATCTGCGAAGGCGACCTCCCTAGTTCTTCCTCGGTCATCACCGCCATCCTTCACCTAAGACCCGAAGACGAATTTTCTATCCAGGAATTGGCCTCTCTTATCCTCAAAGACTATGGTCTGACCACCAGGGTCATCCGCATGGCCAACACCTGCTACTTTAATCCCACCAATCAGGAGATTACCACCGTCTCCAGGGCTATAGTGATGTTAGGGGTAGAGTTTATCCGCGAAATGGCCCTGGCCTCCACCTTTTTTGAGGTCATCCTCCAGAAGACCCCGCCTTCCCAGGCCAAACGGATCCTTTCCTATTTAGGGCACTCTTATCTCTGTGCCTTTTTGGCCAAACAAATGGCCCAATATCTGGCCTATGACGACGAGGAAATCTTCATCTATGGTCTATTCCACCGGATCGTCCGCATCCTTTTGGCCGTTTCTAGCCCGGAGACACTTGAAGAATGGGAAAAAAAGGAAGAGAGCAAGCCGGAACTGATCAAGAGGCGCCTCTATCGCTTGGCCGAAAAGGTGGCTGTCTGTTGGTCCTTTCCGGGTAAACTACTCGATATGCTTGAAGGCTCTCCTAAGGCCAAGGAGGAAGGTTCTTTGGCCTCCCGGATAGACCGCCTTGATGCCGGGGTAGATGAATATTTAAGGATCGGAAAGCAAACGAAACTCAAGGAGTTATTTCGAGAAATCGGGCTTAAAGAGGCTGATTTAGAAGAGTTTCTTGAAAAAAGTCAAAAGGCCATTCAAGAGCTTTGGCCGCCGATGGCCAGGGCTTTAAGACCCGCCGAAGAGGCACAAATTTCTATTCCTGCTACCAAGGAGCCCGAACCACCACCCCCCGAAGACTTTTATGATAAGGCCCTTAGGGAGATCACCGCGGCCCTGGCCTCCCCCAACTTTGATTATCAGGAAATTCTCCTTATGGTCATGGAGACCATCTGTCGGGCCTTTGAATGCCAAAATGTCTGTCTTGGTGTCCTGAGTCTTGATCGCCGACAGATAAGCCTCAAATATGGGGTAGGCCACCAAATAAAGGCCCTCAAGGGAACCAATATCCCGGTGGATCAATTCTTCGGAAATATCTTTTCTAAAGGAGTAGAGTGGTCTGGTAAGGTGGAAAACCTGCCCACGCCCAATGAATTGGTCAGACACTGGCCTGGGTATGACGTGCTGATCTCTCCTTTGAGTATCGAAGGACGAGGGCTTGGGGCTATCTTGGCCCTGCGGAAAAGACCCTTTACCACCAAGGAAAAACAGCAGACCGAGACCCTACGCCACCTGGCTGTCTTGGCCATCAAATATCAAAAACGACCTTCACGGCC
Source organism: uncultured Thermodesulfobacteriota bacterium (assembly GCA_964601575.1). Lineage (GTDB taxonomy): Bacteria > Desulfobacterota > Thermodesulfobacteria > Thermodesulfobacteriales > Thermodesulfatatoraceae > CAZKEG01. The sequence goes on from CAZROA010000017.1 coordinate 6,448, forward strand.
TAACGCATAGCCTCGTACCGACAAAAGTCCCGGGAATAGATCTTGGTCTTTTCTTTTATGTATCTAACAATCTCTTCTGGTTCATCGAGCACGGCAAAGAGTTCTAAATCTTCACGGGAGATCATCTTTTCGGCCAATAAACGCCCTTTGATCCAGGCGGTCAGGCCTTTCCAATATTCTTGTTCGACCAAGACGATCGGGATGGGTCGGATCTTATGGGTCTGGACCAAGGTCACGGCCTCAAAGAATTCATCCAGGGTGCCGAAGCCTCCGGGAAGGCAGATAAAGGCCACGGCGTATTTGGCCATCATCACCTTACGGACAAAAAAATACCGGAATTCCAGCCTTACGTTGGCGTAAGGATTTGGTTCTTGCTCATGGGGTAACTTGATGTTCAGACCTACAGAGTAAGCCCCGGCCTCAGCCGCCCCTTTATTGGCCGCCTCCATGATCCCCGGCCCCCCACCGGTGATGACCGAAAACCCCTCTTGTCCCAAAAGGCGGGCGATGGCTTCGGCCTTTTCATAATACGGATGTCCTTCCCTCACCCTGGTAGAGCCAAAAATGGTCACCGCCGGAAAGACCTTGGGTAATTCCTCGAAGCCGTCCACGAATTCGGCCAGAATTCGAAAAAGACGCCAAGATTCCTTGGCAGCCAAGCCGTTTAAGACGTATTGTTTACTCGCTTCTACCCAGTCCTTCACCCAAAACCCTCCTGGTGTTCATTTGTTTCCACACCTGTAAGGCTTTAACCTCGTGGTCCAAGATCCGTAATAGATAATTTTCAATCAAACTGGCCGTTTGAGAAAGATCTTCTGGACAAAGACGAATCCTCTTTATGGTTGATAACGGATAACGCAGGCAGGCCCTTAAAAAGGAAATATTTCGGGAAGAAAGGGAGACATCGGTCTCTTTTTGGCATTTTTCACAGATCAAACCGCCTTCCTCCAACGAGAAGGCCGTAAAAGGTGAAGCCGAGGTATGACAACGCACACAAAGGTTCAATTCCGGACCGAAACCATTTAGCAAGAGGAGTTTCAATTCAAAGGCCAACTTGAAGAGGGGATGGGTCCCTTCTTGAGAGAGGACTTCTAAGGCCTCCTGTAAGAGGCCAAAGATTTCCTGCCCAGCCCTGGGTTTGGAGAAGAGCTCTACCAGTTCGGCGAAGTAGGCTGCGGTGACAAAACGCCACGGATCAAAGCGGATGGCCTCCCAGGCCTCAACTAGATCGGCTTGATCCAAAAAAGGGGAAAGATGGGCATTCCCTCCGCGCAGATGGGCACGAAGGAGGGTGAAGGGCTCCAGTACATTGACAAACCTTCGTCGGCTGCGTCTGGCCCCTTTAGCCAGAGCCGAGAAACGCCCAAGGGTAGGGGAGAGCATGACCAATAAGAGGTCGCTTTCCCCTATTTCATATCGATTAAGGACCAGGGCCTTGGTAACCAATCTCAAGGTTTGGATTTGGTGGTTCCTTCTTTGGCCTTTTCTCCCTCTTTGACCAGAGGAGCAGACTCAAACCCCGATGGACCCTTTAGCGCTGGGGCATTAATAGTCGAGAAACTCGTCTTGCTCTTATGATGGGAATATAGAAAGATCCCCGCAATTATCAGTAAAATCCCTAAGAGGATGATGACCAGCAGGCGTACAGGGAAGCGTTTGGTGGAGCCTTCCTCGCTATAAGGTTTTTCCACCGAAATATTTTCCCTTTGTTTACGATAAGGCTGAACCGCCCTTTCATAACGCAAGATAGCCTCGTTGGGATCAAGGCCGATCACCTCGGCATAACAGCGGACAAAGCCCCGGATATAGACCTCTGCCGGTAAGACCTCCCAATCCTCGGCCTCTAAGGCCCGCAAGGCACGCAGGCTGATCTTGGTCTGTTCGGCTATTTCCTCCAAGGTGAACCCCCGCAACTCCCTCTGCCGCCTCATGTATTCCCCAAAGCTCTCTGTCCCGGAGACCTGTTCTGTATTTTCCGCCATCATCGTCTTCCTAGAGGAGAATTCTGATATACGATCTTTTCCGTAAGTCTTTTAGCCATTTTTTAAAGAGTTGGTCAACCTTTTCTTGGTAGAGTTTACGTTGAATTTTTAATTTTACCAGGTTGAAGTCCTGACGGTCTTGTTTGATGGCCAGGAGTTTGAAGATCTGCCAACGCCCTCCCACTTTCACTGGTTGACTGATCTCCCCGGGTTTGAGATTTTTAACGATCTGGGCCACTTGGGGTGAAAGCTCATCAAGAGAAAAGGCCCCAAGACCTTGACCGCTATCAGGTAAAGAGGAATACCTGGCCGCCACTTGGGCAAAGGGCTCCCCGGCCTTAAGGGCCTGCATGGCCTTTTTGACCTTTTCTTCGGCCCCTGGGCCATCAATAATGATGGCTGCCAGTTCATATTTTACATCCTTGGCGTAGTGCTCTTCGTAATACTTTCTGATTTCTTCATCAGTAACTACTATACGCTCTTTGACCTGACTTTGAATAAGTTTTAAGCGTTTGATCTGTTCGGCTATCTTTTTACGATAATCTTCCAAAGAAAGCCCTTGTGAAGTCAAATAATTGATAAACTCTTGGTCACTTATGCCTTGTTGTTTTTTTAACTCATTAATGAAATGATCAACCTCTTCATCGGTGACAGTAATATGTAATCTTTTCACTTCTTGAGAAACTAAATGTTCATCAATCAATTGATTTAAGACCCGTTTTCTAATTTCCCGGATGAGAGCCTCTCTCTTTATTGGGTCTTGCACCTGGGGCAATAACCGTTGATAAAGAGGAGTGGCTGCTTCGTCGAGTTCAGAGAGGGTGATGACTTCATTATTGACCACGGCCACAAGGCGATCAACCACCACCGCTTGGGCCAAAGAACCCAAAAAGAGCCAGCTCAGGAGAAAGATAGCCAACCTCATAGTACCTCCTAATGAACGATAGAAATGGTCTCCATCGGCCTGGTTTTAAGAAGATGATCTTCCCCGACCAAATTGGCCAGTATCTCCAAGACCTCGTCGAGAAGGACCTCGCCTTCAAGGCGAAGATAAAGCTTTCGGTCTTTGGTCAATCTTACGTGTCGCCTTTTCTTACTCAAGCGCCGAATGGCCTTTTCTGGCACAGGGGTCATCGGAGCAAAGAAAAAGATAAGTTCCTGGCCCCGACGATCGAGTTTTCGCACCCCTAGCTCTCGGAGATAGATCTTGGCCACCGAAAGTTTGATCAGGTTTTCGGCCTCTGGAGGAAGGGTCCCGAAACGATCGGTTAATTCCTCCCTGAAGGCCCAGACCTCCTCTATTTCCTGTAATAAGGCCAACTGTCGATAGAGATGCAGGCGCTGTTCCACGTCTGGGACATAGGTTTCCGGGAAAAAGGCCGGGACCTTTAAGTTGACCTCGGGCTCGATGGCCTCTGGGACAGATCTTCCCTGGAGCTCTTCCACCGTACGCTGGAGAATCTCTAAATAGAGATCATAACCCACCGCGGCGATGTGACCGGATTGGGCAGTGCCAAGGAGATTACCGGCCCCTCGGATCTGGAGATCACTCATGGCCAACTTAAAACCCGAACCCAATTCGGTGAACTGCATCAGGGCCTTGAGTCGCCGCTCAGCCTCCTCGGAAAGGGTCGAGAAGGAAGGGACTAGGAGATAGGCATAGGCCTGGGTGTTACTCCGCCCGACCCGACCGCGTAATTGGTAAATTTCAGCCAAACCCAAGCGATCCGCCCGGTTGATGATAATGGTGTTGACCGAGGGGATATCAAGCCCACTCTCCACAATGGTGGTACAAACGAGGACATCTATCTCTCGGCGAACAAAACGCACCATGATTTCCTCTAGGAGCTGGGGTGGGGTCCGACCGTGGGCCACCTCAATCCGGGCCCGAGGGACCAAGCGCCTGAGCCAGTCAGCCAAGGCATAGATGCCCTTGATCCGGTTGTGGACGAAAAAGACTTGCCCCCCGCGGTCTATCTCTCGCTCGATGGCCTCTTTGATTACTTCAGGCTCGAATCGGGCCAAGAAGGTCTTTACCGGGAGCCGATCCTCAGGCGGGGTAGTAATGACCGAAAGGTCCCGTATACCCAGCAGGGACAACTGTAGAGTGCGCGGAATCGGTGTGGCTGAAAGGGCCAAAACATCGACGTTTTTCTTTAATTGTTTGAGTCTTTCCTTGTGGCGGACTCCAAAGCGATGTTCTTCATCAATAATAAGGAGTCCCAAGTCCTTAAAACTTACGTCTGCAGAAAGTAGCCGATGGGTCCCGATGACCACGTCGAGCTCTCCGGCAGCCAGCCTTTTGATGGTCTCTTTCTGGGCCGAAGGGCTCTTTAAGCGGGACAAGACCCCGATACGTACCCCTAAGGGCCCAAGGCGGGTGCGAAAGGTCTGATAATGCTGTTCGGCAAGCACCGTGGTAGGGACCAGGACCGCCACCTGTTTTCCGTTTTCGATGGCCAACATCGCTGCTCTTAAGGCCACCTCGGTCTTGCCGTAACCCACGTCACCACAGATGAGGCGGTCCATAGGGGTGGGTTTCTGCATGTCCGCCAAGGTCTCCTCGATGGCCACGGCTTGATCCGGAGTTTCTTCAAAGGGGAAAGAGGCCTCCAGTTGTCGAAGGAGCGGCCCGGGTGGAGAAAAGGCATACCCCTTCTGGACCTTGCGAGCGGCATAAAGGGTGAGGAGTTCTTGAGCCACCTCTTCGATGGCCTTCTTGACCCTTTGCTTCCGGGCCTCAAAGTGCCTGCCCCCTAGACGATCAAGCTTTGGGGCCTTGCCCTCGATACCTACGTACTTATGAAGCAGAGAGAGCCGATCAACCGGGAGATAGAGCTTATCTCCCCCGTGGTATTCGATGAGTAAGAATTCTCCAGGGAGCCCGCCAAGTTCCAAGGAAACCAAACCTCGATAGAGGCCAATACCATGTTCGCGATGGACCACGTAATCACCGGGTTTTAGATCCTCGAAGCGGAGGAAGGTATCACGAGCGGTCTTCTTCCGGGCAACCAAGGCCCTTCGGCCACCGAAGAGTTCGTGTTCCGGGATGAGGTTAAGGTTCAGTTCCGGCCAGAAAAAGCCTTGTGGGAGGTCCCCTAGGTATATCTCTATTTGTCTCCGGAAGTTGAGTTCCTCCAAGGGAGGTGATTTGATGGGGATCTCTTTTTCTCCTAACTCCCGCCCTAAGAGGTCTTTTAATTGTTCGGCAGACCTTTCTTGGCCGGTGGTAATGATCACATGTTCGCCGGCCTCAAGCTTCTCGCGTAAAAAAGAGACCCCAAGGGCTAAGGCCTCTTTCGGTCGGAGGCGAACCTGATCGAGATGGAGGCGATGGTCCTTGACTTCAAAGATAATCCCCTCTTGCTCAAATACAGGGAGACCCCGGACGGAAAGGCAAAAAGGGGCCTTTTCTAAGGCCCTTTGGCATTCCTCTAGGGACAAGAAGCTTTCTTGGGCCTCTACTAAGAGGCGTTTACTTTCCCTCCCCCGGCGCCAACCGTATTCGATCTTTTCCGCCACAAAGGCGGCTTGATCGGCTATTTCCTCTGGTTCAATCAGGATCAAGAGGGTCTCCTCTCCCAAATAGTCAAATATAGTGGCTGGCTTGGTATAGACCAGGGTTAGCCAGAGCGGTTCTGGATCGAGTAGATGGGAGGTCTCCAAGGCCCTGAGATAGCCTTCTAATTTTTCTCGCGGCAGACCAAGGGCCTCTGCCCGGGAAACAATCCTTTCTTCAAGCTCTTGTGTCTCTTCTGGAAATAGAATCTCGCGCACCGGGAGAATGACCGCCTCTTCTACCCCTTCTTGAGAACGCTGAGTAAGGGGGTCGAATAGCTTGATACTTTCGATTCGGTCACCAAAGAAATCCAAGCGAAGGGGATATTCATGATAAGGGCTGTAGACATCAATTACCCCACCTCTGACGGCGAATTCTCCTGGCCGTTGGACAAGGCCGGTCTTCTCGTAGCCCAAAAGGAGCAAGCGTTTGATAAAGGCCTCTCGGTTTATTTCCTCCCCGGTGAGGAGATATTCGTAATGGGTCCGTAAGATCTCAGGAGGCAGGGTGCGTTGCATGATGGCCTCGACCGAGGTCACGACAAAGACCTTTCCCGGCTCAAGCAAATAGTAGAGGGCCGAGATGCGTTCGGCGCTTATTTCCGGCTCTGGATAGACACTGGCAAAAGGCGGGGCCTCTGGAGCCGAGAAGAGTCTGGCCGGTCTTGAGCTAAAAAAGGAAAGGGACCTTAATAGGGCTTCGGCCTGGGGTTTAGTCGGGGCCAAAAAGACGACCTTTTCAGGAAAGGGGTATCGACTGATCAAAAAGGCCACCGCACTTAGAGGAAGACCGCTAAGCCCAAGCCTTCCCCTCTTTTGTTCTAAAAAATCTCTTATTTTTTGAAAATTCTTGCCTTGTAACACGACAAAAAAATCCCTTCCCGCAGCCGGGCGAAGGGAAAATTTAGATGTTATAAGTGGTTTTAAAATATAGCCGTTTGGCAGGAGATTGGTACCCCTTCATGAAGATCAAGGCCAGGCCCGAAGACTTTGTGGTCTTTGAGGTGGCGGATATTGCCCCGGAAAACGAAGGCCCCTACGCCCTTTACCGTCTGCAGAAGGTCGGGGCCACCACTTGGGATGTCCTGGGAGATATTGCCCGTCGTCTACGCCGGCGATATGACGAGCTCGGCTATGGTGGGCTCAAGGACCGCCAGGCGGTCTCTTATCAATTCGTGACCATCAAACACGGCCCTAAAAAAGACCTCCTCGGTCGCAATTACCGCCTTGAATATCTAGGGCAGACCAAGGAGCCGATGAACAAGGCCAAGCTTAAGGGGAATTTCTTTCGCATCGTGGTCCGTGAGATAGAAACCCCAGGGCTTGCCGAAGAAATAGACCTGGTTAAGCGCTTTGGCGTGGTCAATTACTTTGATGAACAACGTTTTGGCTCGGTCCGTCGGGGCCAAGGTTTTGCCGTTCGTGAATTGATCCTCGGCCATTACGAAAAGGCCCTTTATTTACTCTTGGCCGAGGGCAGTCAATACGAAATCAGACGCACCCAGACCTTTCGGGATTGTCTCCGAAAAAATTGGCCTTATCTAAGGCCCTGCCTTGAGCTTGCCCCCAGTAACTGGGAACGACGTCTGATTGAGTTTCTAGTCACCCATCGGCCATCAAAACGGACTTTCAAGCGCGCCTTCTCCTTGGTCGATCGAGAATATTTGGTCATGCTCTGTCAAGCCTATCAAGCCTATATCTGGAACGAGACCGTAAAGGGCTATTTAAGGGAGCTCGGGCTTAAGCTTTATCCGGTCTCTTATCTCTTGGGAGAACTCTTGTTTTATCGAAAGGTACCAGAAGAGGCCTTTTCCAAATTAAAGGCCCAAAAGATCCCCCTCCCAAGTCCCAAACTCAAACTCGACCCCGGGGTCAAAGCACTCATGGAAGAGGTCCTCCGGAGAGAAGGGATTCCGGCCCTTGAGAAATTTCGTACCCTGACCAAGGGGGCCACCTTTAAGACCTATCCCAGAGAGGTGGTCGTTTTCCCGGAAAATTTGAGATATATCCCCGAGAGCCAAACCACCATACGTCTCGAATTTTTCCTCCCCAAGGGCTCCTATGCCACGGTGGTCCTAAAACGCCTCTTTTTACTCCCCCAAAACTCTGGTTAGATAGAGAGGCCTGAGTTATGTCTGCGCAACTACCCGAAGGCGAAGAGATATTGATTCGTTTACCCAACTGGGTGGGTGACGCCGTAATGGCCACCCCGGTGCTGGTCAATTTGGCCCGATATTATCCCAAGCTGGCCCTCATGGCCCGCCCGCATATCCTGAGGCTTTTTTCCGCCTTTCCCCAGGTCTCAAGGATGATCCCGGTAGAAGGCGGAAAAAAGGATCTGCTTTCTGTGGCCCAAGGGATCCGAGGGCAATTCCAAAGCGGGCTCCTCTTACCGAATTCTTTTTCTTCGGCCCTGATCTTCTTTCTCGGGCGGGTGAAATACCGGGCCGGTTACGCCACTGATGGTCGGAGTGTGCTCCTTACTCATCGGGTCAAACGTCCGAAAGAAAAGGTCCATCAGACGGAATACTATCTACATCTGCTAGAAGTCTTGGGCTTTTCCGTGGCAGAACGCGAGTTACGTCTGCCTCTTCCTGATCACGCCCGCCGCCGAGCCTTGAATCTCTTAGCCGATCTCCCGGCTCCAAGGGCGGGGATTGCCCCTGGGGCGGCCTTTGGTCCGGCCAAGAGATGGCCCATCTCTCGATATCGGGCCTTGGCCTATCATCTCCGTCGAGCTGGATTTTCCTTGGTCATCCTCGGTGGAGCAGAAGAACGCCCAGCCGGTGAAGAGATTGCCGGTGATCTCCCACGGGCGCGTAATCTTTGTGGGCTCACCGATCTCCCCACCGCCGCAGCCATTATCGAACGTCTTGACCTCTTTGTCAGCAATGATTCCGGCCTGATGCACGTGGCCGCGGCCCTGAAGCGCCCGCAGGTGGCCATCTTTGGCTCCACTGATCCTGAGGCCACCGGGCCCTTAAATCCCCGCTCGGTGGTGGTACGTACCGCCTTGCCTTGTAGCCCCTGCCTAGAACGGACCTGTAAGAACAACTATGCCTGTTTTGAGGCCATCAAAGTTTCCGATGTCTTTGAGGCCTGTCTCAAGGTATGGAAATGAGAGCCCCGGTGGTCTTTCTTGATCGAGACGGTACCATCAATGAAGAGGTAGGGTATTTACGAGACCCGGCCTTGCTTAGACTCATCCCCGGAGCCGCCGAAGGGATCAGGGCCCTAAATCAGGCTGGATTCAAAGTGGTGGTCATCACCAATCAGAGCGGACTTGCCAGGGGCTATTTTTCTCTGGCCACCTTGGAGGAGATTCACCGAGAACTTGAGCGGCAACTCGCCTCTCATGGGGCCCGAATAGACGCCATCTATTTCTGTCCACATCATCCAGAGGAAGGTTGTCTCTGCCGAAAGCCTCGTTCAGGTCTAATAGAAAGGGCGGTTCGGGAACTTGACCTTGATCTCTCCCAGGCCTATGTGGTAGGGGACCGTCACCTTGATCTCCTTTTGGCCAGAAACATTGGGGCCAAAGGTGTTCTGGTCCTTACTGGCTATGGACGAGAAGAACTTAGTTTGTGTTTGCCGAAGATGGGGCTCTTCCCGGATATCCTGGCCAAAGACCTCAAAGAGGCCGCTGGTTTGATCATTGCTGATTATGAAGATTCTCATCGTTAAGCTCTCGGCTTTAGGAGACGTGGTCCAGGCCTTGGCCGTGCTCCCGGCCCTAAAGGCCGGGCTCCCGCAGGCACGTCTTTATTGGGCGGTGGAAGAGGCCTCGGCTGAGCTACTCTTGGGGCATCCTTTGTTGGAAAGGGTCTATATCTCTAAGCGCCGAACTTGGTTATCAGCCTTTAAAAAGAAACATTTCTTGTCCACTCTGCGGGAGATAAATTTTTTCCTGCGAGATCTCAGGGAGGAATATTTCGACGTCATCCTTGATCTCCAAGGGCTTTTGAAAAGCGGGCTCCTCGTGGCCCTGGCCAAGGGAAAAAGGAGGATCGGGTTTGCCAATCATCGCGAAGGAAGTACCCTTCCTTTGACTCAGAAGCTCTCTCCTTATGAACCTGAAAGACACGCTGTGGAACGATATCTTGATGCCGCTTTGTACCTTGGGGGGAAGAAGCCTTCGCCGGTGAGTTTTCCCTTGCCCCCTCTGCCTGACCCCGAGGATCTTCGGGAAAAATTCGACCTAAGAGGGGACCTAGCGGTCTTTATTCCCCGGGCCCGTTGGCAGACCAAAGAGTGGACCCAAGAGGGATGGGCAGAGCTTGCCCATTTGGTTCAAGAGGCCTTCGGGCTTGAGATAGTCCTTGTGGGCGGGGTAGGGGATAGGTCCTATGTAGCCCCGATTTTAGAAAAGGCCCCTTTTGTCCGCTCCCTTTGCGGTCAGACCTCGATCCTTGAGCTGGCCGGTTTGTTGAAGCTGGCCCGCTTGATCGTCACCGTGGACACCGGGCCCATGCACTTGGCCGTAGCGGTTGGCAAACGGGTAGTAGCCCTTTTTGGACCTACGGCCCCTTGGCGAACAGGACCCTTTGGTCAAGGGCATCGGGTGGTCAAATTGGATCTCCCTTGTAGCCCTTGTTTTAAGAAAAAATGCCCAGAACCCCTGTGTCTCAAAGGACTCACTCCCGAGCGGGTATTTCAAGAGGTGGCTGAACTGATGATCAATGGGGGATCTTAGGGAGGAGGATCTTTAGGAGCCCGTCTTCGAATCTGGCCTCTGCCCCTTCAGGGCTCACCTTAAAGGGAAGTTTGACGATGCGCTCAAAAGGACCGTACTCACCCTCTAGCTGGTAGACGCGAACCTGAGAGATAGGGGCGGCGCGAAAGCCTTTCACCCGCAAAAACCGACCATCAAGGGTGATCTCAAAGCTTTCCCGTTGGGCCCCGGGGCAACTCACTATCACCATGAGCATTTGGGAAGACTCAAAGATATCCACCGGCGGGACCCAGCGTGTCTCACCACCGGGAAGCCTGGTCATACCAAACCAGATAACCTGTTCCAGATAGGAGAAGACCGAACGATGAAGATCTCTTAGGCCATGGCCCAAAGAGACCCGAATAACAGCCATGGTAAACCTCCTCTTTTCTTTATAACACCCCGGCCCGAGGCCGACAAACCGGTTCGTAACTCAGGGCTTCGTATTTATAGACACCTACGGTGGCAGGGAGGAGACCATAATGATCATCGGCGGAGACGAAGTAAAGACCTGTTACTCCTTTGATCAAACCGGTCTTCTCCAGACCTTTGACCAGGTTCCCTTGTCCTCTTTCTATTCCGTTTTTGAGGAAGACAAAGGCATCGGCCAGGGCCGCCAGGGAGAGGTCGTAGGTGAGGTTCTCTCGGTGCACAAAGTTCGTCAAAAGTTCATAAAGATCCTTGTTTCCTGGGAACAGGTCTTCCTGGGCTAAGAAGGCCGCTCCGACAAAGGGCTTGTTTAAAAGGGCTGGATAAGTGCGCAAAAAACCTTCGGGAGAAACATGATGAGAAAAATAGACCGGGAGCTTGAGCCCCATCTGATCTATGTTTCTGGCCACGGTAAGCGAAGCCCAAGGGCTTGCCCAACAAACTACAGCCTCGGTATCCAAAAGGGCCTCAAGATGGAAGGTCACGTCGGTGTCATAGGGACCAAAATATCTGATCTTTTTGATCCGTAATCCATACTCAGCGGCGTAGGCCTGAAGCCATTTCTCTCCTTCTTTTCCCCAGGAATCACTACTGATCAAGAGGCCTATTTGATGATATCCCTTCTTTTTCAAGCAATAGTAAAGGACCTTGACCGCGGCCCGGGTGGTAAGCCCGGTGCGAAAGATGATCCCCGGGGGTCTTCTCAATTGTTTGATGGGATTGATTTCTCCGGCGGTAAGGATAAGGGGGATATGCCATTTTTTGGCCTCCTTGGCCAAGACCGAGGCACATTCAGGACGGGCCGGCCCGATGAGTACCTCTACCCCGGAAAGAAAGGCTTCTTTCATCAGGGCGGGAATATGAGAAGGCCTCCCTCGAGAATCAAGAGGGATAAGTTCCAGTCTAAGACCTTCGGTGCGGTAGAAGAATTGGGCCAATTCTCCGGCCCAAAGCCTCAATATTACCCCTTCCTTACCTTCACTGCCGGAAAGCGGGATGACCAAACCCACCCTCAAGGCCAAGGCCGGAGAGGCATAGAGTAGGACGAGCCAAAGCCAAAAAAGGAATCGAAACATCAGGACTTCTTTAACCTGGCCAGATATTTACGGGCAATGCGGGCTTGTTCAGTACGCGGATATTGGTGGATAAGTTTTTTAAAGACAATACTAGCGGCCTCGGTATCACCAAGGCGTAAGAAGGCAAACCCTTGTTTGAGGAGCGCAGCAGGGACCTTGTTGCTCTTGGGAAATTGATCAATGACCTTCTGATACTCCAAGATGGCTTCTTCATAACGTTGGGTCCGAAAGAGACACTCACCGATCCAGAAATGGGCGTTAGGGGCCCTTTTCCCCTGGGGATAAAGCTGGAGGTATTTTTCAAACAATTTTTGGGCCTCTTGAAACCTCTTTTGGCGATAGAGATTGAGGGCCTGATTATAAAGGGCCTCTTCGTCGGGTTTTTCCTTCTTGACCTCTTTAGTCGTTGGGGCCAGGCGCCTTTCAAGCGCGGTCAAACGTTTTAGGACCTCGGCCTGGAATTCACGAAGGGCCTCCCGATCCTGCCCCTGTTGATAGGTGAGTTGCTCGATCTGGCCGTTTAGACGCAATTGATCGGTTTGGATCTTTTCAAGCTCGGCAAAGAGGTCTGCCTGACGATTGGCCAAGGCCTCCAGACGTTTGAAGTTCTTAGATTGTTCTGTGAGTTTGGCCACTTGTTTTTCTAAGGAAGACAAGCGTTTATCCAAGGCCTGGAGTTGGAGATTCAAAGTATAGATCTGACCTTGTAGGTCTTCTACCTCCTGTTGATTGGCGACACACCCGGAAAGGAGCAACAAGGAGAGGAGAAAATACCAATATCGCATATCTTTGCTTTAGCCGGCAGGAAGAAAATCGTCAAGGGCTATATTCCTAAGACCCGAATAAGGGGTTTGGCCTTACTTTTTCAAACAATCCTTGCTTGGCCCATTCTCTCAAAAGCGATTATACCTGGGTAGGCTAAATCTTTTGCCAGAGGGAGACGATCACTGTCTAAAATTTAGTGTCCTTACTTTATTATGTCTTCAAAAGACTTCTCCCAAAGAGTAGCCGGGCATCGGGAGCGCCTTCGGCAGAAATTTCTCACTTACGGGCTCTCGGCCTTTACCGACGAAGAAGTACTAGAGATGCTCCTTACCTTCGGCACCCCGCGCCGAGACTGTAAACCCGCCGCGCGTGAGGCCCTAAGGCGCTTGGGAGGCCTGGCCCAAGTCCTTGAGGCCCCACTTGAAGAACTTCTTGAGATTAAAGGCATCGGCCCGAAGAATGCCTTGGCCCTCAAGTTCATCCATGAGGTGGCCCGCCGTTTCCTGGCTCAACGCCTGAAGGACCGGCCTTATCTTTCTTCTTCTAAGGAAGTCTATGAGTACCTGGCCCACAGCATGATAGATCTTAAAAAAGAGGTCTTTAAGGTCATCTATCTCGATACCAGAAATCACATTATCACTGTGGAAGAACTCTTTCAGGGCACGGTAAACGAGAGCGTCGTCTATCCCCGTGAGGTCATGGAAAGGGCCCTTAAGCACCATGCCTGTGCCCTGGTCATGGCCCACAACCACCCCTCTGGCGACCCGACTCCTTCGCCAGCAGACATTCGCCTCACCAAACACCTCCTCCTGGCCGCCCGCCTTCTTCAGATCCGTATCTTGGATCATCTCATTATTGCCAAAGGCGGTTATTTCAGTTTTGCTGATGAAGGAATTCTCTCTCGGCTAGAAACCGAGGTACAAGGGGTGCTTTTATGAAGGTGGTCATGGCCCAAAAGGCTGGGTTTTGTATGGGCGTTAGGCGGGCGGTACAAATCGCCCTCCGGGCTGCCAGTGAGGCCGAAAGGCCGGTTTATACTTACGGGCCTTTGATCCATAATTCCCAAGCCTTGATGCTCCTCGAGGCCTTGGAAGTACGCCCCCTAAAAGAGATTCCTGAAAAAGGAAAGGGGACGATCATTATCCGTGCCCATGGCGTCCCACCCGAAGAAAAAGAACGCCTGCGGCAGGCTGGTTTTAAGATCATTGAGGGGACGTGCCCTCGAGTGCTGAGGGTCCAGGCGCTTGCCAAGCGCTTTAGTGCCCAGGGTTATCGCGTGATCATCATCGGTGATCCGGATCACGCCGAGGTAAAGGGTATATTGGGCTACGCCGGTGAAAGGGGGCTGGTGGTCAGCAAGCTCGAAGATCTAGACAGACTCCCTCCCCTTGAAAAGTACGTCATCCTCTCTCAAACCACCCAGGACGGTAAATTCTTTGAGACCATCTCCCAGGAAATCCTCAAGCGTTTCCCCGGAGGGAAGATTTACAACACCATCTGCAATGCCACCTACGAAAGACAGCAAGAGGTCCGACGACTCTGCCGGGAATGCGAGGCCATTGTGGTGGTAGGGGGTAAAAACAGCGCTAATACCAAACGTTTGGCCATGATCGCCAGGGAATCCGGGCGGAAGGTCTATTTGGTGGAAACAGCCGAGGAATTACCCCTTAACGAACTCCAAAAATTCCGCAAAATAGGGATCACCGCCGGGGCCTCTACGCCCAACTGGGTTATCAACCAGGTCGTCCGCACGCTGGAAGATTGGCCTTCGCCCTATGAATCTTCGCTGAAGCGCTGGATAAGAAAGGTCTTGCGTTTTTCCTTCGAGAGCAATCTGGCCCTGGCCTTAGGCACCGCCGCCCTTACTTTAACCGCTGTCTTCTTACTACACCTGACCTTTTCTTGGCTCTATCTGCTCTTGGCTGGTGCCTTTACCTTTAGCGCCCACACCTTAAACCGGATCACGGATATCAAGGCCCTACGGCTAAACGACCCTTTCCGGGCCCGGTTCTTAGAAAGACACCGGAAACCTCTCCTCTTTTTGTGTGGGCTGGGTTATCTCCTCTCCCTTTATCTAGCCTTTAGACTCTCGAAAGAGGCCTTTTACCTCACGGCCTTTTTGGTGATCATCACCGTGCTCTATAGCCTCCCCTTCTTGTGGCGGGGGAGGGGATTTAAGGTCCGCTGGCTACCCGGAGCAAGGAGTGGATTGATCGCCCTGGCCTGGATGGCCATCACTACCTTGGTCCCCTGGCTGGCGACAGGGGCACCCGGGGCCCCTTACCTGGTCATGGGGTTTGTCTTTCTGGTGGCCTTTATCCGCGCCGTATTTTTGGAGATACTTGAGGTCCAGGGGGACGGGTTTGTCGGTAAAGAGACCCTGCCGGTCTTTATCGGGGTGGAAAAGACCTTTTTTGTCTTAAAGATAGCCATCGGTTTGTTGGCCTTGGAGATATTGGCCTTAGGGATCATGGGCCCCCTCCCGATCCCGGCGACGATAAGTCTCTTAATCGTCCCCATTTATGCCTTTTATACCTTGCGTCTCTATGAGAGGCGTCTGTTAGGGCAGGGACTCCTGCTTGAGGCCTTATCCGAAGGACTGCCTTTGATCACCTGTGTGAGCACGATATTTTTACCCCGTAAGTCGGTTTAGATCGTACGAAAGATGAAGATACGTACCTCAAAGATCCTTCTCTTCTTGTTGGGGTTTCTTCTGCTTAGCGGGCACCCTATGGCCCAAGATTACGGAGGGGCCTTGGTCATCGGCTCCATCGGTGATGCCAGCATCCTCATTCCCATGTTGGCCACCGATGCCGCCAGCCACGAAGTAGCCGGGCTGATCTTTAACGGCCTGGTCAAATACGACAAAGACTTGAATCTGGTCGGTGATCTGGCCGAACGCTTTGAGGTGACTGATGGCGGCAAGACCATCACCTTTCATTTACGTCACGGGGTAAAGTGGCATGATGGAGTCGAGTTCACCGCAGATGATGTCATGTTCGGTTTCAAACTCATTACCGATCCCAAGACGCCGACGGCTTATGCCGGGGACTTCCTGGAAGTAGAAAAGGCCGAGGTGGTAGACCGCTATACCTTTCGGGTCCATTATAAAGAGCCCTTTGCCCCGGCGCTTGGTTCCTGGGGAAACTTGGTGGTCTTACCCAAACACCTACTTGAAGGCAAGGACATCACCAAGACCGATTTTGGTCGTCACCCCATCGGGACCGGGCCTTTTAAATTCAAAGAATGGCGCCCACAGGAAAAGATCGTCCTTGAGGCCAACCCGGACTATTTCGAGGGAAGGCCCTATCTCAACTACATCATCACTCGGGTCATCCCTGATCCGGCGACTATGTTCATGGAGCTAAAGGCCGAAGGGATAGATTGGATGGGGCTTACTCCCTTGCAATACGCCAGGGAGACCAATGATCCGGCTTTTCTGAAACACTTCAAAAAATACAAATATCTCTCCTTTTCTTATACCTATCTAGGATACAATCTGCGCCATCCGCTTTTTAGGGATCGGCGGGTAAGGCAGGCCCTTTCCTACGCCATAGACAAGAAAGAGATCGTCCAAGGAGTCCTTTACGGGCTGGGGGTGGTAGCCACCGGGCCGTATAAGCCGGATACCTGGTTTTATAATCCCAACGTGAAACGCTACCCTTACAACCCAAAAAAGGCCTTAGAGCTCCTGGCTGAGGCCGGTTGGCGGGATACCGATGGCGATGGCCTCCTCGACAAGGATGGCCGACCTTTTGAATTTACGGTCCTTACCAACCAGGGGAACATCTCCCGTCTCTTGACCGCCCAAGTGATCCAGTATCGCCTGGCCCAGATCGGGATCAAGATGCACATTCGGACCATCGAGTGGACGGCCTTTATCAAAGAATTCATCGATAAACGCCGCTTTGAGGCCGTCATCCTCGGCTGGACCACCTCCACCGAGCCGGATCTTTATGACATTTGGCACTCAAGCAAGATAAAGCCCCCGGGGCTTAACTTCATCGGCTATGCCAATCCGGAGGTGGATCGCCTCCTGGAAGAAGGGCGGCGGACCTTTGATCGAGAGAAACGAAAGAAGATTTATTTTCGCTTCCAGGAAATTCTCGCCGAAGATCAACCCTATACCTTTCTCTATGTCCCCATGGCCCTTCCCTGTATCCATAGACGTTTTCACGGGATAAAACCCGCTCCCATAGGAATTGCCTATAATATTTACCGCTGGTGGGTACCTAAAGACCAACAGAAATACTATATGCCTTGAGACCTAAACTCTTCTTTTAAGCGACAGACAAAGCAAGGGCTTGAGACCGCCGGCTCTCCGCAGACCTCACACCGGACCAAATCTCGATCGAGGAAATCTTCTACCTTTTCCTGGAGTAAGGGATAGAGCTGACGGAGATAATCCATATAGAAACGGATCTTGGTCCCGGGCATTTGTTCCTCCAGCCGATCCATGATCTCGGCGTACACCAGGCGCGTGGCCTCAGGAGAGAGGGGACAGCGTTCGGTAAGGTATTTGATCTTTTGGCGTTTGGCATATTCTCTGATCTCAAAAGAGGTAAAACGACACAGAGGCTTGGCCTTGCGCACAAAGCCGTTGTTTTCCGGGAGCACCGGGTATTTACGGGCCAAATACTTAAGGCTCCAATTGATGACATTTCCCAGAAGGGCCGAGGCCTCATCGTCCAGGTTGTGCCCGGTAACCAGGACATCGTAACCCAAAGTCCGGGTGGCACGATTCAGAAAATAGCGCTTTATACTCCCGCAAAGGGAACAATACTTACGGGTGCGCCTCTTGAGGGCTGGGATGCCAAAGCCAAGTTCTTTGGGCAGGGAGATGAGGTGGAGCTTTCGCCCCAGATTTTCGGCAAAGTTTTCGGAAACGCGTCGGGAAAGGAGGGAAAATTCGTTTATTCCTAGGTCGATAAAGACCCCATCGGCCTGATAACCGAGATTGACCAGGGCCTGCCAAAGGACCAGACTGTCTTTCCCCCCGGAGACCGCCACCAAGATCTTGGCCTGGGGAGGAAACATCTTGAATTTGGTTATAGTGCGCTGGAGATAGCGCTCAAACCAGGAAACGAGATGTTCATCGCAAAGGGGTAGGCGATGATGAGGAATGAAAACCGTGGCCTTTTCCCGACACATTCGACAGCGCGCCATAAATCCTCCTGTTTTGATCCCTCAATAGGAGAGGGTAGAGGAGTAACCAATACTTTAACTTAGGTTCTTAACTTCCGTTTTAAAAGATGAAATTTGATTCTTTGCCAAGGATTTTTGTATCCCCCTCGGAGATAGCCCAGGTGAAATTTCTTTAAATAGAGATCGAAGAGGAGATAGTGGGGGACGGGCTTAAGCCCTGGTCGCCCGAGGATGATGCGTATGGCCTCCATACTGACTAGGGCGCTACATAGATAGCAGGCGATGACCGAAGCCGGTCCCCGTCCGGCCTTGAGATCAAGGCTATCCAAGTCCATGTATTTTAGAAAAAGGGGCTTGGGGGCAAGCCCCAGGGCAAAGGCGATGGCCTTTTCCAGTTTGCTCATCTCCGGAGTAATGCCAAAATATTCTTCAAAAGAAGGACTTTTCGTCGGATGAAAGACCAACATAGCCGCACTAAAGCCAAGGGGAGCAGCGATGACCACACAGATTCCCTTCTCCCGGGCCTTATCATAAAGGAGCCTTCGGGCCTCAAAGGAGAAAAACTCAATGCCATCTAAGATGACGTCTACCCCATCTAAGAAACGGTCTATATTTTCTTCGTTGATCCCTTCAGGGAAGGTCTCAATCTGGATATGGGGGTTGATATTTAAGGCCTCTTCGGCCATGACCTCCACCTTAGGGCGCCCAAGATCAGAAATCCGGGCCCCGTATTGGCGGCTGATATTTCGCGGCTCAAAGCAATCAAAATCGGCGAGACGGAATCTTCCCACCCCCGAGCGCACCATGGAGATAAGATGTGTTCCCCCGGCTCCCCCGAGACCCGGTATGGCCACACAGGCCTTGGCCAGACGTTCTCTTTCTCCTTCGGAAAAGAGACCGATATGGGGTTGGAAGACTTCTTGCCAAAAGGCCTCTGGATCGGCGATGTTGAATTTCTCTAAGATGGCTTGCCCTTTTTTCTTTCTTTTGAAGAACATCTAAGGCTCCTTTCTTGGCGACCGATCAAAAGAGGCTTAATTGGACTGGCCTCCCCACCTCGATCAAGGCCGGTTCTTCGAGATAGAGCAGATAGGCGCGGGGGTTAAGGTTATAAATTTTTTGGATTAGGCATTGGTAGAGTCTCACTTGTTCCAGATGAGACTTCTGGCGCCCCCCGAGTTTGAATTCGAGAATAACCGGCCCCTCTTCGGTCATGATCAAACGATCCAAACGATGTAGTTCTCCATTTTCATCTTGTATTTCCAATTCCTGATAAACCTCAAGTCCTTCTTCAAAAAACCGGCATACTTCAGGCAGAGACAGGGCCTCGGTAAGGAGCGCCTTTAAACGGGGGACCAAGGCCGAAAGATCCTTTTGGAGGTGGGAATCGGCCAAGGCCACCGCCTGACGAAGGGCGGTCTCTACCAATTTAGCCACTTGGGCCTTGCTGGCCTTTTTAGGTAAAGGAGGAAGGAGATAGAGGGCCTTATGGGCCAGCTCACCTTGTTTTATCTCGCGTGTTCGTTCGCCAAGTAACTCTAAATCATACGGCCTAACCTTAAGGCAAGTGCGCATAACATTTAGCCTGCTTTACCTAAACCAATAAGCCTATTTTTCTCCAATCAATTGGAGAAATTCTTCCTCGTTAATGATCTTGAGCCCCAATTTCTGGGCACGGGTGAACTTGGAACCGGGTTTTTCTCCTACGACCACGATGTCCACGTTTCGGGAGACATCCGAGGCCACCCGTCCACCCAAGGCCTGCACCCGCTTTTTGGCCTCATCCCGGGGCATGCTCTTGAGGCCACCGGTAAAAACAAAGGTAAG
>CAZROA010000018.1:0-10441 GCA_964601575.1 uncultured Thermodesulfobacteriota bacterium
GAAATCAGCAAGAAGGTCAAAGAGTTAGCTGAGCAGATCAATAGAGATTATCAGGGCAAATCCGTTATTTTCGTCGGAATCTTAAAGGGAGCCTTTATCTTTCTGGCTGACCTTGTGCGTCAAATAAGAGATATTGACTTGGCCATTGACTTTATAAGATTAGCCAGCTATGGAACCAGTGACACTTCTTCCGGCCAAGTTCAAATCACCAAAGATATAGAGCTTCCTTTGCAAAACAAAGAAGTAATCATTGTTGAAGATATCATTGATACCGGCCTAACCCTAAAGTACTTACAGGATTATTTGGAATCTCATCAACCGAATTCAGTCAAAGTTTGTTGCTTAATTAATAAGACCGAAAGGAGAGAAATCGAAATAAATATTGATTATTGTGGTTTTACTATTCCTAAAGGCTTTTTAGTAGGTTATGGCCTAGACTACGCTGAAAAATATCGGCATCTTCCTGGAATATACGAAATAGTGAGGAAATAATGAAAATATTAAGATTTGTCTGGCTTTATTTCAAAAAAAGCCCTTGGTATATGTGGATCTTTAGATTTGCCCTTGCCTATCTGATTTTCTTTAAGTGGATTTTACCAAAGATTAAAGGAGGACCGTAAAAGGAGAAGGGGGGCATTCCCCCCTTCTTTTACCACCAGCAGATGGTCTTATCTGCTTCCCAAATAAGCTGAATTAATTTATCATAATCAGCATCTTCTTTCGCTTCGTAAAGCTTAAATTCCAAGACTTCATTCCCCTCATTTAATAATTGAATTAATTTTTTTACTTCTTCAGCAGGTTCACCACTTCGATAAATATGAAGTAGTTTCATCGGAAATCCTCCTTCTGGAGATTAATTAGTGGATACACTCTGGCGCCGGAGGCTGTTTCGGTAGAGGCAGACCATATCCAACAATTACATCTGCTTCTTTTAATTTCTGAGCCAATTCTTCAATGGTAATAGCGGTGAGCCCCCATTCCTCTACGTTGAATTTCTTGGTCTCTTCATCCATGGTATCCACTACCGCTAAGACATCACCTTCTAAGTCCTGCATATATTCTATATTTTCTTTTATATAATCACTCATCGGGGGCATCTTGCTGTAAAAGATACAGGCATATGAATAATGATTTTCAACCGACTGCCCTAGAGCAGAACGAATCCCATCGTTGATATATATAGGATTAGTAATCAAGAAATAAATTTTTAAAGCTTCAGCCATAGTTCCCTCCTAATTAAAGGACTATATATTTACCGCATTCTTCTAGAATATCCCCGTGAAAGGTCTGGGAACGCATCTGCTGCGCTGTCAAACCAGCGGGAATATCAGCTTCGGCATCAAAGCCTTCGCAAGAATAGGACTTGGCACAAATAGCCAGATCTTCTTCCGGTACCATCTTCACCAAGCGGGCGAACTCAGCATGCTTGGTAAGATGGATGGCCTTAAAGGTTAAGAAAATCTTTACCTTTTTACCAGCCCTTTGGGCTGCTTCAACAATTTTCATTAATTGTGTCATATATTGAGGAGTAGTTACAAAAATTCCTAATTTGTCCGGATCTTTCGCCATAAGACACCTCCAAATTGACTAATTATTAACCCTTCTTAATAAAATACCTGTTATAACCTGCTTCTTCTATGACACCCAAAAACTCATGTCCAGCCTTCTCACACCAGGCAGGAAGATCTGTCTTAGTCCCCGGATCAGTCCCTAAGACCTCCAAAATCTGACCACTCTTAAGCTTCTGAATGGCCTTTTTGGTCTTCAACAAAGGCATAGGACAAGAAAGACCTTTACAATCCAAAACCTCATCAGCCTTAATGTCTTTAAGATCAGCCATGGTAAACCCTCCTCTTCTTATTTTGGACTACTATATTTCCATGACAAACTTGTTGGTTTCTTCGTTCCAATCAATGATGAGATACCAGAGCAACATAATGAAAATGATAAAGAAAAGTGTGCCACCATAACCTAAATAGTCAGGCAGATAAACTGCCTTCCCGAGATAACCGTTTTCAATGACGTCATATTCTGAAAAGAGATGACGGACAAAGGAATTGCTCAAACCAAAAACAATGGCCACTACCCAGAGTTTTAACTGCCCTTCGGCTACACGCCAGAGACTGCCTGATCCACAACCACCAGCCACCACCATACCCAAGCCGAAGATAAAACCACCCAAAAGGGCCCCGATACCAAAGGTGGGGGTAACGTACATCATTTCCGGACGAATTTCTTGATATTTCAGGATGGAAACACCAATGGCCCCCAAAATAATACCTATGGCTACGGCCTTACCCATTTCCGCCATACCGGACATAAAGGGTTCACGGAAACCGTTAACAATACACAGACGACTTCGGTGCATGGCAAAACCGATACCAGCAGTGATGATCAAACAACCGCCCAAAATCTCTCCATTATCTATATCGCTCCCAAAATAGGCGTACGTAGCTACTATCAAACCGATAAGGGCTAAGACTCCTAAATAAGGACAGATCTTTTGAAAACCTATCTCAAAACCACCACCAGCCGGGAGGTGTTCTATCTCCCAGAAGAGATAAATAAGCCCGAGACGCACGCCGATGATCAAACCGATCATCATCAGGAAACCGCTGGCCGCCAAGTTCTGGATGGCTACGAAGAAACCTCCGATGTTACACCCCATGGCCAGGGCCGAACCGATACCCATTAGGATACCGGAGACCACGGCCTTGATGAATTCAAGAAAAGGCGGAACACGGATGGCAAACTGTTTGGCCAGGCAAGCGGCAATAAAGGCACCCCAGATGAATCCTATATTTAAAACAGAGGAAGAAAAATAAAGGGGATGGGGGGGAGCATCTTCATAAAGCCCTATGCCATAAAAGAACCAGTCTGCCCAATTTCGAAGACCACCAACTATTCCCCAGGGCCGATACCAAGCCTCCAACAACACACAGAGGAAGGCGATCATAATGGCGCCCATCAACGGAGTCCAAGTCTGGACAAACAAACGCTCATAGGCATTGGCTACGGTCTGTTTAAATGACATATACTCCTCCTGCCACAGGGAACTTTCTTGCTAGGCTCTCCTTCTAGCAGAAGCAAAATTTACTGTCAAAGTGTGTTTTTAAGTCCATTTTTTAGTTAATTGGACAAATTTTTCTATTAAGAGAAATTTTCATGAATATTGCCCCGAATACATAAAATCAGATTGGCTTTCAAAAACATCCAATAGCCCTATTTGACGCCCAACTTTTCGCTTGCTAACGTTTTTTTTCTCAATAAATTAGAGGGAAGACCAGCGCCAATCATCTGAGTGAGGGTGTAAGATGTATAAAAAATTATCTCTCTTCTTGGTCCTCTTTTTAGGATTATGCTGGGGGCAAGCAATGGCTATAGAGATAGCACCAGGACTGTATCGTACCGTCTTAGACAATGGTCTGGTCATTATTGTCGAAGAAAATCATCGTGCGCCAGTGGTTGCGGTCCAAGTATGGGTAAAGGCTGGTAGTGTCTACGAAACCGACAAAGAAGCCGGGATCACCCACCTCATCGAACACATGATCTTTAAAGGGACCAAAAAACGAGGGCCCGGAGAGATAGCCTCGATAATTGAAAGTATGGGGGGGAGCATTAACGCCTTTACCTCCTATGATTATACCTGTTACCACGTGACCGGGCCGAGAGATATCCTGGACACCGCCCTGGATGTCCTTTCAGACGCCATCTTTAACTCGGTGTTTGATCCGCAGGAATTAAAACGCGAAAAAAAGGTCGTCCTTGAAGAAATGCGTATGCGGGAAGATAGGCCGGCTGTGGCTTTAGCTGAAGCCATTATGGCCAAGGCCTATCTTCGCTTCCCTTATCGCCGCCCCATTATCGGTTACCCGGACACAGTAAAGAGTTTTACCCGTAAGGATATCCTTAATTATATGGCCAGACGGTACCGTCCCTGCCAAATAGCAGTAGTCATTGTAGGAGACGTTGACGCCGAAACGGCCATGGCCAAAGCCGCCGAATTTTTCGGTAAACCACAGAAAGAACCACCAGATAAGGTGAAATTCCCCAAAGAACCTCCGAAAGAAGCCCCTTCCCTGGTCACCTTGAATCGTGAGGTCCAGGAAGGATATTTTCATCTTGCCCTCCCCGGGCCAAACCTCCTGGCCAAAGACGCCCCGGTAATGGATGTTATGGCTGCCCTCCTTGGGCAGGGAGAGTCTTCGCGTCTTTATCGTCGGCTTGTTCGAGAAGAAAATTTAGCCCACACCATTTCCGCCTACACTTTTACGCCTATGGGGCCAGGGCTCTTTGAAGTAAGCGGTACGGCTTCTCCGGAAAATTTGCGCCAAGTACTTAAAGAGGCCCTGGTAGAGATCTTCCGCCTCAAATATGAACCTGTCCTCCCAGAGGAATTGGAAAAGGCCAAAGTCATGGTGGCGGCTGGCTTTGTCTATAGCCGAGAAACCATGCAGGGTGAGGCCCGCAAATTGGGTACCTTTGAGATGATTGCTGGAGATCCTCTAAAGGCACAGGCCTATTATCAAGCGGTCAAGGCCGTAACCATTGAAGACATTCGTGAAGCAGCCCAAAAGTACTTTTCGCCCAAGGCCGTAGTGGCTGGCCTCTTGGCCTCCGGGGCGAGTGATCTACTCTCCCAAGAAGACTTGGAACAGCTTGTAGAAGAAGCCGATCTGGAGGCCTCTGGAGTGGAACCAGGTTCTGCGGCCTGGATTGTCCCCACTGTGCGTAAGAAATTGGCCAATGGCCTGACAGTCCTTATCACCCCTCAGAAAGATGTTCCCACGGTGGCCATGACCCTTATCTTCCCCGGGGGGTTACGTTTTGAAACCAAAGAAACTAACGGCCTCTTTCGCACGATGACGGCCTGTTGGACCAAAGGGACGGACAAATATACCGCTGAAGTCTTGGCAGCTAAAGTAGAGGCCATGGGGGGACGAATAGAAGGTTTTTCCGGGAGAAACACCTTTGGGCTCGAGGCCAATTTCCTCTCGGAATATTTCCAAGAAGGTCTATCCCTGCTGGCCGATATTGCCCTACATCCGGCCTTTTCGTCAGAAGAACTCAACAAAGCCCGCCCTGAACTCTTGGCGGCCCTGGCCCGTCAGGAAGATGAACCTCTGTCTCTAGCCCTTAAAGAATTTTATCGTTTGTTATTTTCACCCCATCCTTACGGCCTGAACATCTTGGGAGATGCCGAGGTCATTCAGAACCTGACCGCTGAGGATCTTAAAAAGGCCTACCGTAAATATGTTCGCCCGGATGAAGGGGTACTGGCCATCGTTGGGGATGTAGATGAAAAGAAGGCCTTTGCCCTGGTAGAAAGGCTCTTTGGGGCTTGGAAGGCCCCGGAAACCAACCCCCCGCAAGACAAAGAAATAGAGCCTCTGCTTGAGCCCCGCATCTCTACCATCACCCTTGATCGCGAACAAGATCATCTCATCTTGGGTTTTCGAACCGTAGGATTATCCAATCCAGATCGTTTCCCTCTTGAGGTATTGAACGCCATTTTGGCCGGCCAAGGTGGACGATTATTCAAGACCCTACGCGATCAAGAGGCCTTAGCTTATTCGGTCACCTCTTTTCTCACCTTTGGAGTTAATACCGGGGGGCTTGGTTTCTATATCGCTACGGCTCCGCAGAAAAAACGCCTGGCCTTAGCCGGGCTCTGGCGAGAGATAGCTCGCATCAATCAGGAAGGAGTCTCTCAAGAAGAACTAGCCCGGGCCAAGAGTTGGTTGGTAGGCCGGTATCAGACTGGGCTCCAGACTAATAGCGCCCAGGCCATGGAACAGGCCTTAAACGAAGTCCTTGGGCTTGGATATAATTTCGGTGTCCGTTATGTCCAAAAGATCCAAGATGTAGAGGTTAAAGACGTACAGGCTGTGGCCCAAAAATATCTCCAGAACAAACCGTACGTATTGGTAACCGTAGGGCCGGAGCCTTAAGGGGGAGTCTCTGGAGGGAGCTTTAGAAATTCATGTAGAGATTGGCTAATGGAAAAAAAGAGGGCCAACCAGAAGGCAATCTTAATGCCTTGTTTGAGAGAAAAAGTTCGTTTGAACATCTTTTTGGCCAAGGCATAAAAGATATAGGTAGTGGCTCCGCCGAAATAAAAAAAGGCAAAGATCCATCGAAAGGATTCATACAGAGTCTTTTCCCATTGGCCTGGGTAATAGCGAATACCAAAAAGGATACAGAAAAGCGAAATAACCAGGAGATTTATCTTTTCACGCGGTGTAAAAGAAGGAAACTGCATAGGTCAAACATAACGGATCTTTGGGCCGGTGAAAACGTCTAAATTTTCTCCCAAGTTTCTAACCGGGGCTTTGATCTACCTAGCTTTTATTTACGCCTCCCTCCCTTGGGCTCGCTCTTTCTTAAACCGTCTTTATCAGGTCTGGCCAGCTAAAGAATTGGGATTAATGGCCAATCTCTGGCTTGCCGCGGTGGGTTGGTGGGTGACCCTTTCTTTTTGGAAACGCAGGGGCTGGTTTGCCCTTCCCTTCCTTCTAGCTATTGCAGGGCTCCTCTTTTACGGTTGGCATCTTTCAAGGCCCGAGGAAAAGATCCATCTGGTGGAATATGCCCTCCTTGGCCTCCTTTGGGAACGATCCTTCCCAGGTCCCAAGGGCCTTTGGTTGGCCTTTTTCTTAGTTACTATCTCTGGCATTGTGGATGAAGTAATCCAATACTTTTTACCCAATCGAGTCTTTGACCCACGGGATATCTTTATGAATGTTACAAGCGGAGTCTTTGGCGTATGCTTGGCCAGATTTGGACTCTTTTAATCCTCCTCATCTTTATTACTCAGGCACATGCTGGCCCTTTACGGGTCTTTTTTCTGGATGCCGGAGAAGGAGAGGCCATTTATCTTGAAGGACCTTTTGGCGAACGTTTCCTGATCGATACCGGGAACCTCATCACCGGCTATAAGGTGGGCCAATTCCTTTTACGTCACGGAGGCCCCAGGTTGGACTACCTCTTTATCACTCATCCCCATCCCGATCATATCGGCGGTATCTTTTATATTTTACAACGCTTTCAGGTAAAGGCCTGGGGAGATAATGGAGAATCTATACCACAAAACGAGGAACTCTTTCGATGGTATGGAGAACTCTTCCGACAAGGCCGATATCGAGTCTTCCGCGCTGGCCAACGTTTCCCTATCGGACAGGGCCAACTAGAAATCCTTTGGCCTGGAGCCTTGGGCAATTCTTGGAACGAAAATTCGCTGGTGATGCACCTTACTTACGGGAAGATACGTTTTCTCTTTATGGGAGACGCCTCGACAAGGGTAGAAACAGCCCTGTTGAGTATGTATCCTCATCTCAAGGCCGAGGTCTTAAAGGTGGGTCATCACGGAGCCTTGGACGCCACTTCAGAGGCCTTCTTACAAAGAACAAAGCCCAAAATAGCGATCATCTGCATCAACGAGGGTAACTTTCACGGTTACCCTTCTCCAGAAATCGTCAGGCGTCTTAGAGCCATTGGAGCTCGAGTATTTATTACTGGATTAGACGGAACCATCCTCATCGAAACCGATGGAAAATATTTAAATGCTCTCTCTATAGGCCGTTAAGTCATTTCGATAATTGAGATCGAGAAAATTATGGAAATAAAAGAAATTTCTCAGTGTTTGGCTGATCCAAAGAAAATAAAAGTAATTGGAAAGATAAATATCCCAAATTTAGAAGAGATTATGCCATATCTTGCTAGAGTAATCACTAATGCGACTTATAGTGAAGATGACGGTTGGATCGTCTTCAAAAAGGGACTCAGAATCATCACGATCTACAAAGATTCCTTTGTGGCTATGACCTATATAACCGACAAAGACGAGGCTCTAGAAATATTGAAAAGCATTGAAGAAAAAGCCAAAGAAGCCTGGGAAAAAAGAGATCAGATCGATCTTTCCAAGCCGTTAAAAGATACAAGCGTTACAGCGCTTGATATCTATAAACTCTTGCCTAAAACTAATTGCAAAGAATGTGGAGAACTGACTTGTATGGCCTTTGCGGTCAAAATTTTAAATTCTGAGAGAAATATTCAAGAATGCAAACCATTGTTTAGGGAAGAAAAAAATCGGAAGTCTGCCACTGAACTTCTAGATTTACTTACTAGAGCTGGCTATATTTAACCACCAATTCCCTTTTCCAAAGCGGACAATTGGCTGTTGTCCAGTTCTACTTCCACCTCTCCTTTTAAGACACAAAAAATCTCATCTTTGGATAAGACCGGTCAAACTCGCTTTCTTCTCTTTCCCAAGTGGGCCAGCTAAATACACCTAACTTTTCCAGTCCCTCTGAGGTTGGTTTTTTAATGATCACTTTCTCCATAGCTGTTCCGTTTTATAAGTTTATGTTTGCTATAATAGCTTATATCAACACAATCTGCGAATAATCTTTAATTTTATCACATTGACCATTTCATCTGTTTCGTGCTAAAAGGCCTGCTGAGGGGTGGGGATAAAGTCCTTTCAGCTATTTCGTTTAACCATGACTGTCAAAATTCACATTAATCTTAAACAAACCACCAAAAATTTCTGGATGGATAACGGCTTGGTTGTCCTCTACCGCCTTTTCGGCGAAGGGAAGTTTGATGTTTGCCATAAAGTATTCCACCACAAGTATAACCCAATAGCCAGCGAGGCAGCCGATGATAAAAGCCCTCAGGGTCCGGCTCCTTCCTTTTACTTTAACCTGGCCTATGACGCCGGCCTCGGCGCTAAGAACAGCCAGGGGTTGGGGATGGTGGAGTTGGTAAGACAAATAAGACAAAAAGGAACAAAGGAGTGAAGAAAGTGAAAGACTTGAAAGTCAAGATAAAGACCCTCACCCCCCTATGGACTGGCGGGGTGGATGGCACCATGGACCGCATCCACGAGACGGGCATCTTGGGCTCGTTGCGCTGGTGGTATGAGGCTATCGTGCGCGGGCTGGGGGGAGAGGCGTGTGATCCGACTTCGGACGGCAAAAGCGGGACGTCCAAACGCTGTCCAGATGATAATGGGCATTATTGTGATGTGTGCGCCGTGTTTGGGGCTACCGGATTACGGCGGGCTTTTCGGTTGGAAGGGCCGGCTTGGTGGAATGCAGAGCATCACAACCGTTTGACTGTGAAAGTAAATCAACATCGCCGACATCGAGGTTGGTATCTGGGACGAGGATATCTGGGCGAAGGAGAACTGGCTTTACGGGCCCTTCGTTTGCCCGAGAACTGGCAAACGGATGATTTGTGGCAGACCTTATATCTTGCTCTTCGCTTGATTTCCTGCTGGGCCGGAATAGGGGCCAAAAGCCAGCAAGGGTATGGGGTGGTACAAACCGAAGCAGATAAATTCGCGCTGGATATTGACCGAGCCTTCGGGGTCGTAGAGGATTTGAAAAATCGCTCCCACCGTAGAGGAATAGTGTCCTCTAACTGCCTGCCAGCAATTGATCAATTTTTCTTTGTCAAAGTGCGCTTGCTGTTTCATAACGAGTCGCCTCAAGAATGGTTAAACCAAACTGCGCAATTGGAACTCAACGATGAAGTAGAGTGGTATTTCCAAAAAAACTCAATCACTTCTGTGCTGCCCCTGGCGCCAGTGGTGCGTTATTATTTGCGGGCGCTTATTCGCGAGCATATTAAGCACAACGGTAAGCCCAATGCACCTGCGCGATGGCACCTGATGGGGGTGATCAATGGGCTTTGGCATAGCCCTGATTACGGGAAGATACAAGAAATAAACAAATGGTACTGCCCAGTCTGCAACTCCGAATGGAATAGGCGCCCCTCGCGAAGTGAACATCGAAATTGCGGTGGGAGGCTCAAAAAGAAGGCACATTGCTTGAACTGCAGCCACGAATGGGCTTCGCTACATGATGCCATGAGTGATGGTAGTACAAGAAAAGTTGAGCGACAAAGATCGTTGATTAATGTCTCACACGCTTATCCAGTCAATGATGGCCAATGGGAGTTTCGAATCTGGGGCTGGATTCCAAATCATTTGTCAGGCGTAAACCGGGCAACCGTGCTCGATAACTTACAGCAATGGCTTGGCATTCAACAAGGCCAGGAACGACAGTGGCATGATCCTGCAACCGATCAAAATACGCTTTGGAATAAAATTGACCTGAACGAGGCTCAAGTCCGATGGTTCGCCAAACAAAGCGATGAAAATACCGCGGAGTTCTTGAAAGCCCTGCTGACCAACTGTGATACCGAACCCACCGGAGGTTCTGCTTCTGCTGGAGGGAGTGCACGATGAAAAGAGAATTTTGGGCAGAGTTTGATTTGTTTCATCCCTTAACTAAAAAAGGGAAAGAAATTCGTGGATTACAGAATGAATTAGATGAAATAAAAAGGCAACTAAAAGGAACTCAGGATGAGGAAAAAGCAGAAAAACTGCGAAAACACCAACAAGAATTGCAAGAGAAACTCAAAAATATCCAGA
>CAZROA010000019.1:0-39236 GCA_964601575.1 uncultured Thermodesulfobacteriota bacterium
CCGCCCATCCCTTCGTCGAAAGGACTCGCGTAATAGCACTCGTCAACGTCGTCTTCCCATGGTCAATGTGACCAATCGTCCCAATGTTCAGGTGCGGCTTCCGCCTCTCAAACTTCTGCTTGCTCATCTCGCTCTACCTCCCTTTCCATGAATAAAATGGAGCCCACGACCGGAATCGAACCGGTGACCTCTTCCTTACCAAGGAAGTGCTCTACCGACTGAGCTACGTGGGCTCCCTTTAGTTCAAAACTGGAGCGGGAAACGGGACTCGAACCCGCAACCCTCAGCTTGGAAGGCTGATGCTCTACCAATTGAGCTATTCCCGCCCCCAAGCTTGTCGCCCAAGAGCTGGTGGAGAGGGGAGGATTCGAACCTCCGAAGGCTGAGCCATCGGGTTTACAGCCCGACCCCTTTGACCACTCGGGAACCTCTCCACAAAAACGGCAGGCCCGTTTCCAGACCTGCCGTTCGGAAATATAACAAGTGTTAGATCTCTGTCAAGAATTGATTATTCTTATTCAGCCGCTGCCTCTTCGACCGCCTCCTCCCCCGCCTCTACTGCTTCAGATTCTCCTACCAAAGAGGGTGAATAATAGACCGTTACCTTCTCCCGAATATCTTTCCGATAGGTATCGTAAACCATCACGGTGGTTCGATAAAGCAGATGGGCGAATTTGGAAAAGGGTAAGCTCAAAAAGAGCACAAAGACACAGGCCAAGTGAGCTATATAGACAAAGTAGGCCAACTTGAGATTGAGGAGCCGTAAAATCTCCGCACCAAGGCCGGTAAGGCCGACGAACAGGATCAGATAAAGCAAGAACCAATCGTTGTAAGCCCCCCTCATATAACCCTCGGCCTCCCGGGCCTTACGGTTCTGGATCAACATGATCGAACCGTAAATAAGGATCACCGCCCCCAGGTTGGCAAAGATCTTCACCGGGTTCCAAAGCGGCCAGGGCGTATGGAAGCCTAGAAAGTCGGCCCCGATGAAGACGATATTGGTCACCACAAAGAGCACCACGAAGGCCCAAAGGACATAGCGGTGACCATTAAATCTTTCATAATTGACTCCACACAACTTGAAACGTTCGTGGGCCAAAATCTCCCGCAGGGTAGGAATGATGTAACGGGTAATCATCCCCACCGTACCCGGCTTATAAGCCGCCGGGACCTCGAAATCCACGGTGAGTTCGTTCCACATCTTTAGGATGCCCCGGATGGCCACAATGGCCGCAAAACCAGCCACCGGTAAAAAGATGGCGTCTACAAAAAGCACCGGTAAGAACCCGTGGAACAACCCGTGAGAGAAACGCACCGGGGTCTCAAGCTCCGGAAAACCGTGATTGGCCACGAAAATAGCCGCCAAGATCACCGCCAGGGCCACACCGAACAGGACGATCAACCCCGCCGGCTTGTTATAAAGTGACCATAGGAGTTTGGGCTCGGCATATTCCCGAATGGCCATGGCTCGAATGGCCGCTAACACATCCCCTGGTCTCGCCCCGCGGGGACAATAGGCTGTGCAATCACTGCATTGATGGCACAGCCAAATGCTCGGATCTTTGGCGATCCGATCCTTCATGCCCCACTGGGCCAAAATCATTTGTTTGCGCGGGAAGGGATTTTCATCCGTGGACAAGGGGCATACTACCGCACAGGTAGCACACTGGTAACAACGCTTTAGGGTATCTCCTCCCGCGGCAATAACACCCTTTACAAAATCAAGATCCGGCTCAAAGAATGTCGCCATATCAAAACCCTCCTTACCAGCCTTTGAAGGGGCTTTCGCCAATGCCTTCCATGGTCTCCTGGAATTCCTTCAAGATCTGAGGCACCTTATCATACTCGTCAATCGCTACCACGTGAAGGACCACTCGCTCAGATTCAAGGGCCAATTGCTGCAAGGTCTCGGCCACGTTTTCCATACGACGATTGGCCAATTCACTTCCCTTGATAAAGTGGCACTGATAATTCTCGCCGTACTTACAACCCAGCATGATGACACCATCCCAACCGCCGCTCATCGCGTCTCTCACCCAGGCCACGTTCACCGCTCCGAGACAACGTACCGGGATAAAACGAATGGAAAGCGGGAAACTAGCCCGATGATAGGCAGCCATATCCAGGGCCGGAAGGGCGTCGTTCTCACAGACAAAGGCCACGATCCTAAAGAGCCCATAATCCGGCTCCGGCATCTCACAAGCCTTGATCATAGAACTTACCATATCGATATTGTAATCCTTAAACCCGATGACACGCTCTGGGCAGGCCCCAAAGCAGGTACCGCACCGCCGACAACGGGTGGGATTTGGCATCGGGGTGCCCTGCGGATCGTCGTCCAAGGCGCCAAACGGACACTCTTCCGTACACCGTTTACACTGGGTACAACGCTTGAAATTAAACTCAGGATAGGCAAAATCCCATGTCCTGGGGTGCACGGCATGCCCGGCCTCTATGGCCTTGAGACACTGAATGGCCTTAAGCGCCGCCCCAGTGGCGTCTTCCATGGCCTGCAAGATGCCCATAGGCTGGTGGACACAACCGGCGCTGTAAATACCCGTCCGCCTGGTCTCATAGGGGAAGCAAATATAGTTTGAATCCGCATAACCATAAAAGAGATCCAGTTCAGGGAAGCCTGGCCCTTGACGATATTCAAGCGGAATAATCGGATCATCCGCTGTAGTGGGAATCATTCCCGTAGCCAAGACGACCAAATCCACCGGAAGGGCCATATCTTCCCCAAGGAGGGTCTGGGTCACCTCTACGACCATTCGGCCATCATCGCCCTGAGAGACGGACTTGATCTCCGCCTTGGTCAGGAAGACCCCTGGATCGTCCTGGAGGCTCTGATAAAAGTTCTCATAAATACCCATGGTGCGCATATCCTTGTAGAGGATATACGCCTTGGCCTCCTCGTCCATCTCGCGTAGGAGCTTGGCCTGCTTAAGCGAAGCCAAACAACAGACCGAAGAACAATAAGGAAGATGCTCCGGATCACGCTGACCCGCACACTGGATAAAGGCCACGCTCTTGAT
The DNA here is from genome assembly GCA_964601575.1 of uncultured Thermodesulfobacteriota bacterium. Lineage (GTDB taxonomy): Bacteria > Desulfobacterota > Thermodesulfobacteria > Thermodesulfobacteriales > Thermodesulfatatoraceae > CAZKEG01. The sequence continues at coordinate 3,036 of CAZROA010000019.1, forward strand.
CGGCTCGCCGTTAGAGGGCCGCTTGAGCTCGCCCTTGGCCAGCATCTCTTCAAACTGGATATTGGTGACCACGTCGGGATATTTACCGTAGCCATAAGGTTCTTCTAATTTGCTGGCATCATAGGGCTTCCAACCGGTGGCCACCACAATGGCCCCAACGCGGATCTGTTCCTCTCCTCCGCCCTTCTTAAGGGTGATATCAAAGAACCCCGGAGCCCCGGCGATCTTTTCTACCGTGGTACTGGTAAATACCTCGATCTTGTCGTTGGCCTGGACTTCTTCGATCAGTTTCTTGACGATCGGTTCTTCAAGATTCCGGTAGGGCGGCTTGGTCTCCAAGTGTTTCTTCATCTTGGCCACAAAACCACCGAGTTGAGCCTCCTTCTCCACAATGACTGCTTCATAACCGGCCTTGGCCACTTCCAGAGCAGCGGTGAGACCTGCCACACCACCACCCATGACCAAGATCTTCCAGGTGATTTCCTGTTCTGGCTTATATGGTTCAGGCGGAGCGTACTTCTGCATCTTGACCACGCCCATGCGGACGTAGTCCTTGGCCAACGCCATGAGCTCGTCCTTAAAGGAGACACCCTCAGCCACCTCGATCTGACTCTCGTCTTCTGGGAGCTGCTCGCCCTCTTTGGGCATGGGCCAACGGCTCCAGACCACCCCTTCTCGGAGGCTTACCCGCTCCACCGGAACATTCCCGAAATCAAAAACATCGTAATTGACCCTCGGAGAACAGCCGCAAATGACGACCGCATCAAGACCGTGCTCCTGGATGGCCGATTTTATCGCCGCTACCCCTTCTTTCCCGCAAAGGAAGGGCATGGAGGCACAATAGGCACAGCCCTGTTCATTAGCGGCTGCCTCTAAGTCCGAAACCTCAAGCCTGTCACCAATATTACAGGAGGTGCAGATGAAGACCCCTATCTTTTCCATGGATAATTACCCCCTTACCAAAGTTTGAATGGCCTTAAGGGCCGCGGCGGTCGCCGTCTCGTTAGAAGACATAACATCAAGAGGCATCCGGGCACAACCACAAGCATACATCCCCTTGGCCTCGCTCGGAATAATAAACCCATTTTCGTCTACCTCGAGGATGGTCGGGATCTCCTCCCCGGCGAGGCTGGGTTGCATCCCGGTGGCCAAGACGACCATATTGACCTTTTGCTGGACCCTCTTACCACTGAGGGTATCCTCAGCGATCACGATCAGATCGCCGTTTTCCGCCTGCTGAATATCAGCCACCTTCCCTTTTATGAACTCGATATTGGCCTCCTCCTTGGCCCGATTGAGGAATTTCTCGTAACGGCCAGGGGTACGAATGTCTATATAAAAGATGTAAGCCTTGCCCTCTGGATTCTGTTCCGCAAAGTAGAGACTGTGTTTGAGAGAGGCCAAGCAACAAATATAAGAACAATAAGGGAGGTGATTCTCATCACGTGAACCGGCACACTGGACAAAGGCAATGGTCTGCGGCACCGTCTGATCGGAAGGACGAAGGATCTTCCCCTTGGTCGGCCCATTGGGTGCCGCCAGCCTTTCCATCTGCATATTGGTGATCACGTTCTCAAACCCTGGCTGACCATATTTCAGGTTGGTCAACTTTGTGGCGTCATAAGGCTTCCAACCCGTGGCCCAAATAATGGCCCCGACGTTGAACTCTAAGGTCTGAGGCTGCATATCGGGATCAATGGCCTTGGCCTTGCAGACCTCCATGATCCGCTCAAGATCCCCCTCGGCCAGGGCTGATTTGTCCAAAACATAACGCATGGGGAAGGCGTGTTCATGCGGGAGATAAATGGCCTTGGTCTTACCTAGACCGAAATTAAAGGTATCGACACGCTCCCCTTGACAGACCTTTTCGCATTCTCCACAACAGGTACAATTCTCGTTGACATAGCGGGGAGCGATTTCAACCGTGACCTTATAATCACCCGGCTCACCTTCGATCTTTTTGATCTGAGCCATGGTATAAAACTTAATCCGCGGATTCTCCTTGATCCTCCGGTAGTTGATCTCCAATCCGCAGGCAGGGGGGCAAAGCTTCGGGAAGTAATAACGCAACTGAGATACTCGACCACCTAAGGTGGGCTCCTTCTCAATGAGGATGACATCATATTCCATCTCTGCTGCCTCAACGGCAGCCGTCACACCACTTATTCCTCCTCCGACCACGAGGATCTTACCCTCTCCCATATTGGCCTCCTGTATCGAAATTTCCTGTGCTCAAGGCTCAAACCTCATTAGAGGTCTCAGCCCTGAACACTTAAAAAAACTCCAGGCGCCGCCGTCTAGCGACGCCTGGAGTTTTATTCTAGTTCACCACCTAGGCATTACGGGCCCAGCGGATCGGGGATGATCTGGACGTAGGGGAACTTCTCCATCTCCCACTCACCGGTCTCAGGATTCCAGCGGGAGAGGGTGAAGCACTTCCAGTTCTCGTCATCAATGCCAGGGAAGTCAGCCCGGTAGTAGTAACCAGGATAACGGGTCTCCTCACGGAAGAGCACGTGACGGAGATGGAGCTCAGCCGTCCAGACACGGTGGATATTCTCCCAAGCCCTCATGAGCTCATGGAGGTCACGGGCCGCCGCCAACTTCATATCTTCCTTGAGCATGTTGAGGAGCTCAAGGCCGCGCTCAAGCATGATCTTGTTGGTCTGATAGAAGGTGGCGATACCGGCTACGTACTCGTCCATGAGCTTCATCAGACGGGTCTGGATCTGCCTGGGAAGCAGGTAGTTCGGGTTGATCTCATAGACCGTGGTGGCCTCTTTGAACTCCTGGAACCGATACCATGGCCCATAGATCTCTTTCTTGAGGTCTTCGGGGTTCTCCTTCGGGGCCGGGGTGTAATCCTTGTTGTCCAAGCAGAACTTCACCATGGCCTTGGCCGCAATACGACCCTCAACGTGAGAACCAGAGGAGAACTTGTGACCGCAGGCACCCACGGTGTCACCGGCGCAGAACATACCCTTCACCGTGGTCATCCGGTTATAGAGACCGATCTCCTTCCAAGGCTCCTTGTACTGATCCGGTACCCAGTCTTCATCCGGCGGACAACACCAGGCACCGGCACAACCGGCGTGGGAGCCGAGGAAGTAAGGCTCGGTGGGCATAATCTCAGAGGGTACCTTCTCGGGCTCGATGTTCAAGCAGGCCCAAAGCCCCGCCTGGGTGACGCACATATCAAGGAAGTCTTCCCAGGCCTCGGCCTCAAGCTTCTTGAACTGTTTCTTGTCCATGGTCTTCATCGCTTCCTGGAGCGCCCACTCGGTGTGCATGAAGATCGGACCGCGACCCTCTTTCATCTCGATCAGCATGGCGTGGTTACGCAGACAGGTACCAATGACCGAAGCCTCGCTGTAGGGCTTAAATTTATCAAGCTCGCCCTTGTGCTTGGCAATATAGTCTTCGTCAAAGGCGTTGGTCGCCCGGGCCTTAAACAGCAAGAACCAGGCGCCGACCGGACCATAACCGTCCTTAAAACGAGCCGGGACGAAACGGTTCTCCATGAGAACCAACTTGGCCCCGCTCATGGCGCACATAGCATAACCAGAGCCAGGGTTCCAGACCGGATACCAGGCACGACCCTGACCTTCACCAACGGAACGCGGACGGAAGATATTCACCGCACCGCCGGTGGCGATCAAGGTCGCCTTGGCCTTGATGATGTAAAGCTTGTTCTCACGGACGGAGAAACCTACACCACCGCAGCACCGGTTAGGCTCATTGGCGTCCATAAGCGGACGGACGATGAAGACACGCTCAAGGATCTCACCGTTCTCACCCAACTGCTCCATGGCGTTCTTGGCCGCTTCGGCCACGATGCACTTATAGGACTCACCGTTGATCATGATCTGCCAACGACCGGAACGAACCGGCTTGGCCCCACCCTTCAAGGTCAAACCCTTGGCCTTGGCCTCAGCGCCGTCGATGGTCTTGCCATCGTCGGTGGTCTTCCAGATAGGAAGACCCCACTCCTCAAAGCAGTGCACCGTGTCGTCAACGTGACGACCAACGTCAAAGGAGAGGTCTTCACGAATGATGCCCATCAAGTCGCAACGGACCATGCGGACGTAGTCATCCGGCTTGTTCTCACCGATGTAGGTGTTGATGGCCGAAAGCCCCATGGCCACCGCGCCGGAACGCTCAAGGGCAGCCTTATCACAAAGAATAATCTTAAGCCCAGCGGGCTTGGCCCAGCGGACGGCCTCTACCGCCGCACCGCAGCAAGCCATACCACCACCGACCAAAAGGATATCAGTTTCTTTCTCTACGATTTCAGGCTCAGCACACTCAAGCCCCGGATTGTAAGACCAAATCTTTCCCATAACTCTCCCTCCTTTTATTTAAAAGTTATTTCTTTCTTTGAAGACATTACTTCCAAGCTACGCCTTCAGGCACCGCCGGGGTGACCCCATCAGCAACCTCAGTAAACAGACGGTTATCACCAATGGCCGAAAGATCAGGATCAGGCTTACCTACCGTAGGATCGGCCTCGCCTTCGGGTGTAGTCCGGATGGGGAACTTAAAGCGCTTAACAACGCCGTTACGGAACTTAATGGTCCACATAATGTCGGTGGTACCACGCATAGGCTGACAGCTAGCCCCAAGAGGCGAAAAGTCAGCATAGTGACGTACAGAAATAGCGCCCTGCGGGCAAATCTTCACGCAAGAATAACACTCCCAACACTGATCCGGCTCTTGGTTATAAGCCTTCATCGCTTCGGTATCAAGGATCATGAGGTCATTCGGGCAGATGTACATACATGCCGTCTTCTCACCGCCCTTGCATCCGTCACACTTTTCAGGGTTTACATAGCTCGGCATACTCCTACCTCCTTATTTGGTTTTTATAAAAACTACCTCCCTTTTTTAAACAGCTTGTTAAAAAATTCTCCAAAAATCAACCGCCAAACTCCCGCTCTAACCACCAGTTTTTCTCCAAAAACGCTGCTTTTCTTTCTCCTTCGAGGGCAAACACACTACGAAACACATCTTTTAAAGAAATTCTACCGGCCTTAATAAATGAATCTTCACTCATTAGGCCGATTTATTTATACGTGCCGCCCGATCCGGTGTCAAGAAAAATTATGGCGATAAAAGATAATTAACCTGAGCCAAACCGGCCTAACATCGTATTTCCGTAAAATTTTTTAAAATTACTGAATCTAACTATTCAAAAAGAATGGTCGGTATCCCAAAAGACCCTTTCGCGCCAGAACTCAAAAAAGGCCTTAAAAGAGAATCTTCTCACAAATTTTAGACCCTGTATTCTCCTCCGAGGGATTTGTCGCTAAATTAGCCAAACCATGGAGGCAAAGATCATCGGTCTCCTCCTGGCCGGGGGAAGGGCCAAACGTTTTGGCGGGAAAAAGTGCCTCTCTCTCCTCAAAGGTAAACCCTTAATAATCTGGACCTACGAGGCCCTTAAAGAAATAGCTCAGGAAATCTGGCTTTCGGTGAGGGAGGAAGGACAACCGGAAATCGAGTTTGTCCCGGCTAGGAGGATACTCCTTGACAAGGTCAAAGATAAAGGACCGTTATGGGCTCTTCTTCAGGCCCTAAAGGAGATCACTCCCCAAGATCTTTTGCTCCTGACCGCCTGTGATCAGCCCTTTTTGATGAGGCCCCTTTTAGAATTTCTTCACCAAGAGGCCCTGGCTCACCCTCGGGCCGAAGCCATAGTCTGCCTTGATCATGAAGGAAAGATCCTTCCTTTTCCCGGCCTTTACCGCCAAGGATTACTCTCCAAAGAGGGAAGAAAGACCTCTTCTTTTTATCGTTATCTTAAAGAGAGGAAAACTAGATTCGTCTCACCGAAGGCGTGGCAGAAATTTGATCCAGAGGGGCTTAGTTTCTTTAATATCAATTATCAAGAGGACCTGGTCCTAGCCGAAAAGATTCTGGCTAAATATCGACCTCCTTCGGCTTAGATTCTTTGTCCTTGGGCAAGAACTTATAGCCGGAAAATATACTCGAAATAAGGGCCTCAGAACCAAAGATTTCGTTCCAGATGACTAAATAAATATGAACAAGGATGAAGATCAAAAAGAGCCAAAAGAGAAAGTAATGGACCAGACGGGCCATTTGTTGAGAACCAAAGAGGGCCACTCCCCAAGAGACCCAAAAATGGCTCTCGGGGAAGAGGAGAAAGAGTCCACTCATGATCATCACCAGGCTTAATAAGATGATGCCTGTGTAAACGGTCCCCGCCAGGGGATTATGCCCCCCATGCCCTGTTGGGCCTTCGGTGAGATAGAAATAATGCCTAATGGTCAATCTTAATCTCTCCATGTTTCGAGGGGTCAGTGGAAGAAAATCCGCAAGGCGTTCAAAGCGGTTACCGAAGAAGAAAAGGTACAAACGGAAAAAGACCGCGGCCATAAAGACATAGGCGGCGACAAAGTGGACATACCGCACCTTGGCCATCAGGAAAGTGGTCTTCACCCCGGTCCAGACGCCCAAGGCAAAGGGATTATGGATGTAGTATCCCGTAAGGCAGAGGACCACGATGGAAAGGGCAAAGGACCAGTGAAAGATCCTCAATCCAAGGCTCCAGATCTTGAGACGCTTGTAATTCATAAGGCCTTTACCTTTATTATTTCTTCGTGTCTTTGGTTGAGGATGTGTACGGCGCAGGCAATACAGGGATCAAAGGAGTGCACCGTACGTAATACCTCCAAGGGCCTTTCGGGATCGACCACCGGGTTGCCGATGAGAGAGGCCTCATAAGGACCCCGTTGACCGTTTCCATCACGCGGGCTGGCGTTCCAGGTAGAAGGGACCACCGCCTGATAGTTCTCTATTCGTCCGTCCTTGATCACAATCCAGTGAGAAAGCGCCCCCCGTGGGGCCTCGTGGAAGCCCATGCCCCTGATCACCCCCGAAGGAAATTTGGGCGGGTTTTGATAGGGGAAGACCTCAAGATCCCCTTGGGCCACATTCTGAATGAGTAAATCAAGGTGTTTTAGGGCCAACTCCGCCAACATGGCCGCCCGAATGGCCCGAGCCAAGTGTCGCCCAGGAGTGGAGCATAAGGCCTTGACCGAGACCTTGCGTTTACTGATCTCCGAGACCTTTCCAAGGGCATGATCGACCCATTTTTGGGTAAGCTCATGCCCCAGGGCATAGCCTATTAACACCTGAGCCAAGGGACCTACCTGCATGGGCCTCCCCTGAAACCGAGGGGCCTTGGCCCAGGAGTATTTCCCCTTGGGCTGAAAACCCGTGTAATGGGGAACGGTTTCTTCCTCCCAGGGGTGTTTGGTCCAGTCCCCTTCGTACCAGGAATGGACCACGGTTTCGGTGACGTTCTCGATGAAATACGGATCATCAAAACTCTTGATTGGGGTCACCGTGGAGAGATCACCGTCAAAAATGGTCCCTCCAGGTAGATCAAATCTTTCGCCCTTGGTGTCAAGAGGCATGTCTGGGACGGCCAGATAATTCTTGACTCCTTCACCGTAGGCCAACCAATCGGCATAGAAAGAGCTGATGGCTATGGCATCAGGCAGATAGACTTGATGGATAAAATCCTTGACCTCAAGAATAAGTTTCTTGGCCCACATCAGGCGTTCGAGATTGAGGGTGGCCTCATTATCCGGATTAATGGCTAGAGCCACACCACCCACCACTACGGTCTGGATATGGGGGCTCTTTCCGCCAAAAAGGGCCACTACTTGATTGATCTTATATTGATAATCAAGGGCCTCGAGATAATGAGAAACGGCCAGGAGATTGACCTCCGGGGAGAGTTTCATCCCCGGATGGCCCCAATAACCACAGGCGAAGGGACCAAGCTGACCGCTTTCTACAAAATTCTTCAGCCTTTGCTGAATGGCCTTGAATCTGGTCACGCTGTTCCCCGGCCAAGGAGAGAGCCCCTGGGCCAGGGCCGCGGTCTTTCGCGGATCGGCTCTCAGGGCCGAAAGGACATCGACCCAATCAAAGGCGGAAAGTTGATAAAAGTGAACGATGTGATCCTGCATGCCATGGGAGGCCAAGATGATATTTCGCACGTATTGGGCGTTTAAAGGAATCTCCAAGCCCAGGGCATTCTCCACCGCTCTGACCGAGGCCAGGGCGTGGACCGTGGTACAGACCCCGCAGATACGTTGGGTAAAGGCCCAGGCATCCCGAGGATCACGCCCCCTCAAGATGACCTCTATCCCCCGCCACATCTGGGGTGAGGCCCAGGCCTCGCGTACCCGACCACCCTCCACCTCTACCTCGATCCGAAGGTGCCCCTCGATCCTGGTCAAGGGATCAACGGTAATCTTCTTGGCCATGGCTAGCCCTCTTTAGACTCTTTCTTGGTGACCTTCTTGGCCGCACCCAAGGCCGCATGAACAGCCACCCCGGTAGCGGCAAGCCCTAAGGCGGTTTTGCCTATCTTGTCGGCCTGACGGATAATTCCATGACCGGCGGGGACATCGGCCCCGGGTAGGTGTTCATAGAAAGGGGTCATGTTGTCCCAAAAATCCGGCTCAGTACACCCGATACACCCGTGTCCGGCCCCTACAGGCCAAGCCCCTACATCGCAAAAGCGGACCACCGGGCAATTGGCGTAGGTAACCGGTCCTTTACAACCCATTTTATAGAGACAATAACCCTTTCGGTGGGCCTCATCGCCAAACTGTTCCACAAACCGCCCTTCATCGAAATGGGCCCGCCTCTCGCAATGATCGTGAATCCGGCGCCCATAGGCAAATTTAGGGCGTCGGAGGGGATCTAGCTCCGGTAAATGACCAAAGGTGAGGAGATAGACCAGAGTTCCCAATATATTATAGGGGTTGGGAGGACACCCAGGGACATTAATAAGGGGTTTATCGTAGATGATATCTCTCACGCCCACCGCCCCGGTGGGATTAGGGGCCGCGGCCTGAATCCCCCCAAAGGCCGCACAGGTCCCTACCGCCACCACCGCAAAGGCATGGGAGGCCACTTCTTTCAGGATCTCTAAGGCCGGACGACCACCGATCTGACAATAGATGCCTCCGTCTCTGGTCGAGATGGCCCCTTCGACCACGCAAATATATTTGCCCTTGTATTTCTCGATAGAGTTACGCAACGCCTCCTCGGCCTGTTTACCTGCCGCGGCCATCAAGGTCTCGTGGTATTCAAGGGAGATGAGATCCAAGATAAGATGGGCCACATCCGGATGAGAGGCACGCAGGAGGGCCTCGGTACAGCCGGTGCACTCCATGAAATGGAGCCAAATCACCGGTGGTCTTTGAGGAGAAGAGACCGCTGCCGCTACCTTGTCTACCATCTCTACCGGAAAACCCATGGCCGCCGTGGCGATGGTACAGGCCTTCAAAAAATCCCGCCTCTTAAGCCTCCATAAACCGTTGTTTCCCAAAAATTTCATTTTTTTTCTCCCTCACCTAAGGTCTTTTGCTCAACCGACCAAACCGAAATAAAATAAATTGGATGAACTCACCTTTCCCTCGGCTCAAAAAAGACATCGCCTTGATCGGCCTTGGAAACGTACTTTTCCGAGACGAGGGCTTTGGAGTGCATTTTGTACGTTATCTGCAAAGGCACTTCTGCTTTCCCGAACGGGTCGAATTGATCGACGGGGGCTGTGCCGGCTTGGGGCTCCTTCATCTTATACGTGGGCGCCGGGCTGTCTTTCTCTTTGATGTTTATTCCTCCCCAGAACCCCCGGGGACTATCCGTGTCTTTGATTGGGACTCGATCGAAAAGCTTGAGGACAACGTCCTTGGCTCGAGCCATCAATTCGGCGTGAAAGAGGCCTTGAAAATCGCCCGTCTGGTAGACTTGGCCCCTCCCTACTTTAAGGCCATGGCCGTAGTACCAGAGATAATCGAACCCGGGACAGGGCTCTCCGAAACCCTGAAAAGGGCCTTTAACCCCCTTTTGGAACTCCTCCGGCAAGAATTGAACTTCTTTAATCTTCATTTCTCCCCTAAATCACCTCTCAGGTAACATTAGAGAACGTCTAATTTCCGACCAATTTCTATCTATACATTTCGGCGTTTTGGCCGATCTTCTAAATAAGAAGGCTAAGCAAGAAGGAAGGGCCTGTATGTGTCTAGGAATCCCGATGAAGCTGGTCAAGATAGACTACCCCGTGGCCCTGGCCGAGGCCCGAGGGGTCCAGAGAAAGGTCTATCTCCAATTGATCCCTGAGGAAGAGATCAAACCCGGAGACTACGTCATCGTACACGTGGGTTTTGCTATCCAAAAATTGACTCCCCAAGAGGCCGAAGAGACCTGGCAGTGTTTTGACCAACTCTTAGAACATGCATGAGGCATCTTTAGTCCTGGCCATGTGTGAAGAGATACTCCGTTTGGCCGAGCGGGAAGGCGCCAAAGGGGTCTCTTCCATTACCGTGCGCATCGGAGAGCTCTCCGGCGTAGAAAAAGAGGCCTTCCGCTTTGCCTTTGAGGTCTACCAAAAAGACGACCCTTTTTTCAAAAATGCCGAATTAAAAATAGAAACCATTCCAGCCAAGAGTCGATGCCGACATTGTGGGCGAGAAACCACTTCATCCCCCTTTGGACCATGCCCTTATTGCGGGCAATGGGGGCTTGAGCTGGTCTGTGGGGAGGAACTCGACCTTGTTCGAGTAGAATTCGTCCTTGAAGGAGGCGAAGATGTGTGAACACTGCGGTTGCGAATCTAAACAGACCAAAGAGGTAGAATTAGAACGCCAGATCTTGGCCGCCAATCAGGAAATAGCCCAGAAAAATCGAAGGCTTTTTCGCCAAAGGGGTATCACAGTCGTCAATCTCATCAGCGGCCCGGGCTCAGGGAAGACCTCTCTTCTAGAGGCCACCATTGAGGCCCTCAAGGACGAAATACCCATGGCGGTGATCGAGGGGGATCTGGAGACCGAACGCGATGCCGAGCGTATCCGGGCCAAAGGGGTCCCGGTCTACCAAGTAACCACCGGCGGGGCCTGTCACCTAGATGCCCTCATGGTCCACCGGGCCTTTCATCAATTAGAAAAACATGATTTTCGCCTCTTGTTCGTCGAAAACGTGGGCAATCTAGTCTGTCCCTCGGCCTTTGATCTCGGAGAAGACATCCGGGTGGTTTTGGTCTCGGTGCCCGAAGGCCCGGATAAACCGGAAAAATATCCCGTCTCTTTTATGAAGGCCGATGTCTTTTGCATCACCAAGGCCGATCTGTTGCCCTATTTTGACTTTGATCCCCAGGAAGTCATGGCCGCAGCTACCAAGATCAATCCGCGTCTCAAGTGTTTTGTACTCTCTGTGAACCAAAAGGAGACCCTTGAACCTTGGTTTGCCTTCCTAAGAGAATTGATGAACAAAGAGATAGGCTAAATATCGAGGCCATCCCCTCCTCAGGGGTCCTCATTCGGGTCCGGGGGATTGTACAGGGGGTAGGCTTTCGGCCCTTTGTCTATCGTTTGGCCCAAGGCCTTCACCTCACCGGTGGGGTCAAAAACACCGGCGACGGAGTAGAAATCGAGGTCTGGGGAGAACGGGAAAGGATTGGTCAATTTCTCCAGGCCCTGGAAAGGGAAAGACCGCCCCTGGCCACAATCAGGAGCCTCTCGTTAAGGCCCTTGATTGGTCATCCTCCTAAGGATTTCAAGGTATTCAAAAGCACCTCTGGGGTCAAAAAGACCTATATCCCTCCGGATGTGGCCACCTGTGAAGCCTGCCTCCGTGAGCTCTTCGATCCGAAGGATCGGCGCTATCGCTATCCATTCATTAATTGTACAGATTGCGGCCCCAGATACACGGTGATCGAGGATCTTCCCTATGACCGGAAGTACACCTCGATGAAGGTCTTCCCCTTGTGTCCAGAATGTCATCGAGAATACGTCGATCCCTCAAATCGGCGCTTCCACGCCGAGCCCAACGCTTGCCCGGTCTGCGGCCCGCACCTTTGGGTAACCGATGCCCGAGGGGAAAAGATCGAGGTCAAGGACCCTTTGCGTTTCATCATCGAACGCCTCAGGGAAGGGAAAATTTGCGCCTTAAAAGGCCTAGGGGGATTCCATCTGGCGGTAGACGCCACCAATGAAAAGGCCGTTGCCCTTCTCCGGGCGAGAAAACACCGCCCGACCAAGCCCTTGGCGGTCATGGTCAAGGACATCGAGACCGCTAGGAAACTGGCCTACATAACTCCAGAGGAAGAGAACCTCCTCCTCTCCCCGCGGCGGCCCATTGTCCTTCTCAGAAAGAAAGAGCCCTTCCCCTTGGCCCCTTCCGCGGCTCCAGGAATCAACCTCATCGGCCTCATGCTCCCTTACACCCCGCTTCACCATTTACTCCTGGCCGAAGGAGAATTCTTGGCCCTGGTCATGACCAGCGGCAACCTCTCCCAAGAGCCATTATGCTACCGGAACAAGGAGGCCCTGGCCCGGCTCAACCAGATCGCCGACTTTTTCCTCCTCCATGATCGCGAAATCGTGATCGGTATAGATGACTCGGTGGTGCAGGTCATTGCTGGCAAAGGGCGCCTTATTCGCCGGGCCCGAGGTTTGGTCCCCGAGGTCTTACCCCTTCCTCGAAAGATCCCGCCTACTTTGGCCGTAGGGGCGCTCCTTAAAAACACCTTCACCCTTACCCGTGGAGAAGAGGCCTTTGTCTCGCAACATCTCGGTGACCTTGAAGACTTAAAGACTCTAGAATTCTTTGAGGCCGTCTTTCACCATCTGGCCAAACTCCTGGACTTTGAACCGGAAATTTTGGTCTGTGACCTTCACCCGGAATTCATGAGCACCAGATTGGCGGAGGAGTGGGCCAAGGCTCGCGGTCTTCCCCTCCTTCGGGTCCAACACCACGTGGCCCATGCCCTGGCCACCATGGCCGAAAGAGGCCTTAAGCCCCCTTTGTTGGCCTTGGTCCTCGATGGCTTAGGCTACGGTGAGGATGGCCATATTTGGGGAGGCGAGGTCTTTCTTATTGGCCAGGATAAGGTAAAACGCCTTGGGCACCTTGAAGAAGTGCCCCAACCCGGAGGAGACGCTGCGGCTAAGGAACCATGGCGTATGGCCCTTTCTTACCTTCTGAGTGCCCTTGGTAAAGAGAAGGCCCTGGAGCTTTCCGCCGAGCTCCTCCCCAAAATACCCCGGGAAAAGACCGCGCTTGTCTTTCACCTGATAAGGCGTCGGTTTAACGCCCCTCTTACCAGCAGCGCTGGTCGGCTCTTCGATGCCGTGGCGGCCATCCTAGGGATTTCACTTGTAAACCATTATGAAGGAGAAGCGGCCATGCGTCTTGAGGCCTTGGCCGCTAAAGGCGAGACCATCAAAACCTATCCTCTCCCTTTAATAAAAAGAGGAAAAAAATTGGTGTGGGAGACCTCAACTCTTCTTCGAAACCTGCTTAAGGACTACCGCCAAGGGACCCCGCCCTCAGAGATCGCCGCCTCTTTTCATCTAAGCCTGGCCAAAGGCCTGGCCAAGGGCCTTTGTCTCCTGGCCCAAGAGACCGGTCTAAAAAAAGTGCTCCTCTCCGGCGGGTGTTTCCAAAATGCCCTCCTGACCGAGGCCCTTTGTCGGTATCTCATTGAATTCGGCCTGAGGCCCCTCCTTCCAGAAAATATCCCTCTAAACGATGGGGGGCTCTCTTACGGCCAGGCGGCTTGGGTGGCTATCTATGCTCCTTTTGAGAATTCTTGAAAAAGATAGGGCTTACTTGTAAAAAATGTAAAATAATTTAGACTTTGAATTTTCTTAGGTCTCTGGGTAAAAGCCTAGATCGTTTCTTTTTTAAAATGACCGATTTCAAGATTTCAGGAATTACCATCTATCGTTTAGGCATTTATGCTCGGGCCCTAGAACGTTTCATCCAAGAAGGTCGGGAACTGATCAGTTCAGAAGAATTGGCCAGGGCCTGTGGGGTCAACTCGGCCCAATTAAGGAAGGATCTCTCTTATTTCGGTCAATTTGGTGTCCGCGGTGTCGGTTATTCGGCCCCGGGTCTCTTGAGACACATCCGCCGTATCCTGGGCACAGATCGAGAATGGCCCATGATCCTGGCCGGGGTAGGAAATTTGGGAAGGGCGCTACTTTCTTATGACTTACTTTCTAAAAGAGGGTTTAGGTTTGTGGCTGCCTTTGAAGTGGACGAAAAAAAGATCGGCCAGGTGATCAATCATGTGTATGTCTACTCTATCGAACAACTTCCCTATGTGGTACGCGAACACCAGGTCGAAATAGGGGTCATTGCTACACCTTCAGAGGCAGCACAAGAAGTAGCCGATCGATTTATCAAAGTAGGGATCAGGGGGATCCTCAATTTTGCCTCCACTACCCTTCAACACCCCCAACACGTAGTGATCGAAAATTCCGATATCACCATCCTCTTTGATAAATTGGCTTATTATGTCCTTCGGTTAAGATAATCTCCTTGTCGAAGCCCCGGCCTTCTGGTTTCCTTTGTCTATGTCTCGTTTTGTGGATCAGGTAAAGATTTACGTCAAGGCCGGAGACGGAGGCCACGGCTGTGTGAGCTTCCGAAGGGAAAAATATGTCCCCAGAGGGGGGCCAGATGGGGGAGACGGTGGAGACGGGGGAGATGTCATCCTTGAGGCCTCTCGACATCTCCATACCCTTTATGATTTTCACTATCGCACCCGTTTTCAGGCGGAAAATGGCCGCCCGGGGATGGGCAAAAAGATGAAAGGCCGTGATGGTCGCGACCTCATCCTCAAAGTCCCCTTAGGCACGGTCGTCCGAGACGCAGAGACCGGAGAGATACTCTATGATTTTACCCGTGACGGAGAACGTTTCGTGGTCGCCCGGGGAGGCAAAGGGGGCCGAGGAAATGCCCATTTTGCTACTCCTACCCGACAAGCCCCACGGTTTGCCGAACCCGGAAAACCCGGTGAAGAGAGGTGGCTCATCCTTGAGCTCAAGATCATCGCCGATGTGGGTTTGGTGGGGCTCCCCAATGTCGGAAAATCGACCCTTCTTTCGAGGATCTCGGCGGCCAGGCCCAAAATAGCCGATTACCCCTTTACCACCCTAACCCCTAACCTCGGAGTGGTAAAACTCTCTGAGGACCGAACCTTTGTCGTGGCTGATATCCCAGGCCTTATCGAGGGAGCCCATCGAGGGGCTGGCCTTGGGCTCGAATTCCTTCGCCATATCGAACGCACCCGGGTGCTCCTTTACATCCTGGAGGCCTTTAAATACGAAAAGGTCTTCGAGGACTTCGAGTTATTACAACGGGAAATGAGACATTACCACCCTGCCCTTTTGGAAAAGCCTGCGGCCATCGCCCTAAACAAGATCGATTTGGTATCAGAAAGGGAAAAACTTGTTCCGATCAAGTCTTCCTTTGAAGAAAAAGGTCTTCCAGTTTATCTTATCTCTGCCGCTACCGGAGAAGGGATTAAAGAATTATTAGAAGGGCTCTGGCGTTTATTACAAAAAACTGCAGATTTTGCGCCAAATGAACATTAGGTCTCGATATCTCTCCAAAGTACGTCGTTTGGTGGTCAAAGTCGGCAGTGCGGTCATCACCGGAGAGGACGGTCTTTCTCGGGCGGTCATCGACAATCTCTCCGCTGAGCTTTCCCGTTTTCGACGCCAGGGCTATGAGGTCTTGCTGGTCTCATCCGGGGCCATTGCCTGCGGACGAAAAAAATTAGGTCTTCCCAAAAAAGACTTTTCTTTGACTGAAAAACAGGCCTTGGCCGCTACCGGTCAGGCAAGCCTTATTCAGGCCTATGAAGAGGCCTTTGAACGATATGGCCAACAGGTGGCTCAAGTCTTGCTCACCCGCACGGATCTGGAAGACCGCAAGAGGTATCTCTTGGCCAGAAATACCTTGGAAACCCTGCTTAAATGGGGCCTTATCCCTATCATCAATGAAAATGACACGGTAGCGGTGGAAGAAATTCAATTTGGAGACAATGATCTCCTAGCGGCCATGGTGGTCGGCCTAGTCGGGGCCGATCTCTTGGTCTGTCTCTCCGATGTGGATGCCCTTTATGAAAGAGACCCCCGAGAAGACCCAGAGGCCCCTCGGGTAAGTTTGGTGACCAACATAGATCCAAAGATCGAAAAAATGGCGGGGAAAAAGCCCGGGCGATTTGGACGCGGGGGGATGGTCTCCAAGATCAGGGCAGCCAAAATGGTCACCGCCCTAGGTATCCCCATGATTATTGCTCCGGGAAGAGAATTTTTGATCCTAGAAAAGATCTTTGCCGGTGAAGAGATAGGGACTTTCTTTGCTCCTGAAGAACGCTCTCTTTCCGCAAGAAAATTCTGGATTGCTTATCATCAAAGACCGGTGGGGGCCTTGATCATTGATCAAGGGGCGGTCATTGCCTTGCGCGAGAGACAAAAAAGCCTTCTCCCCGCCGGGATCAAAAAGGTAGAGGGGACCTTTCCTCGCGGGGCCTGTGTGGAATGCCGGGATGAAAAGGGTCAGACCATAGCCCTAGGGCTCACTAACTATTCTTCGGAAGAACTCAAACAGATCATCGGTTGCCACAGCAGCGAGGCGCTCAAACGCTTAGGTTCTGCCCAGGAAGAAGTAATCCATCGTGACAATTTGGTCCTGGCTCCTTCTTGACACCCTCTTTAGGGTCTACTAATTTATGTCTCACTCAAGGCCCCATCGTCTAGCGGCCTAGGATACTGGCCTCTCACGCCAGAGACCCGGGTTCGAGTCCCGGTGGGGCCGCCAGTTTCTTCCTTTCTGTCAATTTCCCCTCAGATGTAAGTTGGTATTTTGCGTGCCAGACAAGGAAAGTACTTAGGCAGGAAAATAAAAAGGGCCGGCTTGCGCCGGCCCTTTAGAGGCTATTCTACCGCCTGACCTCTACCCGGTATCCCGTACATCACGGTACTACCAGTGGAGAAATACTCAAGCTTCCCTTCGCGCACCAACTCATTAGCCGCCTTTTTGATCATCATCGGTTTTACATCCGGTAGAGCCCGCTGCATGTCCTTGAGATATATCTTGGACTTGGACTTGGTCTTTTTCTCCATAAACTCCATAATTTTCTGTTTGACCTCCTCAATATCCATAAAAAATCCCTCCTTTATTTAATTTCCACATGGCTGGTAAACCTAAAGTGCATAGAAGTACGATAGGTATCGTAGGCCAAGCGGTAATCATCCATGGTCTTCTCGGTAAACGGAATCTCGCAAATTTCAAAGAAGCGCTCCCAACCGATCCGCTCAGCCCACTCACCCAACCGCTCGTACTTCCGAGCATGCTGGGCATAGGTCTCAAGGATCTTCTTTACCGTCTGTACCGTGGTCGGCCACCGCGGAGGCTCGTTCGGGATATAAGGAATGACCAACTTGGAGAACTTCGGCGGAGAAATACGGTTAGAAATCTTACCACCGACCAAGATGGCTATACCGTCACCCTCACCGTCAGCCAGAGGCATAGCTGGACACATAGTATAACAGTTACCGCAGAACATACAACGCTGCTCATTGACCCGGACGGTCTTCCTCTTCTTGCCGTCGATCTCGACCGTGGCCGGCTTAATGGCCCCCAGAGGACAAGCGGCGACGGCCAGAGGAATCTCACACACGGCCTCAAGACGGTCATCCTCTACTAGAGGAGGCTTTCGGTGGATACCGAGGATAGCGATATCAGAGCAGTGAACCGCCCCACACATGTTCAAGCAACAAGCCAAGGCGATCCTCACCTTGGCCGGGAGTTTCATGGTCTGGAAGTAGTCAAACAACTCGTCCATCACCGACTTAACGACACCTGAGGCATCGATAGCCGGGGTATGACAGTGGACCCAACCCTGGGTATGGACGATATTGGTCACGCTGCATCCCGTACCACCCACGGGGAGCTTGTAAGAACCAGCCGGGTGTTTTAGGTTCTTGAGATCCTCAAGCAGGGCCTTCAAGGCCTCTTCATCGGTGACGTGAAACTCGACGTTGTTTCGGGTGGTCCAACGGACGTAACCCTCACAATATTTGTCGGCAAGCTCACAGATATCCCGGATCAGATCGGTGGTGATCAAACGCGGCGTACCACAACGGACTACATATACGACATCGCCGGTCTCGCTGGTGTATTTGATCACACCGGCTTGAATGATCTCGTGTTTGACCCACTTCCCGTAGTTCTTTTTGATTACCGGCGGGAAGAACTGGGCATAATACGGAGGACCGATATCGGTAATCCGGTTCTCCATCGGTTTCTGGGGATTATATAACTTTTCCCCCAATTCCGGATCGTAAGGTTTAGAATAGATCTCATCTAATTGGGCGTTTTGAATTTTTTCATAGATTTCATTGGCCATACTTAAACCTCCTTGCGATTTAAACTTTTTAATGGTTTAGAGGGTCGAGCCCTCTTGTTTTATTAAGCCGGGTGACGCTTACGGAATTCCTTAATATCACGCTTCCATCCACCGGGAACCTCTTCTTCCTTCCAGAAGACGTACGGGTTAGACCGAGGCTCACGGATCATCTGCGGGATGTGCTTAAGCTTGACGATCTCGACAAAGTTGGCCAGACCGACCCGCTGCATCAACTCACCGAGACGCTCACGGTTCTTACCCTCTTCCATCCAGAACATCCAGACATTTTCAACGATCTCTTTCAGGTTGTCATAAGGAGGCTCAAGGCGGATAAAGGGAATCATCACCGTGGACATCTGAGCCCCCTCAAGGATCGGGGCCTTAGCACCCATCAGAATGGTAGCTCCGGTGTCTGTCCCCGGACGCAGGGCCTCGGGCATGACGTTGATGCAGTGCATGCAACGGATACATTCCTTATTGTTAATGGTGAGCTTGTTACCATCCCAGCTCATGCACTTGGTGGGGCAGAGATCAATGACCTCTTTTTGGATATCAAACGGGCCCCAATCACGGTCGGCATGGGCACCGGCGTTGGGTTTGAGCTCACCGCCTACATAGGCCTTTACCGCCTCTTGGTCGATGCGGATGTCATCGATCCAAGTCCCGATAATAGAAAAGTCCGCCCGGGCGATGGCCGCCACACAGTCGTTCGGACAACCAGAAATCTTAAACTTAAATTTATAAGGGAAGGCCGGACGGTGAAGCTCGTCCTGATAGGTCATGGTCAGATCATAGCATAGCTCCTGCGTATCAATGCAGGAAAACTCGCAACGGGCCTTACCCACGCAGCAAGAAGGAGTACGCAAGTTCGAACCCGAACCACCAAGGTCCATATTCATCTGGTGGGTAAGGTCAAAGAAGACCGGTTCCAATTGTTCGGTGACCGTCCCCAAGAGGACCATGTCACCGGTAGAACCATGGAAGTTGGTCATACCGCTACCACGATGATCCCAGATCTCACAGAGCTTCCGCAAAGCCGAAGTATGATAAAACTTCGAGGCCGGCTGATTGACACGGATGGTGTGGAAGGCCCAGATGGCCGGAAACTTATCCTGCTGGTCGGAATAACGACCAATAACGCCTCCGCCGTAACCGAAGACACCAACGATACCGCCGTGCTTCCAGTGGGTCTCCTTATGCTTATAAGAAAGCTCCAACTGCCCCAAGAGATCAAAACAACACTGCTTCTGATGCTTTTCACCGTAAGTCTCTATGTCATCTACAAAACTCGGAAAGGGACCCTTTTTCAACTCATCAACCATTGGTGTGTCGTGTTTCTTAATTTCACCCATCTATTTACCTCCTTGAAGGATTTTACACCTATAATTAGGCTACAAAGCGACCTTAGTAGTGTTTATTTTTTATGTCAACCAAGAAAGGTCCATATCTTTCAAAAAATCTTATAAAAATTCGCTTAAATTCTCTACCTAGTTAACGCAAATACTTTTTTTTATATTTTCTGGTCTAAATTTGGAATTCTTCGAGCTCAGACATTCAAAACGTCTTGCCAGGAGGCAATTAAATCTTCTTTCTCTTTCTTGAGAATAGCTACTATTTTGGAGAGAATTTTTTTATCGAGGGGGAGACCGGCGGGCCATTTAGGTAATTTTGGGAAGTTTTCTTCCGGGCTCAGACCTACTATGCGGGCGATGATATCGGCCTTAAAGACCAAAAAGGCCATCTGATTTATCCCTTGATCATTCTTAGGGGTATGGTGCCATTTAATGGCCTCGATCAAGACCTCTGAAAAACGCCATTTCGCCGCCACTTCAGCCCCGATGGCGGCGTGATCGATACCCAATTCCTTTTCGGCCTCGTAAAAAGAAATTCCCTTGGCCTCACAAAGGGCCAAAATATGAAGAAACTCCTCGGGGAAAAAGACGGCTATGGCCAAACGGCCAATATCATGCAAAAGCCCGGCGGTATAGACCGTATTGGGATCAGGGTGTCCTTCCTCCGAGGCCAACAAATAAACCGCCCGGGCCACGGCCAAGGCGTGGATCCAAAGGCGGGTAATATCAAACTTTTTATAGGTGGCGGTGGGCTTAAGCATATATTTTAAGGCGGCGGTAAGGACCACGTTACGTACCTCCCCTGTGCCCAAACGGACAACCGCCTGCCTCAGATTGGTCACCGGTTGGGACCCACGATAAATCGGTGAATTGGCCAATTTAAGCAATCGAGCAGCCAGAGATTGATCCTCCGAGATGATCTCTTCTAGTTTCTGGGCCGAGACCTCTTCTTCTAGGGCATTGAGGATGCGCTGGCTGATTTGGGGCAGGGTGGGTAGACGTTCTATCTTCTCTAGCTTCTTAGAGATATCCATTCTGAATTCCCAAAAAATTTTTCTTCAAAGCATTTTTTCTTTACCTTTCGGTCAGAAGACCTCTTTTCTAAAAATTTCAAGGGGGTCTAGGCATGTGCCGAAAAAGTAAGTGTCATGAGTACCATGGTGGTCACTAGTCAAAAGGCCAAGCAACTCCAAAAGGTCCTCGATAGTCATCTACTTTCCGTAGGGGTTTCCTTGGCCATTTTGATCGACGAGGCAGGCAACGTCATCGTTGCCTCCGGAAACGATAACGGCGTAGATACCACTTCCCTGGCTGCTTTGGCTGCAGCCAATTTTGGGGCTACCGCCCAGATCGCCAAACTAATCGGTGAGGAAGACTTTTCTATCCTTTATCACAAAGGCAAAAAAGACAATATCCACTTTAGCAAAGTAGGTAAGGATTTCATCCTGGTGACCATCTTCACCGATGAAATCCCCCTAGGCCTAGTCCGTTTACGAGTCAATCAAGTAGCACAAGAGCTCTTAGACTTATTGGCGGAAAATTGAACGCTGATGGCCCTTATAGATCTCAACCGACGCGAAATTCATTGCAAGATAGTATATTACGGCCCGGGGCGCTCCGGGAAAACGACCAATCTGTTCTACATCTACAATGCCGTTAGCGAAAAATATCGAGGAAAACTCCTCACCATTGAAACACGAGGGGAGCGAACCCTTTTTTTCGATCTCCTGCCCATTAACTTGGGTCAAATCCACGGTCTGAATATTCGCATCCAACTCTATACCGTTCCAGGGCAGTCACATTATCGGGCTACTCGAAAATTGGTCTTAAAAGGGGTGGATGGCATCGTTTTTGTGGCCGATTCCCTGAGAAAAAGGAGGGAAAAAAATATCGAAAGCCTCCTTGACCTGAAGAACAACCTCAAAGAATACAATCTTACCCTGGAGCAATTACCGCTCGTCTTTCAATATAATAAAAGGGACCTGATCACCTCGGCCATCCCCATTCTGACCATTGAAGAATTGGAAAACGACCTCAATCGCGACCTGAAGGCTCCGTATTTTGAAGCCTCGGCCACCAAAGGCATAGGGGTCTTTGAGACCCTCAAGGAGATCAGCAAGAGGACGGTAAAGTACGTAGCCCGCAAATACATCTTCAAACAGGAAAGCTTGCGGGCTGAAGGAGGGCTCTTATGAACCTACCCGATGACAAAGAATTTGATCTGGCCGTGGAAAAGGCCATTGATGAAATCTTCGGGGCGGCCAAACAAGAGGAAATAACCTTGGTCGAAGACGATTCTCTAAAAACCCCTCTCGAGCTTGAGCCCATCGAAAAAGAAGAGGAAGAATCCAAAGTCATAGACTTTCCCAACATCGACGACCTCCTTGAAACCGAAGAAGAGTCTCACCCCGAAAAGGGCTTGACCCAAAAGGATCTCGAAAGACTGGCCGCCGCTCTTCTGAGCCTTGAATGGGAGCTTACGCCGGAAAACTGTTTTGAATTTTTGACCGCCCTTGAAGAGGCCAAACAAAAGAGCGACCCAGAGATCCATGAGATTTTCGATATCATGCATGAAGTGGGGATCTGGCTTCGAGATCGCTCTCATGAGGCCAGGCCGGAATGGCTCCACTTTTTGCACCAAGGAATAGTGGCCCTAAACCTGATCACCATTCATGGTAAAGAGGCCAAACCCTATATCTCTCATTTGAAAAAAGGCCTGGCCAAGCTGGCTTCACCACCGGAAAAGGCCCCTTCAGAGGAAAAGATCCTAGATGAGATGATCAAGAAATTGGCCGTTGATTATCAGCGCTTTGTCCTCTTTAACTGGCTATTTGAACGCTCAAGTCGGTTAAGGTCCTGGCAGAGGATCTGTCAACGAGCTATCTCTGAGATAGAAGACCTGGTGCAGAGACTACCCCCAGAGAAACAACCTGATCTCAAGGCCTTGGCCGAAAATACCCTCAAAAAATTAAAGGGCAAAAAAATAATTGCCCCGGTCTCACGTCCGAAAGAAGAGACCGCCAAACCTCCTTTTACCGCGGCCTATGTATGCGAGTCTTCTTTTCGGAAATTTTTGGTCCCAGCCGAGGAAGTGGCCTTTATCGGCCCGATCAAAGATAATTGGCAAGAGGCCTTACAAAAAGGGCATTTTCCCCTAAAGATCCTCCTCGGCCCCTGGGGCTTTCTACCCTTTGTGAAGCTCAAAAATAAACTCTCCGGTGAATTGACCCAAAAAGAAGAAGAGGAACTACGCTCTATCGTGCTCCCGGTACTTAAGGACTTCCAGGAAGGGGATCTCTTGCTCTTACTCTGGAAGAAGGACAAAGGGGTGGCTCTTGCCGTTGATAACAGCGAACCAATGAATATCCCCGAGCAAGCACAGTTTATCAAAGATGAGCATCAGGGGAAGATAATCATCAATGGCGAAGAGTATCCGGTGATCATGGCCGAAGGGCTAGGAAATGCCTCCTGAGTTGGAACATGCTTTACAAGAAGCTGAAATTTATGCTGAACAAGGCCTGGTGGAAGAGGCCCTGGCCGCTTATGAGGAAATTCTGGCCCAATTAGACGAAGAAAGTGACAACGGCCTACGGGAGAAGATCCTAGCCCGGATTGCCGAGCTCAAAGATAAAAAAGAGACCTCTGACCCGGTCCCCCTCTTGGAAGAAGAATCCCCAGAGGAACGAGCCCTCCAAGAAGCCCTTGCCCTTAAGGAAGGTGGCTTTATCGAAGAGGCCATCGAGGCCTTTCAAAAACTCATCTCCCTAGGGTACGAAGAACCGGAGGCCTATCGCCATTTGGCCGAACTGTTGATGGAAGTTGGCCGGTATCAAGAGGCGGCTAAAGTCGTCCAGAAGGCCTTGGAGCTCCCCAACGTGACCATCGAAGACCACGTGACCCTGAATTACCTCCTGGGGCAGATCTACGAAAGGGCTCAGAACATCGAAAAGGCCTTGGCAGCCTATAGCAAGGCCTATCATTTCAATGCCGATTACCTGGACGTGGAGGAAAAAGTCCGTAAGCTCCGCGAAAGGCAGAGAAAATATGGTCGATTTCAGCTCCTTTTCACCAAGGGGCTCCTCAATGAAAAGATGTACGAGGAGGCCCGCAAGCTGGCCGAAGAAAAGAAGACCAGTATAGAACAGGTCCTGATCGAGGATTTTGGTCTCTCCAAAAAAGACATCGGTGAGGCCCTAAGTACCTACTACGGTTATCCCTTTATCGAGTTTAATGAACTGGAGGTTGGCCCTAAACCCGAGTGCCTTGAGGGCATCAAAGAAAACTTTTTTCGAGAAAACGTCTGTGTCCCTATCGCCGAGGAGGGAGGACGGGTCATCCTGGCCATTGACGATCCTTCAGATACCTTTCGTCTTGACCTTATCCGTCGCGTCCTCAAGGCCGAAGAGTTTGAAATCCGGGTGGCCCTTAAGGAAGA
Source organism: uncultured Thermodesulfobacteriota bacterium (assembly GCA_964601575.1). Taxonomy (GTDB): domain Bacteria; phylum Desulfobacterota; class Thermodesulfobacteria; order Thermodesulfobacteriales; family Thermodesulfatatoraceae; genus CAZKEG01. Next base: position 27,073 of record CAZROA010000019.1, read on the forward strand.
TATCAACAAATTTATTGATTATTTCTATGGAAAGGCCGATTTTGATCTCCCCGACGAACTCGGTGAACTAGAGGTAGTCAGTGAAGAAGAGGAAGAAGGTGAAGATACCGAAGAAATTGCCGACAGCGTCGTAGTCCAACTGGCCAACCATATCCTGGAAGAGGCCTATCGCCGTGGGGCCTCGGATATCCACATCGAGTCTCTGACCGGCAAACGCGGGGCCCAAGTCCGTCTGCGGATAGATGGCGAATGTCACCTCTTCAAAAACATCCCTTACACTTACAAGCGGGCCCTCATCTCGCGTTATAAGATCATGGCCAATCTAGACATCGCCGAAAAGCGCCTCCCCCAGGACGGAAAGATCAAGTTCAAGATGAAAAACGGTCGTTCCTTTGAGGTCCGAGTGGCCACCATTCCCACCATCGAAAATAACGAAGACGTGGTCATGCGTATCTTGGCCTCGGTGGAGGCCATGCCCATTGATCAACTAGGGCTTTCTGAAGAAAATCTGGAACGCCTCAAAAAACTCCTTGAGATGCCCTATGGTCTGATCCTGGTGGTCGGGCCCACGGGCTCTGGTAAGACCACCACCCTACATGCAGCCCTGGGCTACATCAATCGACCGAACAAAAAGATCTGGACTGCCGAAGACCCGGTGGAAATTGTCCAAGAAGGCTTGCGCCAGGTCCAAGTCAAACCCAAGATCGGGCTCACCTTTGCCCGAGTCCTCAGGGCCTTCCTCCGGGCTGACCCCGATGTCATCATGATCGGTGAGACCCGAGACGAAGAGACGGCCCGCACGGTGATCGAGGCCTCCTTGACCGGACACCTGGTCTTTACCACCCTCCACACCAACAGCGCCCCGGAAACTGTCACCCGGCTCTTAGGTATGGGGATGGACCCCTATAATTTTGCCGATGCCCTGTTAGGCATCCTTGCCCAGCGCTTGGCCAAGAGATTGTGCAATGTCTGTAAAGAACCCTACCAGCCTTCGGAGGAAGAGATCGAACAACTCATCCACGAATATGGCCCCCATCCGGTCAAGCCGTTGACCAAAGAAGACCTCAAAGGGGTCACCCTCTATCGCCCCAAGGGGTGCCCACACTGTAATCAGACCGGATATCGCGGGCGATTGGCCATCCACGAACTATTAGTGGCTAACGACGAGATCCGGCAACTCATCGTCAAGGCCGCTCCGGTACACGAGATAAGGGACGCCGCCATGCGAAACGGAATGCTCACCCTCAAACAAGACGGTATCTGGAAGGTGCTGGCCGGAGAGACCGATCTGCGTCAGATCCGCGCCGTGTGTGTACGTTAGGGAAAAGATGGCTTGAAAAAGGCCTCTATAAGGGACTGATTTACCTGATAAACAAAAGGAGGCCTCTTTACCAGGCATATCTCTTGGTCTTTTTCCTTTTGACAAGCCCCAAAATCGACCTCTACCTCCCGCCCCAACCGACTGACGAAGGTCAAGGTGGCCCTTTTGCCTTTAAACTCCTCGGGTTTTATCACCTTTTCAGCGTAAAGGGGAAAGAGCCGACGGAGAAACTTCTCGGCCTCTTCGGAGGAAAGTCTCTTTTCTTTGGTACCAATCTTTAGGACAAAAGTTTGGGGGTTATGATCTTCCTTACGCAAGAGGGTCCAAGAAACCTTCTGGCCTCGAAAGGAAAGGGTCTTTAGTTTGGCCAGCGGGACCTCAAGGACTTCGAGGTCGAGAAAATCCTTGGCCTTGGGAAAACCTGGCTCTACGGACCAGATCTCAAACTTAGAAAGGAGATTGACCGGCACCAAATAGATCTCTTTTTGCCCTTTTAAACGAACGAAGGAGCTGTTCCACTGCGGCCCGCGCTTACCAACCAAAATATGGGCCAACTCTTGCTTCCCTTGATAAAGCACGATGTGCAAGGCCTCTTTGTCTCCTACCTTGAAACGGGGGAAAAACTTATCCCCTTCTGCCCGCTTCTCACCGGAAAGATCGGCCAGTTGTCTCAAAAATTCTTGGATCAAGACCTTACTGGCCGGCTTTGGAAAATCATCCTCAATCAGCCAAGTCTCCGGTTCTCTGACCAAAGAAAACCCCTTTTCGCCGTCGAAAAAGACCTTTATCCTATCGGCTTTAAGCCATTTCTTCTGACCGAGGGTGGTAAAGATACTTTCTACACCGGGTTCCTTGGCCCGCTGGGTAAAGAGATATCCGCCTACCAGGAGGAAAAAGATCAAGGCCAGGAAGATGAGGGTAGAGGTTCTCATCTAGCCCTCCTTGTCCAGAACTTTTCCCGCCGCCGACGCCGATAAACGGCCCGACCAAGACCAGCTATGACCCATAGGGTCGAAGGGCCAAAGACTACCAGCACACGCCAGAATAACTTCTGGGTATCGGAGACCTCCGGAAGATAGCGTTCAACCTGGGTCTTGGCCCGGATATAAAGTAATTCATTCCCGAGGGTGAGGCTCTCGGCCAAGTTGACCAGAAAGACGGCATTACTAAAGGCCTGAATAGTCGAGTTGGTAAACATCTCGCTACAACCGATTACGACCAACTTGCTGGGCTTCGGCTCTTGACCTTTAGTTTCTTTCTTGTCCTCCTTATTTTTGGCCTTTTTCTTGGTCTTGTCTTTTTTCGCCCCTGGCCATTCTGGTCTTGAAGAAAAGGCTTTGGGAAACCGGCCAGAGAGCAAAATAGCCAATTCCTTGGGGCCTTTTTCATCTTTAGGCCCGGGATGTAAATCCTTTGGGGTCAAAGGCCCGGGCCTGTAAGGCATCAACCAGGACATAGGACTTGAGGTGAAAAGGACCTCTCCTTTTAAGCCTTCTTTTTTCCAAAGAGAACGATCTAACTTCAAGGCACTCCCCCAAAGATAAAGTAGGGCCGAGAGTTGACTGGTCACCGAGAGATCCTGGTTCATCTGGGGAGGCAAAATCTTGATTTGCATCGGAAACCGCACCGGGGTACGGACCACAGCGACAAAGAGGCCCATTTGTCTTTCGCTAGAAATAGCCAAGACCGCACTCTGTTGATCCATGAGCATCCGATCATCGATCTCCACCCCGTAGGCCTTCAGAAGTTTATTAATGGAAAGTGGTTGACTCAGGGGCGTAGCCGCTATCTCTCCGTTAGGCCCTGGACCATAAGAATATTTGTAGGCCTGAGCAGCAATGATGACCGGATGCCCACTCCTTAAAAAACGATCTATCTCGTATAATTGGCGATCGTTGAGTTTCTCCGGTTCAAGAACAATCAAGAGTTTGGCCTCTTTCGGGATGCCGACATTTTGGGTGATAGGAGTCCCTTTCACTTCAAAACCCGAACTCTTTAAGAGTTCACGCACCATCTGAAAACGATCCTGCATGGGCATAAAGGGATTAGAACTTGGGCTTGGGGTGTGTATGGCCACCACCAACGGCTCGGAGAGGGTGAGCTTATAAATTCGTGAAATAATGTCATATTCCAGAGTGGAAAGACTTTGAGGCACAATTTGAGGGATGATCTCCTCGCGTTTGTCCAAATAAGCAATAGAGAGGGCGCTATAGATCTGCCGGACACTTACCTGGTCACGCTCGATGGTCTGCACGGCAAAGGGAACGATGCCCTTTTCCTTCAGCTTAGAAATGAGGGCTGGATTTTTGGTGGGGTCAACCACTTTAAAACTAAACTTAGGGGATAAGGCGGCAAATTCGGAGAGGATGTCGGTCACGTCTCGGGCGATATTTTTCATCGGGGTGGGCAATTGGTCTTTGGAGGAGACATAATAAGTGACCTGAATGGGGACTTCTAGCCTCTCCAGGACCTTCCTCGCCGCCGGAGAGACGGTATAGATCTTGCCTTCGGTCAGGTCAAACCGAGGGAGCCTCAGATTGGCCAGGGTAGCATTACCGAAAAGACCGATACCAATCAAGAAGAGGACCCCAACGAAGAACCCTTGACGATGTAAATAGCGGAGATAGCCCTTGATGGTCCAAACATTAATGATGAGAAAGATCAGGGTGTAAGAGATATAGAAAATAAGATCCCGGACCGGGACGACTCCTTTGGCCAGGTCTGAATAATGGACCATAAGGCCGGTGGCTGAGCGGAGAAAAGCACCCACCCCTGGAAGCCAACTATCAATAGAGGAAGAAACCAAATCGGTCCCGGCCAGAAGGGTAGTCAGGCCGGCGACCAGCGAAATGATAAAGGCCACGATCTGATCCTCAAAAAAGGCCGAAAGACAAAGCCCCAAGGCCAAGAGAAAGGCCGCCACCCCAGAAGCCCCGAGATACCCGCCGATGATGGGGCCTGGGTCAGGCTCACCCAGGGCACTTAGCATCACCGGGATAATCAAGGTAGAGGCCAGAGTAAGAAGGGTAAAGAGATAGGCAGCCAAGAATTTCCCCAGGACCAGGTTTATCTCTGAAACCGGAAGAGAGTAAAGGAGAGAGATGGTCCCGGTCTTTCGTTCTTCAGCCCAAAGCCGCATGGTAAGCGCCGGAATAAAGACCACCAAGAGCAAAGGAAGGGTCTGGAAAAAGCCCCGCATGTCACAGAGGCCAGTGAGGAAAAAGGTGGTCATGAAGAGACCATTGGCCACCAACAGGAAGACCACGGCAAAGACGTAGGCAATAGGGGCATTGAAATAAGCGGCCAATTCCCGTTTAAACACAGCCTTAAGCCCGGACATGATCTCCCTCCGCCTTTTGCCTGGCTACTAACCTCAAGAAGATCTGCTCCAAATCTTCACTTTCCCTCTCCAAGGAAAGGAGAACCCGACCTTTCTGACAAATGAGCCTGGTTACCTCGGCCTCAAGTCCTGGTCTCGGACTAGACAAACGATACAGATGACCACCTTCACTGGCCCCGAGATCTTCCACCCTAACGCCTGAAAGACCTTCAAAACCCATGGGCTTGTCCACTTTGAGCCTCAGGACCGTTTCTTCGGTGGCCTTTTGGGCCAGCTCGGGAAGGGTCCCTTGGGCCACCACGTGTCCCTCGTTGATAATGGTCACCCAATCCGCTAAGGCCTCCACCTCTTGGAGGATATGAGTGGAAAAGATAATGGCCTTTTCCTTGGACAATTCCTTGATTAGACGACGGATCTCAAGAATCTGAAGGGGATCAAGCCCCGAGGTTGGTTCATCAAGGATGAGACACGGTGGGTCATGAATAAGGGCCTGAGCCAGGCCCACCCGCTGCCGATAACCCTTGGAGAGCTGGCTGATGGGCTGATACCAAACTCCTCCAAGGGCGCAGACCTCCGAAACCCAGGAAAGACGCTTTTCCTTTTCCCCTCCAGAAAGCCCCCGACCTTCGGCCACAAAGGCCAGGTATTCTCCCACCTCCATGGAATCGTAAAGCGGGGTCATTTCCGGTAAATAGCCCAGATTTTTCCTTACCTTTTGGGGTTCGGTACGGATATCAGCCCCGGCCAGTTTGGCTGTGCCCGAGACCGGGACGATCTGGGTGGCCAACATACGCAAGACCGTGGTCTTCCCCGCCCCATTCGGGCCAAGAAGCCCCATGATCTCTCCGGGGCGCACGGTGAAAGAGACCTCTTTGGCCGCCACAATCGGACCAAAGGTCATGGTGAGCTCATGGGCCTCAATCATGACACCCCCTCCTCACCGAGGAATCATTTAGCACTGAATCGGTTTTCGGCAAGGGGCCACTATTTTATTCGGATGAAGGCAAGTTTTGATCAGACAACGGCCAAAGTTAAAACGTGTCTCAGAAAGAAATTCAATCGGCCTTACGCCGGATAAAGGCCGGGACTTCCAACTCCTCCTCTGAGGGCACCTTGTCCAGGATATATCGCCGTTTGGGTTTTGGGGGTGGTACAGGTCGCGGTTCGGGCTTCAGGGTGACCACTTCTGCTGGCTCAGGCCTCTCTTCCTGACTACTCCCGATCCCGGTGGCAATGACCGTAACGCGCAGCTCGTCTCCGGCCTGTTCGTCAAAAACCACTCCCCAAAAGATCTTGGCCTCCTCATGGGCCTCTTTGGCCACCAGGTCAGAAATATACTCGGTCTCTTCCATAGTCAGGCTCTCTGGACTAGCGGTGATGTTTAAAAGCACCCCCCGGGCCCCGGAGATGGAGAGATCATCAAGCAACGGACTGGAAATGGCCCCTTGGGCCGCCTCCTGGGCCCGATTCTCGCCTGTGGCTACCCCGGTGCCCATCAAAGCCAGCCCCATTTCACTCATCACCGCTCGTACATCGGCAAAGTCCAGGTTGACATAGCCAGGGAAGAGGATCAGGTCTGAAATACCCCGTACGGCATAGTAAAGGACGTCATCGGCCTGGCGGAACATTTCTAACAGCTTGGCCTTTGGTGAGGCCAAGGCCAGGAGTCGATCATTGGGTATGGTAATCAGAGTGTCTACCTCTTGGCGGAGCTCTTCAAGGCCCTTTTCCGCCACCTTGGCCCGGGGGCGCCCTTCAAAGCGAAAGGGTTTGGTCACCACCGCCACGGTAAGGGCCCCGAGCTCTTTACTGATTCGGGCAATGATCGGCGCCGCTCCGGTCCCGGTACCACCACCAAGACCGCAGGTGACAAAGACCATGTCCGCGCCGGAAAGGGCCTGACGGATATCTTCCTCGGCCTCAAGGGCCGCTTCCCGCCCTACCTCGGGATTCCCGCCGGCCCCAAGACCTTTGGTCAATTCTTTTCCCAATTGGACCTTGATCGGGGCCGGGGAGAGATCCAAGACACGATAGTCGGTATTGGCCACGATAAATTCAACCCCTCGCAGGCCCTTGGCAATCATATTATTGACGGCATTTCCGCCGCCGCCACCGACACCAATGACCTTAATCTTGGCCTGGTGTTCACTTTCGGCAAAGTCAAAGGACATGGTCACCTCCCGAAAATCTTGTCAACTATTCGACTAATAGGCCCTTTTGAACGACGTTCGGACTGAGGTGGCAAATATTTGGTGCCATGAAGCAAAAGCCCCACCGCGGTGGAAAGCCTGGGATGATAGATTTCCTCGGCCAAACCGGCTAGTTTCTGGGGATAACCAATTCGGGTCGGGAGTTCAAAGATCTGGTCAGCCATCTCAAGGAGCCCAGGCAAAAGGGCTGACCCCCCGGTGATCACCACCCCTGAGCCCAAACGAGGTTTGAGTTCTGAGCGTTCGAGTTCGGTATTGAGGATCTCTAATAATTCTTCTACCCGCGGCTCGAGAATCTCTGCCAGTATCTGCCGCGATAGACGGCGTGAGGGCCGATTCCCAAGCCCGGGGACCTCTATGTATTCTTCTCGAGGGACCAGGGCCGCCAAACAGCAGCCATAGTGAATCTTGAGTTTTTCCGCGGCACTAATGGTGGTACGAAGCCCTACGGTAAGATCGCTGGTCAGGAGCTGCCCCCCTACGCCCACCGCCGCTGTATAACGAAGGGCACCTTCGAGGAAGATGGCCACGTCCGTCGTCCCTCCACCGAAGTCGATCAGGGCCACTCCTAATTGACGTTCCTCATCGGTAAGCACCGCCTCCGCCGAGGCCAAGGGTTGCAAAATGACTGCTTCTACCTCAAGCCCGGCCTTTTCCGCACATTTGACCAGATTCTGAACCGCCGATGAGGCGGCCGTGATAATATGGACCTTGGCCTCCAGACGTACCCCGCTCATCCCTATCGGTTGTTCAATTCCCCGTTGATCATCGACGATAAATTCCTGGGGGATGGCGTGAAGGATCAGACGATCATTGGGCAGATTGATGGCTCTCGCCGCCTCGATGACCCGCTGAACGTCTTCTTCAGTCACCTCTCCGCTCTTCAAGGCAATGACCCCATGGCTTTGTTGGCTACGGATGTGGCTGCCAGCAATGCCCATGAGGACCGAGCGGATCTCCTCACCACATTGTTGTTCCGCCTGTTGAACAGCTTGAACAATGGAACTCACCGTGCTCTCGATATTCACCACCACCCCGCGGCGGAGACCCGTGGATTCAGCCATCCCCAACCCGATGGCCCGCAGACCCTCTTCGGTCTCCTCCGCCACCAGGCAGCAGACCTTGGTCGTCCCTACGTCTAAGGCGACGATGATGTTGTCTTCCTGCTTACCCATCCTTAGCCCTCTTTTAAGAGAAGAGCCGCCTCACCATCGGGATAATCCAGTCTGATCAGCTTCGTGCGAGCATATTGACGCGTTTCGTAAAGATACTGAAAGATCCGATCGAGGCGCCGATATTTGGCAAGAAGCGTCTTCAGATCTCCACTTGGGAAACGGACGGTAAGGGCATCTCTGGTAATCAGGAGAAAACCGTCGTCAAGAATCTTTATCTGCGAGATATTGGCGTAGCACGGTACCAACTGGTCTGTGCGTCGAAGATAGGCCAAAAGGGCCAGTAAAGGTCTGACCTGAGGAGAAAGCATACGGGCCTCTTTTTCTTCGGGGCTAAGGCCAACGATGGCCGGAAAGTCCTTTAACATCTCTTTGGTGGCCGGAGCAAAGAGTCGGCCTTCCTTGTTGACCAAATAGACACCGCTTGAGGTGGCCACCATGGCCACTGGTTCTTGCAGACGAACCTTGATGAAGAGGGTATTGGGCAGGCGCCGAGAGACAAAGGCCCTGGCCACCCAGGGATCAGCCTCCAGTTGACGCTCGATCTTCTTCAGATCCAAGGAAAAGAGATTCTGGCCTAACGGTACCCCGGTCAAGGCCAGAATATCCTTTTTCTTTACGAACGGGCTCTTGGGAAGCTCGATCTGGATCTCTTGGATGGCAAAATAGGTCGCCTGTCGAGCCCAGAAGAAAAGGCCAACAAAGGCGGCCATCGCCAGGATGAAGGCCGAAATACCGAGGATTTTTCGGGATTTAGGCCTCACCGACAACGGCTACCTCCTCAAAAAGTTCGATCCCATAGGCCCGAAAGACCTTTTCTTTGGCCCAATCGATCAGGGCCAAGATCTCATCTGCCGTTGCCCCTCCGTGATTAACGATGAAATTGGCATGTTTCTTGGAAAAAGCCGCCCGACCAAGGGTAAAACCCTTAAGCCCTACGCTCTCTATCAAAAACCCCGCCGGGGCCTCCGGGGGGTTCTTAAAGACGCAACCAGCGGTAAAGGCGTTTAACGGCTGGGTCTTGTGTCGTCTGGCCAGATAATCGGCAAGGTTATGCTGCACCCTTTCTGGAGAACGTGGAACAAGCTGAAAGAGACACTTGACGATCAAGGCCCCCTGTGGTCCGCCCCAAAAACGATAACCAAAGGGGAGGTCATCCACCTTATAGACTCGAAGGTGACCTTGGTGAAGGACTACGATCTCTTTGAGGACATCTTTGATCTCTTGGCCAAAGGCCCCGGCATTCATGGCCACGGCCCCACCTATGGTAGCCGGCACCCCGGCCAAAAATTCAAGCCCTGAAAGCCCTTCTTTTTGACAAAAACTAAGGAGCCTTGATAAAGGCACCCCGGCTTCGGCCTCTATCAAGCCTTGACCAAGGTGATGAAAATTGGTCAAGCCGCGCATATTAAGGACCACCCCTGGTAGACCACCCTGGCGCACGACGAGGTTACTCCCTCCGCCAAGGAAAAAGACTGGCTCTCCCAGGGCTTCGGCCAAGGCTAGGCCACGTAAAAGTTCCCAGTAATTTCGGGGAAAGATCATCACCCGTGCCGGCCCACCGACCCGCAGAGTGGTGTATTTAGAAAGCGGCACCCGTTCTCTGACCACAAAACCTTCTTTCTGATAGAGTGCCGCCAGACCTCCCATTTAGGCTACCTCCTCCCTAAGCCCTAGTTCCTCGACCAAGGCCTCGCCTACCCGATAGATATCCCCGGCCCCCATGGTCACCACCAAATCACCGGGTTCTAAAAGAGATAGGGTCCGCGCCAAGAGGAGTTCCTTGTTTTCGGCAAAGAAAGTAGGCCCTTTTCTCCTTTCTTTAAGGGCCAAGTAGAGCCTTTCCCCGCTCACCCCGGGAAGCGGGGGCTCAGAGGCCGGATAGATCTTGGTCAAGAGAAGGAGGTCTACTTGGTCGAAAGACCGGACAAAGTCCTCAAAAAGGGCCTTGGTTCGGGTATAACGATGGGGCTGGAAAAGGACCACTAAACGGCGTTCAGGATGAGCCACCTTTAAGGCAGCGAGGGTGGCCTTTATCTCCGTCGGATGATGGGCATAGTCATCCAAGACGAGTATTCCCCCGACCTCGGCCTTGAACTCCAAACGTCGTCGAACCCCTCTAAAGGCCGAAAGCCCTTGGACGATGGCCTGAAAAGGAAGCCCTAGTCTAAGCCCCACCCCTATAGCGGCCAAGGCATTCAAAACGTTGTGCCGCCCTGGAAGATGGACCGTGGCCTCGCCCAAGTAAGTCTCTTGATAAAAAACCCCGAAAAGGGTCTTTTCCGCCCCCTTGATCACCTTGGCCCGGAGATCAGCCGCCGGAGAGAAACCATAGGTAAGCACTTCCCTTTTGACCTTGGGGATAAGCTCGCGAACCCCCGGATCATCCAGGCACAAGACCGCAGTCCCCTCGGGCTCTAATTGATCGTTAAGAAAGGAAAGGAAGGCCTGTTTCACCGCCTCAAAGTCGGGATAAAAATCGAGGTGCTCTCGGTCGATATTGGTCACCACCGCAAGATTAGGCTTCATGCGTAGAAAAGAACCATCGCTTTCGTCGGCTTCAGCCACCAGATAGTCCCTCTTACCTAACCAAGCATTGCCAGCAAAGCCGTTTACCTTGCCACCCACCGCCACCGTTGGCTTTAACCCTCCAGCGGTGAGCACCGTAGCTATCATGGAAGAAGTGGTCGTCTTTCCGTGAGCCCCGGCCACGGCAATGTTGAAATGATGGAGCTTCATGATCTCCACCAACATGGCGGCCCGGGGGATGACCTCAAGCCCCAAGCGTTTGGCCTCTACTAGTTCGGGATTATCCGGCTTGATGGCCGAGGAATAGACCACCACCTCGGCTCCAAGGACATTTTGTGGATGATGACCATAAAAAATACGTGCCCCTTGGCCCTCTAGCTGTTTAGTGATCTCACTGCGCTTGAGATCAGAGCCTGTTACCTCATAGCCAAGGCTCAACAAGAGCTTGGCAATCCCGCTCATACCGATGCCACCGATACCAATAAAATGATATTTTTTATGTCTAAGCATGGGCTATTAACGCCTCCGTTTGGGATACAATGATTTGCAAGGCCTCTTTAGGGAAGAGGCCTTGAGCGGCTGCACTCATTTGCTCACGCCGTCTTTTATCTTCTAAGAGACCGCAGATGGCCTCGAAGAGTTCATCTGGATTGAGGTCTTTTTCGCGAAACATGAGCCCCGCTCCGCGCTCAACCACGGCCTTGGCGTTTTCTTCCTGATGCCGATGCGTGGCGTAGGGGAAGGGGATATAGATGGCCGGCTTACCTAAGGCACACAGCTCGGCAATGGTGGTAGCCCCAGCACGGCAAAGGACCAGATCTACCTGGGCATAGGCCCAGGCCATATCCTTAATAAAAGGATAGACCCTGACCGGGAGACCGTGGCTGGCATAGGAGGCCTCGACCAGATCCGCATCGGCAAAACCCGTCTGATGGATAAGGAAAAGATCAGGAAAACGCTCGTAGAGCCTTGGAGCCACTTGGAGCATCAGGCGGTTCAAGGCCCTGGCCCCTTGGCTCCCTCCGGTGACCAAAAGCCCAAGGCCTTGATGTTCCCTAATCCTTGGTTCAAGGATGGAACGACGAACAGGGTTCCCGGAAAAGATCGTCTTTTTCCGGGGGAAATAGGCTACTGTCTTCGGGAAAGAGACAAAGATCTTGGAGGCCAAGCGTCCTAAGAACCGATTGGCCACTCCGGGAACGGAATTCTGTTCATGGATGGCACAAGGGAGCCTCAGGATCTTGGCCGCCAAAATAGTCGGCACCGAAGCATAACCCCCAACCCCAAAGACCCCTTGAGGCTTGAAGGTCTTAAGGATCTTAAGGGCCTCCCCTACGGAAAGACACATCTTGACCAGGGACCTAAGCTTATCCTTTAAGGGCCGACCGATCAGACCCTCGGCCCTTAGGGTCTTTACCGGAAAAGGGGCCTCGGAAAGGGCTAGGTCCTCGATCTTCCGCCCGCAGCCCACAAAAAGGACCTCTCCCCCACGGGCCAGCGTCTCCTCAGCCAACGCCAACCCAGGGAAAAGGTGCCCGCCCGTTCCTCCTCCGGCAATAACCAATCTCATAAAGAAACCCAAGTTTTAGTGA